>NZ_JAUBTG010000025.1:3404-66440 GCF_036702395.1 Microcoleus sp. D3_18_C2 | reverse complement strand
CGTCCCGCCTGTGTTAACTGTGGCACGGGCGTCCCGCCTGTGTTAACTGTGGCACGGGCGTCCCGCCTGTGTTAACTGTGGCACGGGCGTCCCGCCTGTGTTAACTGTGTGTGGCACGGGCGTCCCGCCTGTGTTAACTGTAGTTAAAATTTACACCTATCCTACGCTAATTCGAGCTTCAAAGTTGGCAACAGCTTTTCTAAATTTCTGAGAGATTTCTGTTGCCAAGGAATATCATTTGAACCCAATACCAAAAGTTGAATCGTTTTCTTTTTCCGAACGCTAATAACAAATTTAGACAGCATACTGATACCAGAACTGTTAACAAATTCCAATTGTTTTAGGTTCAAGGTAATAGTAGGAGGTTCGCCATTGGCGACCTCATCTAACAATTCGGCTATTGGTGCATATTCTGGAGGGCCGCTCAGGCTCAGTTCGCCTTGGAAAGTGACTGTGACTGATTCTGGATCGTACTGAATGCTGTAATCTTCACCTTGAATGTCTTGAATGCCCATTGTGATTTTATTTCCTGACTAAAATAGTGCGATCGCACAAGAGAGTAAATATTGAAATGCTAGAAACTAGACCCTAATTTGAACCACAGTCGTAACAATGATGGTATCACTATCTGGCCTGGGCTCGAATTTCCAACCTATCTTAGCTGAATAGTCATTAATCATCGTCAGCAATCCCAATCCCGATGTATCACTTTCAGATTCTGCATTTTTTTCAAGCTGCTGCAAATAAAGTTCATTGGGATCGGAAGCCATAATTTCTTCAATAAACTCCTTCAACTTACTCGCCCCTTCTGAAGTGACACTATTACTGGCAAAAATTACCGCCGTCACCTCTGTTTCACCAATAAAGTGTATGCCAAATTTGACCTTGTAATGAGTATCATCGTTATTAAATTTAATCGCATTTTCTAACAGTTCGTTGGCTACGTAGCTCACAGCTCCCTTGCTTTCTTTTATCCGTTTCTCGCTGCTAGCATCCTCCTCATCCACAGGTAGAAAGCTAGACAAATAATCGGCTACAAAATGAGCTGAAAGCCTGTTGTTGCGCCAGCGCTGTTTAATCGGGCGAGAACTGGGAGTAAATGTCAGTTCTAGGGAATCGTGTTCAGGAGGAAATTCTTCAATGAATTCTCCAAAGATTTGGGTCATTGTTTTTAAGCTTCCAGATGTCATGATTTTTCTAGCTCTAATTGAGGTATTAAGGTCACTTTTTGGTGAATTTCCACACGCCATTCCAGTTAGCCGGAATACTCTTTTCTAACAGCGATTGGATGCGTTTTAGGTAAAGTTGACTGGGCTTGTCATCTGGATTTAGTGCTACTATCTGTTCAAAACAAACAATGGCCTTAGCAAAATTTCCCTGACAATATTCTTGGAGTCCCTCCTCAAATATAGGCAAGGTTTGAATTTTGAGCGATCGCACTGGTTCTACTTCAACATCTAACACCTCACAAACTGTAATGGCTTCTTGTCTACCTTTGACAATAGCCCGATCCAAAAAACGGATATGATACTTTTCGGGTTGACTCAAACGTTGTACCACATCTCCCGAAATTAATAAAGATACGCCATAATACTTAGTCAAACCTTCCAGACGAGCGGTGAGATTGACATGATCCGATATCGCATCTGCTTGCATCCGATTCGCATCTCCAATAATCCCAACCATCGTATCACCCACATGGATACCAATGCCAATCTTCAGCGGTATATCCCCATTTATTTTACGGCTTTGATTGTATTTATGCAACTGCTCCAATTTCACAATTCCTGCCTGAATAGCATCATCCACGCCATCAGGAAAAACTGCCATGACTCCATCTCCAATATACTTGACAATAAAACCGTTGTGCTTCCGAATTTCGGGACTAACTTGCTGTAAATAGTTATTGATGAAGTCAAAGTTTTCTTGAGGAGTCATTTGCTCCGCCATCGTGGTGAACGAACGCATATCGGAAAACATAATTGCCATCTCTTTACTCACGTGATCTCCAAGCTGGAAATCAACAATGCTCTGCTTGCCGAGAAATTGGAGAAATTCAGCGGGAACAAAACGTCCGTAAGCCTGCAAAAGTTTCTCTAATTCTTGTTCCCGCGCTTTCACCGTTTGCACCATATGCGAAAATACCTGTGCTAGTTCTCCCAGTGCATCACTGCGCGCTGCCACATCTGACAATATCTGGGGTTCAAAGCTATTATTTTTTACAGCAATAGCTGCATCTATAACCTTTTTTACCTGCTCAATGTAAGTCTGCATCTCTCGGTTTTTATGATGGATCTGGTTTTCCAGATCCGTGGAGTGTTGCGTGACAATTTCTACTAACGTTTCATAGCTGTTTTTTTCATCCTCTACTTCCTCAAGTTTTTCGCTCAACTCCTGTAGCTGGGTATAGAGTTCTTCTGGAGATTTAGATGGTGCTAAATTTATTTGTGGTTTCATAATTTAAACTCCCGAATCGGGAAGCACAAAATTGTTTGATTCGCTCGCGGTAAGGTATTAGAACTTACAGACGTGGAACTCGAAATCCTGTTTCTGCTTCGATGCTTGACCACTAAATCCAAGATTCCTCGTAGAAACCTGGTTGACGACAGTCAATCGATTTTAGATTTTAGATTTTAGATTTTAGATTGACCCCACGGATAAATTCGGGGGGCAAGTTTCATGGGATACAGGTCTTTTATTTCTGGGTTATGAGTCTGCGAAGGAATGAATCCGGGGGCTTGTATCCTGGATGCTTTCGGTCAATAATCAATTATGCACAATATTTCCCTGTTGCTTCAATACTAGCAAAGTAATGTCATCAAAAACCTTTTGTTTTCCAATAAAATTTCTCAAATCAGCGATGGTGGCTTCCTTGATTTGTTCGGCGCTCAAATGCCAGTTTTGAGAAACCACTTCACAGAGTCTTTCAATACCATAGAATTTTTTGTGCATATTTCTAGCTTCGGGAATGCCGTCAGTGTAAAGCACCACCCCGTCCCCCGGCTCTAAGTCTACTAAAACATGGCTAATCCAATGGGAAATATCCTCATCTAAGGCGAGCGGAAATCCTAAATTAATGGTGTCTATTCGCTGGATTTTACCACCTTTCCTGACCACAAGAGTTTCCTCGTGTTGACCGCTGATACTAATTGTGCGATCGGCATAGTTGAGCAAAGCTAGTGTCATATTTTTGTCGGAGTTCATGCGCTGAACATTTTTATAAATAGTGCGGTTGAGGGTATCTAAAAAACGCACCGGGTTGGATTCTTGCATTTCCTGAAGAGTGCGGACAGCAGCTTGAGTCATCACCATCAAAATGCCGCTTTCTAATCCGTGTCCGGTGACATCACCAATACAAATTGTGACAACCCCGTTAGTACAAAGTACGTCGTAGTAATCACCACCTACTTCCGAGGCTGGTTCCATAAATCCGGCAATATCTAAATCTTCAATAGCTGCAAGTTCAGCAGGTTTTGGCAGAATCAACTGCTGCATTTGTTTGAGCATATCGAGTTCGGAACTCATGCGGAAGTTTTCCGCTTTCAGACGCTGGTTGAGAGCGGCAATTTGTTTAGTGGCGGTGGCGAGTTCCGAGGTACGTTCTTTGACTTTATCTTCTAGCGTTTCCAAGGATTCTTGCAGTTGTCTCGCCATGCTATTAAAGGAATTTCTTAAGGTTTCAATTTCCCAAATCCGACTGGAATCAACGTTCTGGTTGAGAGCACCACCTGCTAGATATTCTGAAGCTTGAGCAATTTGGTTTAGGGGGCGAGTAATCCAGCTAGCGGTGAAAATACCCATTGCAACAGAGACAATGAGAGCCACAATACACAGCAAAATGGTCTGGCGAGTGTTAGCATAAATTTGCGCCATAAAGTCCGCTTCAGGAACTACTACTACACTCAGCCAATTGAGGCCGTACTTGTCTGTTAACGGAGAAACTTGGATAAATTGCCGCTCACCGTTCAGATAAAAGTCAAGTTGAACTGTTTGATCGATGTCTTCCAAACGCTTGAAGCGTTCGAGCAGATAAAGCACACTTTGACGCATCAGCCTGTTGCTGCTTTCCTGTGCTTTGATCCGCTTTGTATCTTTACCGGTTCCCACCGAAAGAGGCTGTTCTTTAAGCGAGGTGGCTATTAACTCACCCTGGGGTTCAATGATAAATACTTGACCGGAATTACCCACCCTTAAGGTTTGCAGGAATTGGCGAATTTGATCTAGTCCCATCTGGCAAGTCAGCACGCCAATTAGTTTCCCTTCGGCATCATAATAGGGTAGACTCGCATTAATTTGCAGCGTACCGTAGCCAAAATTAATATAAACTTCACTCCAAGCTGCCTGTTTCTTCTCAACAGCTACTCTGTAAAAAGGGCGCGTGCGAACGTCATAATTGGGCGTGTTTTTTTCGATTGTTGTCGGGTTTCCATTCTCGTCAAGGTTGTAATATATCAAGTCGCCGCCCCCCGGAATCAGTTGCTGGGCAAGCTGAGGTTGTTCCAGTCCAACCAGCCGATTTACCCAACCCACACGCAGGTACTGACCTTTTTCGTTGGCAATTCCCGCGTGACCGATCGACTTAAATTGCAGAACTTGTTTCCAAAAATATGGTCTAGCTTGCTCCAAATCGTCAAAGTTCAACACCCCCAAAGGTACAGCATCCTGATTGATCTGATTCACCAGTGGCGGAGCTTCCAGATAGGTTTGAACACGTTCGTAAACTCTCGCACTCACTTCGTGGCGCAACTGACTAACAATATTGTTGACTATCTGCTCTCCGTTTCTGTAAGAGAGATAGCCAACGCAGCCCACAGCGGCCAAAATTTGGAGAACAAAGGGAACTACCAAGACATTGCGGAGACGGATTTTGCCCGCTCTGGAGACGATCGCACTTTTTTGAGAAACCATTGTTAAAAACACTCCCAGCGGGCAGTTTTTTGTTACAAGACTTGATAATGGATATATTAAGAGCGACGGACAATGTTATCATATCAAAAACTCAACCAACCGCAAAAAAACTGCGTTCATCAGCCTGCATCAGCGGTAAAAAAAAAACCATAAATCCCAACAAAAATGCAAATTACTCAATCCCTCCACAGCGCCATCCTCATCTCCAACCTGGAACAATCCCAACACTTTTACAGCACCGTACTAAAACTGCAAAAAATCGATCGCGACTTAAAATTTCCTGGAATCTGGTATCAAATCGGCGACTTCCAGCTCCACCTAATTTTAGGTGCAACAATTATCCCAGATGCCGTAGACCATGCCAAATGGGGACGCAACCGACATCTAGCATTTTCTGTGGCCAACTTAGAGGCAGCAAAACAACAGTTAATCGCTCACAATTGCCCGTTCCAAATGAGTGCGTCAGGTCGATCGGCATTATTTACCCAAGATCCCGACGGCAATATCATCGAACTCAGCGAGTAACAGATGAAAATCATCGCTTATTCTTACACCGAACCGCTACTGGAAGCAGCACCCGCACCGGAAATTTGGGGTCAAGAAGTCGATCGCACCTATCAAGACTTAGGAGGGCGACAACAACTGCAGCAACTCCTCAAAGACTGCCAAACAGAACCAGTCAAATACTTATTAATTCAGCGGTTTGAAGAACTAGGCGACACATTGCAGCAAGTGTGTTCGCACCTCGCCCAACTCGAAAACCTCGGCGTCGAAATCATTGTCCAAGAAGAAACAGAACCAAGAAACCGCAAAAACTTGCTGCAAATCCTCGCAGAAATCCAGCGCAGCCAACACAGCCGGAGTATTCGCAAAGGACACGCGCGCAACCGCATCAAATCCCGGATGCCACCGGGTAAGGCTCCCTACGGCTACCGGCGCGGCAAAGATTGTTATACGATCGATAAAACCACCGCCCCCACCGTCAAAGACTTTTTTGAACACTTTTTAATTTACGGTTCATTGCGAGGTTCCGTGCGGTATTTAGCCAAGAAATACAACAAAAAAATTTCTGTAAGTACCGGCCGCCGCTGGCTGACAAATCCCGCCTACCGAGGCGATTTAGAATATCAAAACGGCCAAGTAATTTCTAACACCCACGTCCCGATTATTTCCAGAGAAGAAGCCGCCCAAATAGACAGGTTGCTGCGCCGCAACCGCTGCCTTTCTCCTCGCAGCGCTAGCGCCCCACGTTCCCTCGCAGGTTTAGCAATTTGTGCCGAATGCAAATCGCCCATGACAGTTGCCAAAGTCACCTCCTACCGCAAAGAAAAAGAATACCTTTATTTGCGACCGATTAACTGTCCAAAACAGCCTAAATGTAGTGGCCTTTCCTACGATGAAGTATTGCAATTAACCATCGCCGGTATTTGTCGGGATTTACCCGATGCTGTTGCTGGGTTGCAAATGCCGAATATGAATGGAATGAAAGCAGGAATTGTCAGGGCGATCGCATCGAAACAAGAAATCATAGAGCAACTTTGGGCCCTGATTGAAAGCGGCATATTAGACACGGAAACGGCAGAGTTTAGAGCCTACAAAATCCGCACCGAAATTGCCGAACTGCAAAGCAAATTAGCGCAACTACCCCCAGTAAATTTGCGAGAAATTGCCCAAACAGTTTCCCTGTCGCAATTTTGGCTCGATTTATCAGAATCAGAACGCAGGTTTTACTTTCGAGAATTTATCGATCGCATTGAAATCGTCCGGGAAAATACAAATTGGCAACTGCAAATTGTTTTCATTTTTTAAGGATTAGCTCGACGTTCATCCATAGCTCCTAGGTTAGATACCCGACTTCTTAAAGAAGTGGGGTATGTGGGTACTCTCTTAGTTCCGTAGGAGTGGACTGCGTTAGACAAGCATCGCTTTCAACCGCTGAATTATTTTTTTTAGCTTTTAACCAATAGGCGATCATCTCTCCTTTTCCTTTAACCGCGATCGCACCTCTTTCCTCAAATAAATACCGATCTTTTAACAGTTCGTAAATAGCTGTAGTAACTTGAATATATCCCGGTAATCCTTGACATTCCATCCGAGAAGCAACATTAACAGTATCTCCCCACAAGTCATAGCTAAATTTTTTAGTGCCAATTACGCCCGCAACTACTGGCCCTGTATGAATGCCAATCCGAATTTGAAATGGTTCGCCTCTGTCAGTTTGAAAATCAGCGATCGCTTCCTGCATATCCAAGGCCATATTCGCGATCGCTTCTACATGATCTGCCCTCGGCACCGGCAACCCCCCCGCTACCATATAAGCATCTCCAATTGTTTTAATTTTTTCCAAACCGTGTTTTTCAGTTAGTTGGTCAAACCTTGAAAAAATCTGGTTTAGTACATTTACCAATTCTAGAGGTAACATTCTAGCAGCAATAGACGTAAAATCGACAATATCGGCAAAAAGAACTGTTGCTGAATCAAACCTCTGGGCCGGAGAACCCTCGCCCTTTTTCAAATTTTCAACAATCGCTGCTGGTAAAATATTCAGCAATAAATGATCCGACTTTGTTTGAGCAAGCCGTAAAGCTAGCTCCACCCCCTGCCGCTCTTTAATTTCGTTTTGCAAACGTTCGACAAGTTCTTGGAATTGCTTCGTTTGCTCTTGAAGTAACTGTTGTTGACTTTGAATTGTTAACTGATTCGCCACTCGTGCCAATACTTCTTTACCTTGAAAAGGTTTAGTAATATAGTCAACGGCTCCCACATCAAAAGCTTTCACCTTATCTAAAACGTCATCTAAGGCGCTTAAGAAAATCACGGGAATGGAACTGGTTTTTGGTGAAGCTTTCAACTTTGCACATACCTCATATCCATTCATTTCTGGCATCATCACGTCCAGCAAAATTAGAGTCGGCGGAAACTCTTGCACTGTAGCGATCGCCCTTTGCCCGTTCAGCGCTTTACGAACCTGATACCCTTGTTCGGTCAATATTGTAGATAAAAGCCGCACATTATCGGGCTTATCATCAACTACTAAAATGTTGGCTTGAATTGTAGGATATTGATAGCTGTCCATGCACTCGCTCACGGTAGTTTTTCAAAATAAAAGATATTAACACTTAAGAATTTTACCTCAACAAAAACGAAACCATATAAAAGGATATTGTCTCGCATAAAATAAGATAGCAACGAGACGCTATATGGGCTTAAACTTAGATTTTTTAAAATATAAATTTTTCCTCCAATTACATTGATTGAAAAGAGGTATTTTTACCTCGATGCAACTGCTGATTGTGCTATCTCTATAATATCGTCAAATAGGAAATCCTGCACCAAAGTAGTTAAATATTGTGCGGAAAAAGCCAACTGGCTAGGCATTTCCTCAATCAACTTGACAATTTTCTCATCGCAGCATTCATGAGCGGCATGAGATATCTGTTCTACCCACTCAAGAGGCATTTGACTGAGTTGTAACTCGACGGATTGATTGCTAGTCACTCCGCTAATTTCGCTGTCATTGTCTAGTGGTGCATCAACAGATTCCTCGTAAATGTAACGCAATCCTAAAAGTTCTTCCATTTTTGCAAATAATATCTTTGCCTCGAAAGGTTTACGCATGAAATCATCGCAGCCTGCTCCTAAAATAGTTTGTCGTTCTTCTTCAAAAGCGCTAGCAGTAAGAGCAACTATTGCAGTTTGTTTTCCAAGAGGATGAGCTTTAATTTGTCTTGTGGCTTCATAGCCATCCATGACAGGCATCTGCATATCCATCCAGATCAGGTGCGGTTGCCAATCCTCCCATACAGCAATAGCTTCTTGACCATCTCTAGCCGATCGCACGAGGATGCCTAGTGGTGACAATAATCTCTCTATGACTAGGCAATTATCCGCGCGATCGTCAACAACCAAAATCCGGTATTCTGGTTGATTCGGTGCTAAAGCAATTACTTTTTTCTGCGGTTTAAGGATTTTAATCTCGCTGAGAGGGGCAAGGCTGATTTGAATATCAAATACAAACTTACTTCCCAACTCAGGTGTACTGATGACAGTAATATCTCCTCCCATCATTTGTACAAATTTGCGGCTAATTGGTAAACCTAATCCAGTCCCCTGTTGAGAATTTTGACCTGTTTTTGTTTGCTCAAAGGGTTCAAATAACTTATTTATCTCTTCAGGGTAAATGCCAAGGCCAGTATCTTCAATTTCAAACTGAAGGCGTAACAATTCCGGGTGAAGGTAATTAGCATCTACACAATTAAAGTCTGCCAAGCTTTCGGAGTGATTAAAACCAGTGCACCATCCGGGTTTTCTTTGTATAGCTGTGGTTTCAACCGCTAAGCTTTCGGAATGTTCAGAAGCCGCGTCGGCAAGTTTTGTTTGTGTGTCCGAAAACTCTGCGTTTTCAGCGCCCAAACTTTCTTCTACCTTCTTTTTAACTCGCAAAGTAACGCTACCCATCTCTGTAAACTTGATCGCATTTCCTACAAGATTAATCAAAATTTGCCGCAGTTTACCTTCATCTCCACTAACAAAGTGCGGTACACCGTCACCCACTTCCAAATTTAGCTGCAATTTCTTAGATTTAGCTTTTAATCGAAACATTTCTTCTAAGGTTTTCAGCAAGCGCATTAAATTAAAACTGCTTTCATTAAGCTGACTTCGGCCCGCTTCAATTTTGGACATTTCCAAAATGTCATTAATTAGCGAAAGCAAGTGTTCGCCGGCGCGATTAATAATTTCTAGGTGCTGTTGGTGTTGATTGTTGAGAGATGAATCGCGCACCATCACCTGACTAAATCCGAGAATGGCATTCAGGGGAGTCCGCAGTTCGTGGCTCATAGAAGAAAGGAATTCGCTCTTGGCGCGGTTAGCTGTATCAGCAGCTACAACAGCTTTTTGTAATGCTGTTTCTGCTAATTTGCGATCGGCAATTTCTGTTTTGGCTTGTTCAAAAAGGGTGGATTGCTGGATGGCAATTGCTAGCTGCACGGAAATTTGCTTGAGAGATTCTATCTCAGAAGAGCTCCAATGCCTTTGACTGTGGCAGTGATGAGCAATGAGTAGCCCCCATAGTTTTTTACCTTGCAAAATGGGAACCACGAGGTTAGCTTTAATTTCCAACTCGCTCAGTAAATTAATGTGGCACTCTGAAATACCTGCTGTATAAATATTGTCGATCGCGCGCAGGTGTCCCTGCTCGTAAACAGAGACGTAGTGTTCTCGAAAACAAGGGTCATTAATGTCAATTCCCAAAATCGGCATCGTACCGACGGATACCGATTCGACGGCTATAAATCCACTCCAATCTGGATTAAAGCGGTAAATAACTGTTCTATCAGTTGACAAAAAATGGCGAATTTCTTCCACAGCCATTGTCATTACTTCTTCTAGGTTAAGAGAGGAGCGAATCCGCTCTTGAATGGAATTAACTAGCCGCTCCCTTTTTACTTGCTGCTGCAAGGCTAGTTCCGCCTGTTTGCGAGCAGTAATATCTACTCCATAACCCACGCACTCCACAGGTAGACCAGCAGCATCTTTGACTAACTTAACCTCATCGTATATCCAGCGATAACCACCGTCTTTGTGCCGTTCGCGGTATTCGTAGGAAATCGATTCTTTTTCCAATATCTGAGCGAATGAAGTATCAACAATCTCTCGATCGTCTGGATGAACCAGGCTATGCCAATCAAGGGAACCATCAAGAAATTCTCTGGCTTCGTAACCAATCATTGAAACAATATTATCGCTGACAAACGTTACGTCATAATTTCCCCCTAATTTGCAGCTAAAAATCACCGCCGGGGTAGTCGCCAGCAAATATTGCAAACGTTCGGTGACAGAACGCAAGTTTAACTCGGCTTGCTTGCGATCGCGAGCTTCCATTGCTAAAGCTGCGATCTGCGCCACATAGCTAGCGAAGCTTTGTTCGTCCAGCGTCCAATTCCTGGTCGTTCCCAGATGTTCTAAACAAATTACACCCGCAATTTGCCCTTTATGGGTAATAGGAACATCTAGCATCGACGAGATGTTTAATGGCCTCAAATAAGATTCGCTAAATTCTAGGGTTCGCGGATCGGTTTGGGCATCAACCGCTGCGAGTACCTGTTCTGTATTCAAAGCTTGGAAATAGCTAGGATACTCAGCAACTTTCAGTTCTGCACCGGCGCTGTGTCGATCGGGCGTCAGTTCGTAAAGATCCGCACAGCACATTGCGGATTTATCTTCCTGATAAAACCAAATACTTGCCCGATCGACATTCAGGGTACGAGTTGCCATTTGCGTAATCTCTCTCAACGCCTCGCTGATATTTCCCTCGTAGATACTAGAATTTTTGGCTAATTCTAGCAAGCCTGTTTGTTGTTCGGTTAACCTAGTTTCTCGTTCGCGTAAAGCAGATTCAGCGACAATTTTTTCTTTAATTTCTGCTTCTAAATAACCGTTAATTTCTCTCAACTCTGCAGTGCGTTCTTGAACTTTAATTTCTAAGTCATCATAAGCGTAGCGCAACGCTAATTCTGCCTCTTCACGCACAGCAATCTCACTTTGCAACTTGCGATTTATTGCCTCTAATTCTTGGGGGGTTTTTAAAGACAAAAACTGGGGCAATAGTGTTACCATTGAGGCGGCAGTGAAGCAGGAAACCAGTGCAGTAATTGCTTTTTCAATCCCCGACAGCCAATAAGCGGAATGCCACAACGTCCAAATGTCGAGCAAGTGACCCGTGCCGCACAGAATAATAAATGCACCAAATAAACCAAATATTCCTAAAAAAGGAACATCGCGCCGCTTGAAAATAAAATAAATCAGCATCGCCGGAATTGAATAGTAGGCGATCGCGATTAAAAAGTCCCCAGTTACGTGCAGCCACACTAAAGGCGTTTGCCAAAGATAGCAATGACCGTGAGGCATATACTGAGTCGGGGAAAATATGTTTTTGAGTGCTTCCCACATAATACTTGTTATTGGCAGATAATAGGGATTTGATGATGCCTAAGTTAAGCAAAAAATAAAAGTCACCGAAAATGGTAGCTGGCTTCAGCATTATTTATTAACGCCTAAACCCACCTTGTTCATAACAGCTTGCTTTGGCAGTCGGTGGCGCTCGCCAAATTGCGATCGCAACGGAATTTCAATGATAAACTCCGTACCTCTCCCCACCTCGGAAGTGCAGCGCAAATAACCTTCATGGGCTTTAATAATCTGATAAGAAATCGCCAAACCCAGCCCGGTACCAGCACCAATAGGTTTCGTTGTATAAAATGGATCGTAAATTTTAGCGATCGCATCATAATCTATGCCACTGCCATTATCAGCAATGTGAATCTGCACCCACTTGCCATCAACTAAAAGGGTGCGGATGCGAATTTTTAGTAGTGGGCAATGGGTGTTTTGTAAGTTGTCAGAGAAATTATTTTCCCAATAGCCGTGGGTCAAATATCCCTGCTGTACAATCTGTTCTAAAGCATCAATAGCATTAGAGCAAATATTCATAAATACTTGGTTAAGCTGCCCAGCGTAGCATTCCAATTCTGGCAAATCTCCATACTCTTTAATCACTTGGATAGGCGGCCGGTTTGGTTGTTCTTTCAAGCGGTGCTGCAAAATCATTAAAGTGCTATCGAGACCTTCATGGATATTTACTTTTTTCATGTCGGCTTCGTCTAACCGCGAGAAAGTTCGTAAAGACTTAACAATCTCCTTAATTCGCTCTGCTCCAATTTTGATCGAACCAAAAAGTTTTTGCAAGTCTTTTAAAATAAAATCGAGTTCTATAGTGTGAATCTTATCTGCAATTTCCGGCGCCGGAGTGGGGTAATAAACTTGATAAGCCTTAATCAATGCCACAATATCTTTAATGTATTCCTCAGCCGGAATCAGATTGCCATAAATGAAGTTCACAGGGTTATTTATTTCGTGAGCAACCCCAGCTACCATTTGCCCCAAAGAGGACATTTTTTCAGTTTGTACGAGTTGAGCTTGAGCGCCTTTAAGTTGTTGCAGAGCGTTCTCTAATTGCTGAGTCTGCTCTCGCAGTTTAGCTTCCGAGTGCCGCAATGAATTTTCCGCCAAAGAGCGATCGCGATTTTCCTGTTGCAAACGTTCATTAGCAACTTCTAAAGCGATCGTCCTCTCGATAACCCGTTTTTCCAATTCTAGCATTAATTCCGAGAGTGCTTCCTGAGCTTGTTTGCGATCGCCAATCTCATTTTGTAAAGCCAAATTTGCCGCCGCCAATTGATCGGGACTGGGAATAGCCAAGATTTTTGGGATTAGTTCCACCAGCACGGCTGCGGTACATAGCGAAATCAGCGCCGTAATCCCTTTAAGAAAACCCGAGAACCAATAATTAGGATGCCACAGCGTCCATATTTCCATAATATGAGTAATCCCGCAGCAGATAATAAAAGAGCCGAACAGCATGAAAACCCAGTCAAAAGGTACGTCTTGCCGTTTTTTGACAATATAAATCAGCGTAATCGGTATCAAAAAATAAGCGACGGCTATCAAACCATCGGACAAAACGTGTAGCCCCACTAATCCAGGCTTCCACAAGTAGCAATGACCGTGAGGAATAAAATAATTTGGGAACATTTTATGAACCATTTGCATTAAATCAACTCGGTTATTTGCTAATATTTTTCAGAGGTGATTACTGGAAAAACTTAAAAAATGGGGGTACAAAAATAAGAATTAGACTTTGGGACTTAACACTTGCGATCGGTAAATGCAGCGATCTGAAACTACTGTTAATTAAATTAACATCAATAGACTCAGCTTTAGCAAAGTCAACTGTCACATTTTTAATTCTGCCTTCACTATCAACTGTGACACCGGGATGACATTTTGGGCAACGATCGAGAAAAACTGAGCGCAGATTCCTTTCCAGTAAGAGCGCCAGCGCCCATTAAAATTGGGTTATAGCACTCAGCGATCGGTCAGGCAACGCAGGGCTGTTTCATTCTCACCAAAAACATGAATTTTGACTCTTGTAGTGCTACCCCTACTCCCCGTGCCTACCCCGCCACAGACGACTGCACAGGCGTTTGGGACATGGGGGCAGCAAAGAGTGGCTCCCCCTACAAGAGAATGAAACAGCCCTGAGTCAGGCAACGGGGAAATCACCAGATTTAACGGATGTCACGGATTCAACTTAACGAAGAGAACCATTCTCAAAAACCTGTAGAGGTTGGTTCACTCTTTTACCCTTGAAGAGTGCAGACAGGTTAAATACACCGGGAGCATCTCATATTTGTAAAAACACTTCTTCTGGCTCCTTCCTTCTTCCTCTTCCCTCTTCCCTCCTGCCTCCTGCCTCCTGCCTCCTGCCTCAAAACTCCAATTTCTAGCGGAGGCCTGCTTTCATTGAGATGCTCCCAAATACACCCGCCACTACCCCGCGAGGGAATTCTTGATTATTGACAGTGATACTCTTCGGGGATATTTAACCGATTTGACCAATTACCCCCTCAAAAATATCGCGACAGGAGCGTGTGGGAATCCAATAGGCGATCGCTCTGAGCTTTACACTCAATCATAAGTGATAATATCAACGATACACTTATATGGTTATTGCCAGTTATGACGATAGATGAGGTACTACAGCTAACTCGTGTGCGATTACAAAAAGATTTATATCCCGTACAAGAAATCATACTTCGCCAAGTTTGGGAAGGAAAAACTTATACAAGTATTGCATCTGCCTCTCATTACGGAGAGCATTACCTGAGAAACATAGCCTCATCCTTGTGGAAATCTCTCTCTCAAATCTTGCAGACATCTATTAGCAAATCAAATTTTCGCTCTTGTTTAGAATCACGTTCCCTAACCGCAGAGGAACGAGAATTAATTGAAGAATTCACCCGCAGCCAATCCCTCGCAACACCTTTAGAATTTCCCGGATCTCCCGTGCCCCTCGGTTCGCCATTTTATATCCATCACCCGCTAATTGAAGAACTCGCCTATCGAGAGATTACCAAACCAGGAAGTGTGCTGCGGATTAAGGCTCCCAGGAAGATGGGAAAAAGTTCCCTTCTGCTACGGATTTTAGAGCGCGCGACTTCTCTTGACTATCGAACTGTAAGTTTAGATTTTCAGCAAGCCGAGGAAGCTGTTTTAGTCAATATCGATAAATTTTTACGCTGGTTTTGTGCCAACATCAGCCGTCACCTAGAATTACCACCCCTATTAGATGATTATTGGGATGAAGACATGGGTAGCAAAGTAAGCTGCACCATCTATTTGCAACAATATATATTAGCAGAAATCAGTAACCCTCTTGTGTTAGCTTTAAATGAAGTAAATATAATTTTTGAGTATCCAAAAATTGCCAGAGAATTTTTGCCGCTGCTGCGAAGCTGGCATGAAGAAGCAAAGCGGATTGAAACCTTGGGAAAACTGCGGTTAATCGTTCTTCACTCCACAGAAATTTATATTCCTTTAAAGCTCACTGAATCGCCTTTTAATATCGGTTTACCGCTGCAATTGCCCTATTTTACAGAAGAGCAGATACTTGCTTTAGCCCAGCGTCACGGAGTGGATTGGACAGATGGCTCCAATGCCGATCGACTGATGGCAATGGTGGGGGGACATCCTTATCTAGTGCGGCTAGCTCTTTACCACCTCTGTCAAAACAGTGTAACGCTAGATCGGCTACTACAAGAAGCTCCCACAATAGCGGGAATTTATAAAGATTACTTGCGGAGTTTTTGGGCCACATTCCAAGAGTATCCCGAACTTATGGTTGCACTGAAACAAGTGGTAAAATCGGAACACGGAGTGGAATTAGATCCGATAGTGGCTTCTAAATTATTTAGTATGGGGCTGATTCATATCGATAACAACCGCTGTACGCTAAGCTGCGAGTTGTACCGCCTCTATTTTGGTTCGTACAACTTTATTTAGAGTCGGCTTTACAGTTTCTTTTCGTAATCCAATATCCGCCTTGAAAACTCCACTTTTCCTGGCGATTGGAAATTGCTGCTATACAAATAAAGTCCGCCTACGCGGACTAAAAAAAAGGGTAATTAACCAAAATTGGGCATTATTTATATTATAATGAAGCTCCATCACCACATCCTCACCTCTAAATAAATTCCCTACATACTCAGCTTTAAACCTACCCATAAACCCCATGACCCAGGTAACATACCAAATTGGTGGCAGTCTCGCGAGTGATGCGCCTACATACGTAGTGCGGCAAGCAGATTCCGAACTTTATGAAGCCTTAAAAGCTGGCGAATTTTGTTACGTGCTTAACTCCCGGCAAATGGGCAAATCTTCTCTTTTAGTCCGTACCCTACACCGACTGCAAGCCGAAGGATTTCAATGCAGCACGATCGACATGACTCGCATCGGTAGCGAAAACATTACTCCTTTACAGTGGTATAAAGGAATTGTTGGGGATTTGTGGCGCAGTTTCCATCTTGTAGGAAAAGTCAATTTAAAAACCTGGTGGAAAGAACAAGAAGAAGTTTCTCTCCTCCAAAGATTGAGTCAATTTATTGAAGATATTTTATTAGAAAAATTCCCGAAGGAGCGAATTTTTATATTTGTTGATGAGATTGATAGTATTTTAAGCTTAGATTTTCCCGTTGATGACTTTTTCGCCTTGATTCGTTATTGTTACAACCAACGAGCCATTAATCCAGAATACAACCGAATTACCTTCGTAATTTTCGGAGTAGCTACACCCAGCGATTTAATCGCCGATAAAAATCGGACACCTTTTAATATCGGACAAGCAATCGATTTGTCAGGATTTAGCTTAGAAGAAGCGCAACCATTAGCGAAAGGGTTAGAAAATGTCATAGCAAATCCGCAAGCAGTTCTCAAACAAATCTTAGCTTGGACTGGAGGACAGCCATTTTTAACGCAAAAAATATGTGAATTAGTAGTAAAAAGGGCGCGGGAAGCCCACACGGGTGATTTAAAAATACCACCGGGAACCGAAGGATTTTTTGTGGACTCATTGGTGAGAGAAAACATCATCAATAAATGGGAATCGCAAGATGAGCCGGAGCATTTAAAGACAATTCGCGATCGCATTATTGGCAACGAACAACTCACTGCACGTAGTTTAGGTATTTATCAAAACCTCTTACAATTTGGTGAAGTTGAAGCGGATGACAGTCGAGAGCAGATCGAACTGCTGCTATCAGGTTTGGTAGTAAAACACCAAGGTTTTTTAAAGGTAAGCAACCCGATTTATCAAGCAGTTTTTCACCTACAATGGGTAGAAAAACAGTTAGAGCAACTACGTCCTTATTCCCAAGCTTTCAACGCTTGGATCGCTTCAAAACAAACCGATGAATCGCGACTGTTGCGCGGACAATCGCTAAAAGACGCTTCCTACTGGGCCCAGGGAAAAAGTTTGAGCGATTTGGATTATCACTTTTTAGCAGCTTCTGTTGAATTAGACAGGCTGGAAGTGCAGCAAGCACTGGAAGCAGCGAGGCTCAGAGAAGTTGAAGCCAGACTCACAGAAGAACGCAAGCGGTTAGTTTTAGAGCGAGAGACAGCGAAGCGGCAGCGAAAGTTTATTGGGGCGTTGAGCGGGGTATTAATTGTTGCGATCGCCTCCAGCATTTTCGCCCTCTGGCAATACCATCGCGCCGTCACCAGCGAAATTCAAGCCCTCACCTCCTCATCCTCCGGGCAATTCGCATCCCAACAGCGATTAGATGCCCTCGTGAGCGCCATCAAAGCCAGACGCAGGATCGACAACCTAGCTAATTCCAGCCCCCAGTTGCCATCTCAAGTTCAACAAGTGCTGCAACAAGCCATCTATGGAACGGCAGAATTCAATCGCCTGTTGGGGCATTCCAGCCCGGTTCTGGCAGTTGATGTCAGCCCAGACGGTCAACTCATCGCCACCGGAGGCGGCGACCAAACAGCCAAGGTGTGGCAACGGGATGGCACCTTGCTGCACACTCTCCAACACACGATCAGCAGCGTCTACGCCCTTCGTTTTAGTCCCGACAGCCTGCGCCTGGTAACATCCAGCGTGGACGGCAACATTTATCTGTGGAGTCGAGAAGGCAAACTGCTCAAAACCTTTCAGGGACACAAGGCTGCGATCTGGGCGATCGCCGTGAGTCCAGACGGTGAGCGCATCGCCTCCGCCAGTGAAGACAGCACCATTCGCCTGTGGAGCGTTGATGGCAAACCGCTCAAAACCCTAAGCGGACATCAAGGTGCCGTTTGGGGTGTTGCCTTTAGCCCGGATGGAAAGCTGCTAGCCTCTAGCAGCACAGATAATACGGTCAAGGTTTGGACTCTAGAGGGCGAACTGGTGAGAACTCTGGAAGGTCACAGCGCCGCAGTTTGGGACGTTGAGTTTGCTTTACTTGCAGACAATAGCGGCACAAAACGCCCCACCATTGTCTCTGCCAGCGCTGACAACACTGTCAAACTCTGGCAACCCGACGGAGGGGCAGCCACGGGGGCACTGCCAGGGGCAGCCACGGGGGCACTGCCAGGGGCAGCCACGGGGGCACTGCCAGGGGCAGCCACGGGGGCACTGCCCCTACTTACTCTTAGCGGTCACAGTTCGGAAGTGTTTGAAGTCGCTGTCAGTACAGCAGGCGATGTGATTGCTTCCGCCAGCGCCGACCAAACCATCAACCTCTGGAAGCCGGACGGGACGCTGTTGAAAGTCCTTAAAGGCCATCAATCTGGAATTCGCGGGCTTGCTTTTATTCCCAACAGTCAAATAGTTGTCTCTGCTAGCGACGACAATACCGTTCGACTCTGGAATCCGACAAACCCCTTCTCGAAAGTCCTTTACGGACATGGCGGCACGATTTGGGATGTGGATTTCTCCCCCGAAGGTCAGATGCTAGCTTCCGCCTCTTCCGATGGCAGTTTCAAACTGTGGGCGCGAGACGGCACGTTGCTGAAGTCTTTTGCCGGAAACGATACTGCCGTTCACTCGGTTGCTTTCCTCTCTGGTGCTAGCTTTGCCAATCCTGCTAATACACCTTTCCTTGCTACCGCTAGTGAAGATAAAACAATTAAATTCTGGCAGTTCGACGGGACGCTACTGAAAACCATAACAGGTCATGAAGCTGGAGTTTGGGATATCTCCGTCAGTCCAGATGGGCTACTGGCTTCTGCTAGCAACGATAAAACTGTGAAACTGTGGAACAAGGACGGCAGGGCGGGCACGGGGGCACCGCCCCTACGAACTTTCACAGGGCATCGGGCTAGGGTTTACGATGTGGATTTTACCCCTGACGGACAGAGGCTGCTTTCAGCCAGTAGCGACAGCACTGCTCGGTTGTGGAGTCTTGACGGTAGGTTTTCCAAGACCCTAAAGGGTCATCGCAGCCCTGTTTGGGAAGTTGCCATCAGTCCAGACGGTCGCACTTTGGCAACTGCTAGCAGGGATGACACGATTAAACTCTGGACGAGTGATGGCACGTTGCTCAAAACCCTCAAGGGAAATAGTAGAGGCATGATGGCGGTTGATTTCAGTCCAGACGGTCAAATGCTGGTGGGGGGAGGCTCAACTGGCGCACTCAAACTTTGGAAAACCGACGGGACAGAAATCACGACGCTAACGGGACATGAAGGGAACGTTTGGGGGGTGGCGTTTAGTCCCGATGGTAAACAAATTGCCTCCGCCGGGGACGATCGCACTGTGATTTTATGGGATCTAGAGCGTATTCTCAAACTCGATGAACTGGGTTATGCGTGCGATCGTGTGGGGGATTATTTGCTAACTAATGCTGAAGTCAAGGAGGAGGACAGACATTTGTGCGATGCCGTGGGCGATCGTTAAAGTCTCATAAACCATGAACTCAAAATCATGAATAATTACCAATACCAAATCGGCGGCAGCCTTGCTAATAATGCACCTACCTACGTAGTAAGACAAGCAGATTCCGAACTCTATGAAGCCTTAAAAGCAGGCGAATTTTGCTACATTCTCAATTCGCGGCAAATGGGCAAATCTTCCCTATTAGTCCGCACTCTGCACCGACTGCAAGCTGAAGGATTTCAATGCAGCACGATCGACATGACCCGCATCGGCAGTGAAAATATCACTCCTTTACAGTGGTATAAAGGTATGATTGGGGAACTGTGGCGCGGCTTCAATCTTTTAGGGCAAGTTAACTTAAAAACCTGGTGGCGTGATGAAGAAGATGTATCATTTTTGCAAAGATTGAGTCATTTTATTGAAGATATTTTGTTGGCCAAGTTTCCTGAAAACAAAATCATTATATTTATTGATGAAATTGACAGTGTTCTCAGTCTAGAGTTCCCGGTAGATGATTTTTTCGCCCTAATTCGCTTTTGCTATAATCAACGCTCAATTAATCCAGAATATAATCGTATTACTTTTGCAATTTTTGGAGTAGCAACACCTAGGGATTTAATTGTCGATAAAAAACGAACTCCTTTTAATATTGGTCGAGCGATAAATTTACGAGGTTTTGAACTAGAAGAAGCCCAGCCATTAGCGGCGGGATTGGCAAATGTAGTCAATAATTATCAAGTTATTCTCAAACAGATATTGGCTTGGACTTCTGGGCAGCCATTTCTGACGCAGAAACTGTGCTATTTAGCATACATGGCAACTCAAACAACACCGCAAAAAGTAGTAACAATTCCCCCAGGAACAGAAGAGTTTTGGGTAGATCGTTTAGTGCGAGAAAATATCATTAATAAATGGGAATCTCAGGATGAGCCGGAACATTTAAAAACCATAAAGGAGCGGATTATTCGCAACGAACAACGCGCGGGTAGATTACTCGGCATCTACCAGCAAATTTTACAATCTAACCCCCCCTTAACCAGCGGTTCTGTTTCATTCTCGGACTTTGAAGAGGACTCTCTGGGAAGTACCCCCGTGCCTGACCCAAATCTTTATAGGGCAACTACAGGACAATTGCCCCTACAAGGAAATGAAATATTTCTACCTGATAGCAAAAAAGTGGGACGGGTATCAACTGATGACTCACCAGAACAAATTGAACTATTATTATCGGGATTAGTTGTCAAAAATAATGGTTATTTACAGGTAAGAAACAGGGTTTATGCTGAAGTTTTTAATCTGGAATGGGTAGAGAAGCAATTAGGGCAACTGCGCCCCTACTCGCAAACCTTCGATGCTTGGGTTGCTTCACAACAAACAGATTTTTCCAGACTTTTGCGGGGACAAGCCTTAAAAGATGGTCAAATCTGGGCGCAGGAAAAAAGCTTGAGTAACCTAGACTATCAGTTCTTAGCTGCTAGTGCCGAACTAGATAGGCGAGAAGTTCAACAAGCTCTAGAAGCAGAACGCACTAAAGAAGTGGAAGCGCGACTGGCCCAGGAACAAATGCGCTTAATTCAAGAAAAAAAAGCAGGGAAACGACAGAGGGCCTTACTATTTTCGGTGAGTATGGCACTCCTGCTTGCCTGTGCTTTAGGAGTAACAAGTTATTTTCAGTATCGCCGAGCCGTTATTAGTGAGCGGGAAGCTCGGATAAGTGAAATTGAAGCGCTGGTTTCTTCCTCTGAGGGATTGTTTGCCTCTAATCGCAGATTGGATGCACTAATAGAAGCAATTAAAGCTAAGCGCCGATTACAAAACTTAGGCAAGACGGATAAAAATATTGAGAATCAAGTTATCAATGTATTGGGTCAAGCGGTTTATGAAGGCGATGAATATAACCGTTTATCGGGACATCAAGCGGCTGTTATCGGAGTTGATATTAGTCCAGACAGTAAGTTTATTGCTTCAACAAGTGTGGATAAAACTATTAAACTGTGGCGGCGGGACGGAACGGAAATAGCAACACTCAAAGGTCATCAGGCGATCGTTCGATCGGTCAAATTTAGCCCGGACGGTCAGTTTCTTGCTTCTGGAAGTGATGATGGGACTGTAAAACTTTGGAAACTGGATAGGGCAGGCACGGGGGCACTGCCCCTAGGAACTTTTCAGGGTCATACTGCTGGTATCTGGACAGTGGCGTTTAGTCCCGATGGTCAAACAATTGCTTCTGCCAGCATGGACAAAACGGTGAAACTCTGGAACAAAAACGGGGCAGGCACGGGGGCACTGCCCCTACGAACTCTCCAGGGTCATACTGCTGGGGTATCCTCAGTGGCTTTCAGTCCAGATGGTCAGACTATTGTTACGGCAAGTGGAGACAAAACGGTGAAACTCTGGAACAAAGGCGGGGCAGGCACGGGGGCACTGCCCCTACGAACTCTCCGAGGCCATACTTCTGTGATAGCAGCAATGGCATTTAGTCGAGATGGTCAAATGATTGCTACGGCAAGTGCAGATAAAACGGTGAAACTCTGGACAGTGAAGGGGGCAGGCACGGGGACACTGCCCCTACGAACGCTTGAAGGTCATTCTGCTGTAGTATCTGGAGTTGTTTTTAGTCCTGACGGTCAGACTGTTGCTTCTGCAAGTCGAGAGAAAACTATAAAACTATGGAATGTTGATGGCACAGAATTAATGACATTTAGAGGTCACAGTGCCTCGATTTGGGGGATAGCTTGGAGCCCGGATGGCAGTTTTATTGCTTCGGCGGGTGCAGAAAATACGGTGCGGCTGTGGCAGAGTCAAAACCCATTGCGGACGATGATTACTGCACATAAAGCGGGGATTTGGGCTTTAGATGTCAGTTCGGATAGTTCTACAATTGCTACGGGCAGCGAGGATGGCACGACTAAGCTGTGGAGTCGGCAAGGCAAATTGTTGAGGACTTTCACTGTAGAAAACGCTGCGATTTATGCTGTTGCCCTGAGTGGCGATGGCAAGTTAATTGCTTCTGGCCGAAATGATAATAAGGTGAATATCTGGACTCGAAATGGAAAAGCGATCGCAACTTTGGTAGGTCATAACGCTACGGTTTTTACATTAGCTTTCAGTCCAAACGGTCAAATTATTGCTTCTGGAAGTCAAGATAATACTATCAAGCTTTGGCGGCCCGATGGTACTTTATTGCATACTATGACAGGACATCATGCTCCTATTTGGCAGGTCGTATTTAGCCCTGACGGTCAGCTAATTGCCTCGGCAGGGGGGGATGGTACTGTGAAATTGTGGAAGCTTGATGGGGCAGGCACGGGGGCACTGCCCCTACGAACTTTTCAAGGTCATACTGCTGCGGTGTGGAGAGTGGCGTTTAGCCCTGACGGTAAATTTCTGGCTTCTGGCAGTGGGGACAATACGATTAAGCTTTGGACTGTGGATGGTAAGTTACTAAGAACTCTGGAAGGCCATCTGGCTGCGGTATGGGGGGTCGCGTTTAGCCCGGATGGTAATATTATTGCTTCTGGTGGTGTAGACAATACGCTGAAATTGTGGAAGCTTGACGGTACGGAATTAACAACGCTAAGAGGTAACTCTGCGGCGATTCGGGGGGTAGCGTATAGTGGGGATGGGTCATTTGTGGCTTCTGTGAGTGAGGATAATACGCTGATTTTGTGGGATGTGGATCGAGTTATGAAAGTGGATTTGTTGGCTGATGGTTGCGATCGCGTGCGGGATTATTTGCGAACAAATGCTGATGTGAAGGAGGAAGATAGACGTTTGTGCGAGGGTATTGGAAGGAAATAATCTCAAGTCCGCTTTATTATAGCAATCCTAAATGATTCGTAAATGTTTTACCTCACCCCAACCCTCCCCTTGCTAAGGCTCGCGAATTAAATAACTTACAATTTTAATTGTTATTGTGGGATGGGCGTCCCGCCCGTCCTTTTTGGATGGGCGGGACGCCCATCCCACAATCTTGTGGAAGTTATTTAATTCTCATTCCTAATGGGATGGAGTAAGAAATTCACAAAGGATTTAGGATTGCTATAAGAACTACAGAGTAATGAAATCGCTAGCGGTGAGAATACCGGGGGTAATATTGTTAAGCTTCGCCAACAATTGATTGGTGTCCGTCACAGTAATCAAAGTTTGATTGTTGCTGGAAGTAATACTGAGTTGATTAAAACTCAATTCAGAATTCAACCCAATTAAATCCTCTCCCTTGCGGAAATCATTAATGATGTCGCTACCCAAACTTTGATTGAGGAAAAACACATCATTTCCCGAACCTCCCGTCAATGTATCGTCCCCAACATCCCCGGAAAGGAAATCGGCACCGCTGCCACCGCTGAGAATATCATTACCTTTGCCTCCGTACAGGCTATCGTTACCGATGTCGCCACAGATCACATCGTTTTCATTGCCGCCCAACACCAAGTCGTTGCCCTCACCGCCATCGAGACTGTCGTTTTCTTTGCCGCCGTACAGGGTATCGTTACCGATGTCGCCAAAAATCAGGTCTGCACCTTCATTGCCAAAGGCAATATCGTTGTCGTTTCCGGCATTAATTGTGTCATTTCCTAAGTTGCCTAAAATGTAGTCGTCGCCATCTTCACCCAGCAAGATATCGTCATCTTTACCGCCGAAAATGCTGTCGTTGCCAAGGCCGCCGGCAACTGTATCATTGCCTAAATCTCCCCTCAACAAGTCCTCGCCCTCACCACCAACCACAGTGTCATTATCTTTGCCAGCGTAGATGGTATCGTTGCCAGCGCTGCCAGAGATGAAATCGCTGCCTTCATTGCCGAAGATTGAGTCGTTATCTGCGCCGCCGTCAATGTTGTCATTGCCGCCCATGCCGTAGAGAGTATCGTTGCCGACTTGTCCGTTAATTGAATCGTTGATGACACCGCCCATGATGAAATCGGTAGTGTCGCCGCCGTTGATTGTTTGTTGGACGGGGTTGGGGGTGATGGTAGCAGGATCTAGTTGCGGGGCGTTGAGGCTATCGAGTAGGCAATCATCCGAAGCTGGAGTTGGAGTGGGCGTGGGAGTCGGTTCCGGTGTGGGCGTGGGAGTCGGTTCCGGTGTGGGCGTGGGAGTCGGTTCCGGTGTCGGAGTGGGAGTCGGTTCCGGTGTGGGCGTGGGAGTCGGTTCCGGTGTCGGAGTGGGAGTCGGTTCCGGTGTCGGAGTCGGAGTCGGTTCCGGTGTGGGAGTCGGAGTCGGTTCCGGTGTGGGAGTCGGTTCCGGTGTGGGCGTGGGAGTCGGTTCCGGTGTCGGAGTCGGAGTCTCAGTTGGAGTGGGCGTCGGAGTTGGAGTCGGCGTGACTGTAGGGTTCAATTCATAAGCGCCAATATCAACGATCGCACTTCCGTTATTATCACCATCAGCCGGGCGACTCACACCGCGCTGATCTGTCGCTGGCGCGCCCACACCAGTACCAGTATCAATTGCCGGACTTCCTGTTAGCAGTGGTCGCACGAAAGCGCCGTTAATATTTTCCAAAGGGCCCAGTAAGGGGTCGGCGATCGTCACATTTGCCGTAACATTACTATCATTAGGATCTCCCACCGTCAGTTTAGCGGGAAATTGAATATTGTTTCCCCCATCGATTAGCTGCCGTCCAGTGTGCTGCCTCGTTTTAAAAGGATTACTTGCCGTATTCCTATCAAAAATAGAATTCTTGACAGTAATTGGCGATTTCACAGGGTCGTTGAAAGTAGCAATACCTCCCGAAAATTCAGCGGTATTTTGAGCAAAAGTCGAATTGACGATGTTAGTCGAAAAGGAATCTCTGTTAGCGACAAGCATTCCTCCGCCCTGCTTATCCGCGCTGTTGCCGGAAAATGTACTGTTGACAATGCTGATATTTCCATTCTCTCCTGACCACAAACCGCCCCCATTATCTTCAGCTTGGTTATTAGCAAAAGTGGAATTTGTTACCGTAAGTTCGGTATTTCCGTGACGAATTGCGCCTCCCGAACCTCCAACTCCTGCTAGATCCTTGACAGCTTTATTGTTAATAAAAGTGCTATTTTCCAAGACCACTTTATCTTGCAAATAACCAAACAAAAAGGCTGCGCCTCCTTCTCTCGCTCCGATATTGCCATCAAAAAGGCTGTTGCGGATAGCAATAGTTCCGGCAACTGGGCCGGGGGTTGCATTCGGTCCCGAAGCATTAGCGCCATCGACGTAAACTGCCCCGCCAACGCCTTTATCTGTGCGGTTCCCTGTGAATTTAGAGTTTTCGATCGTCATGCTGCCCAACAGGTTATTAACCGCACCGCCGTAGCTGCCTTTGTTGTTGGTAAATTCGCTATCTCTGATAGTCAGAACACCGCCGCTTTTAGTGGCGATCGCGCCGCCACCACGTTCGGTATTGTTAGCTAGTGAACCATCATTGTCGCTAAACTTGCTGTTAATGACAGTCGTCGTGCTGCGAAAACCCGTGTAAATGCCGCCACCAAAACCCGCCACATTATTATTGACTTGGCAATTTTCTAAAGTTAAAGTGCTGCTACCTCCTGTTTGAATGCCACCACCGGCGCTAGTTGTCTGATTATTTGGGTCAGTACCAGAAACTCGGCCGTTGGCAATAATCAGGTTTTTTAGAGTAACATTTGTTGCACCTTCTGTGAGAATGACCCGCGAAGCATTGTTGCCACTGATGGTTAAATTGGCTGCACCAACGGCGTCAATTGTCAAGTTTTTGTTGATAACAAGTTGACCATTCGTTAGGGTAATTGTTTGGCCCGCAAGAGTGGAGGCAAATTGAATGGTATCGCCGGCTGCTGCGGAGGCGATCGCATCTCTCAATGAACCCGGCCCGCTATCATTATTGTTGGTAACGGTAATAGTTGCTAAAGTCCCTTGATAATCCGCCATTGCCTCTGGAGTCAAGGCTAGCGGTGCTTCAATGTCACCCTTGGCAAACTCCAAATTCCAGTTACCACCGCGGCCAGTGCGATCGCTAGATGCAGCAATATCAGCCCCGGTTAACTCGCCCAGGCGATCGACAAAATCGCTTCCCGAACCCGCAGCAACATCGCAACCGTAAAGCACAATATCTGCTTTCTCGCTTAGCGCATTTCGCCACCCTTGCAACTGGCTTTCATATTGTGATAAATTATCCGAATTCAGCGTTGCAGAACCTAGCTGCAAGCTACCAGAATTGCCGTGAGAAATAATGTGAACTTGGTCTACAGTTTCCCCCGCAGCCGAAATTGTTTGCAGTTTCGCAGTAATTTGCTCGACTCCGTTACCATTTTTATCTAAAATGATAATCTCTGCACCGGGAAGCACGCCACCGGCAAGAGTTTGATAGTCATCTAAGTCGGAATCAATGAAGACAATAGATTTAGAACCAGCATTGTGGAGAACAGATTGTGAATCCATGTTGGTGGCAAAAGTTGAACTCATTTGGCATACCCATGAGAATGTTTACTATTTGCTGGTAGATTCACCTTGAAAGCAGAAGGCTAGAGATGCAGAAGGCAGTAGGCAGAATTAAAACCTCGGTAATCCATCGGGGATATTAAAATTCAGGGAAAAACTTGAATCTTATCCTTAAGTGAAACCCGATACTTTTCTACCTAATCAGCTTTTGCTGTGTAAAAATTGCGGTTTTTTTTAGCAATTAAATGCAGAGGATGTAATGTAAATAGTCCGGCACTGGAACCTCTATAGGTAGATTTGCTATGCACACCATTAGCCAGATACGTAGTGCATCAAACCATTGGGAAGCATTAGTCAGGTAAAACTCAGAAAATATTTTATGTGGTTCTGAGTTCCTGAGAATTGCTCTAGCTAGTACCTGATACATTCACATTAGATAAAACCAGGAAAATTCCCTAAAATTTTGATTAATTTAACTTTTTTCCTATCTGTAAAAAAGTTCCCACAAATCTAAAAATTATTGGTTGAGAAAGCAGGCTTTATTCGGCCGCTACTTATGGTTAGCCAGCTCAGGATTGCAATAGACGGGTGTGTCTCATTCTAGGTGTGGGCGATCGGCAATAAACAAGATTTATTACCGATCGCACTTGAAAAGAATCAGATCGATCGCTCCTCTTCGTTGGCGTAGCCCCCGTAGGGGCGCAGGGCTGTTTCATTCTCAAGAAAACGATGATTTTGACTCTTGTAGTGCTACCCCTACTCCCCGTGCCTACCCTCCCCATCCACGATTTGCTCATGTTTCAGAGATTGGGGCAGCCACGGGGGGCTGCCCCTACAAGAGAATGAAACAGCCCTGCGTAGGGGCGGGCTGCTGATGGCGCACCCTACCCCAGCCAGTTAGATTGTTACCTGAGTGAAATCGCTAGCGGTGAGAATACCGGGGGTAATATTGTTAAGCTTCGCCAACAATTGATTGGTGTCCGTCACAGTAATCAAAGTTTGATTGTTGCTGGAAGTAATACTGAGTTGATTAAAACTCAAACCAGAACTCAACCCAATTAAATCCTCTCCCTTGCGGAAATCAGTAATGATGTCGCTACCCAAACTTTGATTGAGGAAAAACACATCATTTCCCGAACCACCAGTCAATGTATCGTCCCCAACATCGCCGCTGAGGAAATCCTCCCCAGCACCGCCGCTGAGAATATCATTAGCTTTGCCGCCGTACAGGCTATCGTTACCGATGTCGCCGAACAGCACATCGTTTTCATTGCCGCCCAACAGCAAGTCGTTGCCCTCACCGCCATTGAGACTGTCGTTTTCTTTGCCGCCGTAAAGCGTGTCATTTCCCAATAAGCCAAAAATCAGGTCTGCACCTTCATTGCCAAAGGCAATATCGTTGCCATTTCCAGCATTAAGTGTGTCATTTCCCAAGTTGCCTAAAATGTAGTCGTCTCCATCTTCACCGAGTAAGATATCGTCATCTTTACCGCCGAAAATGCTGTCGTTGCCAAAGCCCCCGGCAACTGTATCATTGCCTAAATCTCCCCTCAACAAGTCGTCGCCCTCACCACCAACCACAGTGTCATTATCTTTGCCAGCGTAGATGGTATCGTTGCCAGCGTCGCCAGAGATGAAATCGCTGCCTCCATTGCCGAAGATTGAGTCGTTATCTGCACCGCCGTCAATGTTGTCATTGCCGCCCATACCGTAAAGAATATCGTTGCCGACTTGTCCGTTAATCGACTCGTTGATGCCACCGCCCATGATGAAATCGGCATCGTTACCGCCGTTGATTGTTTGTTGGACGGGGTTGGGGGTGATGGTGGCAGAGTCGAGTTGCGGGGCGTTGAGGCTATCGAGCAGGGAACCATCCGAGGCCGGAGTTGGTGTCGGTGCGGGAGTTGGTGTCGGCGGCGGAGTCGGCACAGGTGTGGGAGTTGGTGCCGGTTCCGGTGTGGGAGTTGGTGCCGGTTCCGGTGTGGGAGTCGGAGTCGGTTCCGGTGTGGGAGTTGGAGTCGGTTCGGGCGTCGGAGTAGGCGCCGGAGTCGGTGTGGGCGCCGGAGTCGGTGTGGGTGTCGGAGTCTCAGTCGGAGTCGGCGCGGGCGTCGGAGTTGGCGCCGGAGTCGGTGTGGGAGTTGGAGTCGGTTCCGGTGTGGGAGTTGGCGCCGGAGTCGGTGTGGGAGTTGGAGTCGGTTCCGGTGTGGGAGTTGGCGCCGGAGTCGGTGTGGGCACTGGGACGACACTACCTCCCAATTCAAAAGAGCCGCTGTCCACGATCGCACCTGGAATGCTGTCGCCATCTTGAGGGCGAGTCAGGCCTCGCTGATCTGTAGCGGGTGCGTCGGTGGCAATCCCTTTATCAATTGCCGGACTTCCTGTCAGCAGGGGCCTGACTAAAGCGCCGTTGATGTTTTGCAAAGGGCCAAGTAAGGGGTCTGCGATCGTCACACTTGCCGTCGCATTGACATCGCTTCCGTCATTGGGGTTTTTGGCCGGCCACTGAAAATTCCCTCCTCGATCGCTATATTGGGCGGTGACGTGTTGCTGAATGCCCCAAGGGTTTCCTCCGTTAGCCGCTGTATTGTTGGAAAGAATAGTGTTTTTGAGGGTGACATTATTGGCATTGGCGAAGATACCTCCACCAACCCAGCCTGCAGAATTATCGGCGATCGTCGTGTTGAGAATGGTTGTGGGTGCACCAAGAGTCATTGCACCGCCGAGTTTGTTGAAATCACCAGCAGCAAAGGCCGTGGAGTTGCCAGAAAACGTACTGTTAGTAATCGTAGTAGGGACATTTCGCATCCACAGCCCGCCACCTTGATTATTGGCTTTGTTGCCCGCAAAGGTGGTGTTGGCAATGGTCAATCCCTGGTTGGTGCTGTCGCTCAAAATCGTTACCCCACCACCGTTTCCATCATTTCCACCGTTGGGTAGCGCCAGAATTTCGTTATTTTGGAAGGTGCTGTCTGCAATACTTACGCTATCTTGGGTGCCGGTAAACAGATAAGCTGCTCCGCCTTCGCCTCGCCCTTTGTTGTCTTGGAATACGCTTTTGCTGATTTTAATTGTGCCGGAAGGCTCGTCAGTAGAACTGGCGCGGTCTGTGTAAATTGCCCCGCCGAAACCCCTTAAAAAAGAATTGCCGTTGGGATCGTTTGGGGCGAACTGGCCGGAGGTGGTATCGTTGCCGATGAATCGCGAGTTTTCAACTGTTAACTTGCCGTTTAGGCTGTTAATTGCCCCACCATTAATTCCTAAGTTGTTGGTGAAGTCGCTGTTAACAACGGTGAGGTTTTTATTACTTGCAAAAGCAATACCGCCAGCGCCACGTTCATCGTTGGTTGCAGTGGCTTTATTTCCGGTGAATTTACTGTCGGTAACGGTCAGGGTGTTGTTCCAGCCGCTGAAGATTGCACCGCCGCCTTTATCAGCCACGTTGTTGGTAAACTGAACGTTTTCTACGGTCATCGTTACTTCGTCTTGTGTACCGATCGCCCCACCATTATCCACCGTTTTACCGTTGATAATAGCGAGGTTTTTGACTGTAAAATTCGTAGCAGTCGCAACGTTGGCATTGACAAAAAAGGCGCGGGATGCGTTGTTGCCACTGATGGTTAAACCGGGTGCGGCGGCGCCGTCAATGGTGATGTTTTTGCCAACGGGAATATCGAGTTGACCGCTGGTGAGGGTAATGGTTTGGTTGGCTAAACCTGGAGCGAAGGTAATGATATCGCCGGCAACAGCGGTGGCGATCGCAGCCCTTAATGAACCCGGCCCGCTATCGCTATTGTTGGCTACTACGATCGTAGCTAAATCACCTTGGTAACTTGCCATAGCCTCTGGCCCCAAGGCTAAGGGAGATTCAATCTGACCCTTAGCAAATTCTAAATTCCAGTCGCCGTTGCTGCCAGTTATGTTGGTAGAGGCCGCAACGTCAGCTCCGGTTAATTGACTGAATCGATCGACGAAATTAACACCTGTACCGCCTGCTACATCGCAGCCGTACAGCATGATGTCTGCTTCTGGGGCTAGTGAAGTTTGCCACTTTTCCAACTGGCTTTTGTATTGCTCTATGTTATCTGAACCCAGAGCGGTATTGCCTAATTGTAGGCTGCCTGAACTGCCGTGAGAAATAATGTGAACCGAGTCTATCGCCCCCTTAGTAGAGGCGTATTTTTCCATCTCGGATGTGATTTGTTCGATGCCGTTTTTGGTGCGATCGAGTATTACTACCTGCTGTCCGGGCAGCACTCCTGCTGTAATTGACTCGTAATCTTTCACGCCGGCGTCAATGAAGACTAAGGAGCGCACTGGCCGTTCTTCAAAAGCAGATTGTGAGTTAACTTGAGCGAATGTAGAACTCATATTGGAGACTCCATTAAGGGCATTATTAGTAGATACACCCCGGAGTTATCTCATCAGGCTTATTTCATTATATCTTAACACCCAATTGATAGATGATGCCTTTTTAAAAATATTTTTGTTGATTTATTTTGCTCGGCATTTGCATTTTTACTTTTAACCAAAATGGAAATATGAGCCTCTATCTATGGGAATAGATCGCAATATTAATCGGGAATATTGAAATAAATCTAGGTTCTATTATCCAATTTTTTTTTGACCACGAATTTCAAAGGTGGTATCAAGCCCCCGAATTTATCCGTGGAATCAATCCAAAATCGAAAATCGAAAATCCTCAAGAAAGAGCATTTATCTCGCGCAAGTCAATCTAAAATCTAAAATCTAAAATCTAAAATCGATTGACCTTATTTTGCTAATAGTAGGCTGAGTTGAGGGATGCGGAAATAGTGGAGGTAATTCACCCCCGAATAACTCCTCTTATATTTAGTAGTTTTTATTTGAGTGTGAGATTTTACGTAGAGGCACAATGCACTAGAGTTTCCCTAGCTGTATTTCATCCAATGGAAAACTGAATTATGTAGATTTTGAACAATTCTATATGCTTTGACTTTGCTAGGTTTGCGGTACACCTAAATACTGATTCCCAGGACGTTTGGTCGCATTTACTAACAGTCAAAACAATCTAAGATTAAGTGGAACCCCTCACGGTAAATCAATTGGCTTATCGCGCCCACCGCCGTTGCTGAATGTATCACTATCTCGATCGGCATAACACGAACCAAGTCCGCTGTTTTGAGTCAGAGAATTATGCGATTTTGGCAATTGACTTTTGTATGGTTCGAGGTAATCTGAACTGAGGATAACAAAGCCTAATTGCAGTTGGTTCGAGGGACAGTCATAAGTCGAGCCAACTTTGTCAATCTCTCTAAGGATAGAGGCAGATTTTTGAAGTTTCCAGGTAAATTTATCGATGCAGTAAGATTCCCCAGCCAATATTCTGGCAACAAAATATCCACCTTCATTGATGCTGGACTCCTTGACTACAAAGCTTTTGGATGGGGGATTTGCGTCTTCCGAGGCGGGAGTCGTTTCCCTTAAAGAAGTCAACATATTCCGTCCTCCAAAAGTGAGTTTAGCGGTAGATACAGCCTTGGAGTCAGAGCTTCTGAAACTGCCAGCGACCTTGTTTATTTCGCCCATTCTTATGTAACCTATCTATCAGTTTGCCCTATTTCTGCTGCACTGCCATCCGCGATCGCACGGAATTTATATTCTGCGTGTTTTCCCTTAGTTCCGGCAAACGCGCCATTACCGATCGATCCGGTATCCTATCCGCGATCCCACTTTCACAAAAGAATCCAACTGTAATATCATCTCCGAGCAATTAACCATAATATCCTGGTCGGGGCGGGTTTTTGAGATTGTCAATTATTGGCAGGTATTGTTCGTGAACCCGCCCCTACAATCGCGGTCCCACGACCGGATATGATATAAGCCCGTGCTTCAAAGCTCGATAGTCTTCAGTCATTCGGCCATCTAAAATCTAAAATTTAAAAGGGTATGACACTTAGTAGATTGGCCTCGCAACAGCACCCCTCAAGATTCTGTGGAAGATGGCGGTTTTTTCCCTGCATTGCGAATATTAATAATCTTGTTGAGCGCCTCAAACCAAAAACCAGCCCCCATAGAAATAGCTACCCCACTCAATATCCAACCAAACAATTTTGTAATCAAAGCCGGCCACAATAAATTCTTCTGCTTATCACGTTCTAAACTGTTCTGTTCGCTCCATCCAAAAGGCAGAGCTACCTCATCCAAAGCTATATCTACATCCTTTTGAACTTTTCTCAGACTTGTTAAATTATCTAATTTAGTCTCAGCATTGTTTCCCACCAACTGCTCAGCGTACAAATTAACAGTCGATCGCAACATCGAATCCTTCGACAACCGATTAATAATATGAATGGTATCAGCATTAGCAGCAACCGCGATCGCAGTTCCGAGCAAAATCGCCACCCCTCTAGCATTCCGCTTGTAAACACCAGAAGCACGCTCCATCGATTGGTCAAACCAAATTTCAATTTCTTTCTGAAACCGCTGCAACTGCTCTTGAGTATTTCCGCCACTTTTTTCAGCGCGCTGCGCTAAAATATAAAGGCTGCGTTTCAAAGATTCTGGCATACTGTCCAAGGTTTCTTGAATTTGTTGATAAATCGGACTCTCCTCTTTTAGCTCCATAATTTCTGCTACCGACTCTTGACTTTTTTTAACACTATTTAACAGATTGCTGAAACTAGGTTGCAGTTGCCCCAGCAGCGCCACCCGCTCAATTCTGCTGTCAAAACGAGCCTTGACAAATGCCATCTGCCTCTGAAAGTCTCTCCCTCCCTGCTCGGTTTCTGGTAGATAAACCTGAGAATCCTTAATATAAAATCCTAGCTTTTCCGACATTCGATCTAAGCTGTTGTTCAAACTTGCTAAATTGTTTTGATAATCTTCAACAACTCGATTGAACTCCGCAGTCAGCCACCTAAATTCTTGCTCAATAATCGGTTTAGTAGCATCCGGCAAACTCAGATTTTCTCCAATCTGTTGAATTTGTGCCAACTGTAAATCTTTAAATCTTTCCAATCTGGTTTTAGAGATAGAGCTGAGCAAACTAGAAACCTTTAAAGTCTCCAAAAGGCTAGCCGAAAAACACTCGGCTGGAATATAAGAAGGCCCACTGGATTTATTGCCGAAAACATTTTTAGTACCCGTAATTCCGTGGTACAAATCCCCCAGGCGGTGCGTAACAGAGCGGAATCCCTCTGATAACAGCCCTTTCGCTCCCTGATTCAAATCTTTGATAATCGGATTGGCGTAAATCGCATGGGCTAACTGTCCGACTCGCTTAAATTGCAGGGGATCTTTCGCACCTTCGCTGCCGCCAGAAATCAGCACTTCGATCGACTTCTTTAAATGTTCCGCCCGCCACTGCCAAACAGTAGCAATCAGTTCCTGAATTTCCGAAGCTAGCAAGCTTAAAGTCAGGTAGATAAATACTAAGCCAATGATAATATCTATAATTACAGGCAAGTTCATGGTATTTTCCTAGTCGCAAATAACTGCTGTCTAAGTTTACCCTCAGTTTGGGACGCTCAAAACTCTCTTAACTTATGTCAGAAATCTTTCCATTCCTTGGCCGCAAACCGAAAAATCGCTGGAATGACAGCTTTACAGACAAAGTGTGGATGCTGGCTTTTCTGTTGGCTGCAGTGCTGATTTTCGGGCTGAATCTGGGCGGCGTGGCTTTGCGGGATTGGGATGAAGGCATTGCAGCGCAGGTAAGTCGCGAAATTTGGCGCGGCAACTTAAATTGGCTGTATCCGACGATCGACTCTATGCCTTATTTCAACAAACCGCCGCTGGTACACTGGCTAATCGGGCTCTGTTTTGCCGTCGGCGGTGTCAGCGAATTGACGGCGAGGTTGGTACCGGCGATGCTGACGGCGGCTTCAGTGCCCTTGCTTTACGCCATTGGCAGGGAGTTGTTTCCTAGACGCTCGATCGCCATTTTTTCTGCCCTCGTGTATCTGACGCTGTTACCGGTGGTGCGGCATGGACGTTTGGCGATGTTGGATGGAGCAGTTTTGTGTTTTTTGCTGGGGGCGATGTGGTGTTTGCTACGATCGCGCCGCGACTTGCGCTACGCTTTGGGCGCAGGGATTGGGTTCGGACTCATTTGCCTCACTAAAGGCGTGATGTTGGGGCTGCTGCTGGCTGGGATGGGCTGTATTTTTTTGGTTTGGGATACCCCGCGACTCCTCACTTCTGGGTATCTTTGGGGCGGATTTGCGATCGGAACATTGCCAGTAGCTGCTTGGTATTTTGCCCAATGGCTGCACTACGGCCAATATTTCATCCACGCTAATTTAGTTAACGAATCTTTCCGGCGCATTTCGGAACCTGTAAGCAGTCACAGAGGCCCGCCTTGGTATTATCTTTTAGAAATTTTAAAATTAGCTTGGCCCTGGCAGTTATTTTGGCTGCAAGGGCTGCGTCTGAGTTGGGAAAATCGCAGTTTTCCCGGGCCAAAATTAGTATTGGTTTGGACTGGAGTATATCTGCTGGCTATTTCTGTGATGACTACTAAATTGCCGTGGTATGTTTTGCCAATTTATCCAGCTTTTGCTCTTGCTGTTGGCAGTTATCTCGCTGAAGTTTGGGAGCAACTATGGCTGCCGCCTGAGCCGATCAAAGAGGAAGCAGAAGAACGTTTTGATGCTATTTCTTTGTTGCCTCATCCCGCGATTTTGGCAGTGCTGGCTATAGTTGCTGTCGTCGGTTGCGTGTACTTCAGTGGCTGGGTATGGATCGGGGGACAAATTGCGCCTCCAGAGCGAGATTTGCAGTTAATGCTGATGTTTGTAGCTTTGACAATGACAATGGCGGCCGTGTTGCTGCACCGCAAAGACCGACAGTTTATATTAGTTTTAATTTGGGGAACTTACCTGACGCTGTTGGTATTGGTGGCTTCAGATAACTGGGTTTGGGAATTGGCGGAGGATTATCCGGTTAAGCCGATCGCCGAAATTGTCCGCACAGGAACTCCGGCGGGTCAACAAGTGTTTACTTCTCACCGCTTGGGCCGTCCATCGCTGAATTTTTACAGTCAACGCCAAGTTATTGTTGCCGACGCACCTACGCTCAAACAGAAATGGCAAACTCTTCCTCAACCTTATTTTCTGTTAGAAAAACCTGTTTTAAAACATTTAGGTTTGCAGAATGCTGAGGTTGTCAAAACAGCGGACGATTGGGTTGTGGTAACTCGAAAGTAAGCGTGTTTCCCCAAATTACCGTAGGGGCGGGTTCACCAACCATAATCGCCTCAGACCAAAAATCTCGAAAACCCGCCCCCACTTGGGCGGCAAATCCAAATCTACATTAGACCTCTTGCAAAAATAATTAGGACGGGCTCTGGGGCCCATCCCACAAGAGTTATTTTTTCTTGTGGGATGAGCCCCAGAGCCCGTCCCATCAATTGATGAAAAGCATTTTTGCAAGAGGTCTATTTTTGGGATGCAATCGCATATCAGATCAATCTAGGCGATCGGCTGTGTGCGGACGAGTTTACCAACAATTCATACCACAAACCAACAATCTCAAAAACCCCTACACAAACTCAACCTTAAAAAGCTTACCCAAAAATGTTACACTAAACAAAAGCCTCAGTTAAATGCTCTCTAATAGAACTATGCAACTTACTGAACAACGATACTACTCGATCGAGGAATATCTAGCACTAGAAGAAGCTGCGGACTACAAAAGCGAATACATTGACGGTGAAATATTTCCTATGGCCGGTGGCTCTACAAATCACAATCAAATAGCGCTCAACTTCAGTACCGAACTAAATTTTGCATTCAAAAAACTAGACTATCGAGTTTTCATGAGCGATGTCCGCTTGTGGATACCCAAGAAGCGCATCTATACTTATCCCGATGTGATGGTAGTATGTGGGAAGCCGGAGTATTATAATAACCGCACCGATACGATTACCAATTCCAGAGTAATTATTGAGGTTTTGTCAGCTTCAACTAAAGGATACGATCGCAGCAAAAAGTTTGAGGGATACCGCACAATTCCCACTCTTGAAGAATACTTATTGCTCGACCAAAATCGGAGATATATCGAACATTTTTCTAAGACGGATGATAAGCGATGGTCGTTTGCTGAGTACAATGAATTGGATGAGACGATCGCGCTTGCTTCACTATCCTTTGAAATTGCTGTGGCAGATATCTATAATAAAGTGAATTTTGAACAAGTAGATCGAGAAATTGCACCTGAAAAATGATTGTAGGGGCGGGTTTCACCAACCATCTGTGCCACTAATTAAGAAAATAAATAAACCCGCCCTGCCCGACAAAAAATCTCGATCGCCCGCAATTATTGTAGGGGCGGGTTCGCCAACCATTTTTGCCACTAATTGAGAAAATAAATAAACCCGCCCTGCCCAACGACTAATCCGAATCAATATTCTTTGCATTCGATCGCACATCAGGTTAATCTAGGTTATTGGTTGGGTGGGGGCGGGTTTATCTAGATTGTCTGCTGCTATTAAATATTATTCGTAAAACCCGCCCCTACCGCCTGTGTTTTTGGGAAAAAGATTATGAAATACGATCGCAACAAACACCACCGCCACTCAATTCGCCTACCTGGATATGATTATACGACTCCCGGTGCGTATTTTATCACTATTTGCAGTTGGCAGCGTGAATGTTTATTCGGCGAAGTCATTGATAATACAATGCAATTGAGTCCCTATGGTAAAACAGTTTTATTCAATTGGAGCATTCTTCCCAAACGTTATCAAAATGTGGCATTAGATAATTTTATTGTGATGCCAAATCACGTCCACGGGATTATTTTTTTGAAAGACAGCCCAGAAATAAATTATACAGAATCGGATAAATTGGCGCTGAGAAAATCAAAAATCCATCCTTTATCGGAAATTGTGCGGGGTATGAAAACATCTTCAGCGCGGCGAATTAACCAAATGCGATATTTGACTGGCGTATCAGTTTGGCAACGAGGTTATTACGAACATATCATCCGCAATGAAGAATCATTAGTTGCTATTCGGGAATACATCATTAATAATCCTTTGTCGTGGGCAAAAGATGAATTATATCCTCATAATTCAGTCAAAATTAATGAATCTAGCCCGCTGTCGATCGAATGTAATGGCAAATCTTATCTACAGTCGATCGTACTGTAACATTGCGTCGATGGCCCTCCGGGGCGGGTTTTACCAATAATCTATGTGAAAAACTAACAATCTCAAAAACCCGCCTCCACCCAGCCACAAATCCGCATCTACATTTGTGAAATACGATCGCACATCAGGTTAATCTAGGTTATTGGTTGGGTGGGGGCGGGTTTATCTAGATTGTCTGCTGGTATTAAATATTATTCGTAAAACCCGCCCCTACGATAGCGTGTAGGGGCGGGTTTCACCAACAATCTATGTGAAAAACTAACAATCTCAAAAACCCGCCCCCACCCAACTTGAGGATGTCGAGCGTTTCCATTCAATTAGTTTCCCCAGCGAGTGGGGAGTTACTGTTAAACAGTTACGCAAACAGGAGATCACATCAGGTTTCCATTCAATTAGTTTCCCCAACGAGTGGGGAGGGAAAAGCTAGGAATAAAGGCAAAAAGGCAGAATGTAAAGGCATATTTAGAGTTTCCATTCAATTAGTTTCCCCAACGAGTGGGGAGGTTATTACGAACAATTCAAAGCCGATAATATCGTATAACACGCTATCGTGTTTCCATTCAATTAGTTTCCCCAACGAGTGGGGAGTTAGGGGAGCTAAACGTCTACATTGCATTGAAAAAGTTTCCATTCAATTAGTTTCCCCAACGAGTGGGGAGTTAACGTGCCCCGATTTTGTTACACAAGATCGGCCAAGGGGAAATAGGCAACAGAGTTTCCATTCAATTAGTTTCCCCAACGAGTGGGGAGATTCAATCAGGGCAAATGCGATGCGCTGTTTCTGATTGAGTTTCCATTCAATTAGTTTCCCCAGCGAGTGGGGATTACAAATACTTCCTTGAAGTATATTGCCACATAGCGGAGTTTCCATTCAATTAGTTTCCCCAACGAGTGGGGAGCAGTTGGTCTACTAATTACCGGGGCCCGATCGCAATTCAGTTTCCATTCAATTAGTTTCCCCAACGAGTGGGGAGAATCAGCCGTGGGATGTCAGCACCGAATATATTCAAGAAATTGAGTTTCCATTCAATTAGTTTCCCCAACGAGTGGGGAGCGGAACCAACCTTAGACATCTTGGATCGTCTCAAGAAGTGTTTCCATTCAATTAGTTTCCCCAACGAGTGGGGAGTAAGAGAAATGCTTGTCGAGGATTGTTACGAGTTCGATCAGCACATTAAGTTTCCATTCAATTAGTTTCCCCAACGAGTGGGGAGTGTAAACCGAGTATGGAGTATTTTTTCTACTTTTTCGGGTTTCCATTCAATTAGTTTCCCCAACGAGTGGGGAGATCACCAATCAAGGCGGTGTCGCAGCCGGACACAAGTTTCCATTCAATTAGTTTCCCCAACGAGTGGGGAGTCTTCTCTTTGACTTTTTATATATTCACCAGTTTCATCAAGTTTCCATTCAATTAGTTTCCCCAACGAGTGGTGAGTTGGCAAGATGTTTCTAATAACTGGTTAGGTAATCCCCAGTTTCCATTCAATTAGTTTCCCCAACGAGTGGGGAGAAAATTTAGACAGCTTACAAAGTTGGGTGCGAGTAGAACTCGGTTTCCATTCAATTAGTTTCCCCAACGAGTGGGGAGGCGATCGCAAATTCAACGATTTAGCCTATCTGTCCCAGTTGGAAATGTTTCCATTCAATTAGTTTCCCCAACGAGTGGGGAGTGAACGACTCCGAATTATCTGAACTCAAGAAAGAAATTCAGTTTCCATTCAATTAGTTTCCCCAACGAGTGGGGAGTCCTCTATGATACACCCAAGACAGCGCAAGGTGTCTAGAGGCCCTTTGCGAGGCTCAGATATTTTTTGTGGAACTCACACCTGTGTTCGCTCATAATAATCCTTGAAACCCTTGCCCAGTAAAGCTGCGAGGCTCACGACGGAAAAAGGTCGTTTGAGCTAATTTACCACCAGCCTCGCAACCTGAGCTAAATAATCACTGACCCAGGTGCTTTTGTCACCGGCGCTCCCACACCCAAAACCTCCACCTGTCCCAAAGTATGGCGCGACACCGGATAAAACCGGATGCTGCGTCTAGGTTGATTAACTTTCGCAGCCGTCGCTGGAGTCCTGTAAATCTGGCAGTTGGCAAAACATACTCAAAGGTAGAATATTGTACCCATTTGCCATAACCTTTCAGGAAGTCATGCACTTTTTGCCTGGGCTTGTCAACTCGGATATCGTAGACAACGATATAAAGCGGCATACTTTATCGAATTCTATTTTGTGTTGAATAGGGATGGTAAAGTTTAGCTTTAGATGCAAGTTCAAGAGAAAAATTTTAGTTAAGTTTGTTAGTCCGCCAGGGGTTGAAACCCCGGCGAATCGGTAAATTCGTCGCGGATTTATTGGCTTATGTTTGCAGTTCGTAATGGGCGAGCGCAGCTACCAATTCATCATGCACTTTCGCCATCAAACTTGCTGACTTTAACGAAACAAACTTTTGCTGTGAAACAAAATTTAAACAGCCTAAAACCCTAGCTTCCCATTGTTCTCGACTATCAGTATTCCAAGCCTTGAACACATCTTTTTCCTGCAAGCCACGCAAGGAATGAAAAATAATATTTCTCTCATCTATAGTATTAGCAGCAACTACTTTAATGTGAGAATCTTGATTCCATTTATTTTGATCAGAATTTTCAAGTAAAGTAAATAGTGATTTACCAAACAAACCCACACTATTGTACTGCTCATTTTTATTGGCATTAAACCAATGCCGTAAATTTTGAGGCAGATTTACGTCATGGATATATGCTGTACTTGGTTGATTGGGATTAGAGTATTTAATTTGTAGCTTATACTTGTCTAATGCCCATTCTTTTATCGTTCCTTCCACAGCGCGAAAACTGTGAAATAGAGCCTCAACCGTATTACCCTGTCTAAGACGGATAACTCCTAAATAAGCAGCCTCATAGCCAGTCCACCACCACTGATTCAAACGCTCCTTTGCAACATCTCCCCTAGCCTTGCCAAAATCTTCAAACTTAGCAAAATTCCACTGTACAGCCATTGCTAATAAATCACGGATTTCCAGCAATAGCGGATCGGAAGAATCTTTCCAGTAAGGTTTTAAAATCCGCTCTACCCCCAAATAGTCATAACGACTTAATAGCGCTTTTGCTTCTTGAACTTGCATCCCCTGTAAATAAGTAGAGCTTTCTATAAAATCACCCTTTTTGGCTAAATCTGGTTCATACTCATTGCTAACCAAAAACTGGACTTTTTTACCAAACTTTGCTAGAGTTTCAAATTGAACCGCCGAAGAAATTGCCGGAGTTCCAGCTTGATGACTGACATAAAAGTTTGCACTTTTATCTAAATCCAAACTAGACAAAGCTTGTTGAACCAGAAACAGTGCTTTATTCCAACTATCTAATCCCTCATCTTTGGATTGAGGTTTCAATTCTAAGTAATCAATGGATTCAATTTTAGGAAACTTTTTCTGAAAATATCGTTCAAATATTGGTTTGAGCGTGCAAGTATCCTGCCAATAAGGACTTTTCTCTACTCTCCTATCTTCCTCATCAAAAACCGCTTCCTGATCGGTCATAATCAAGATTATTTGGTCAGGATTTGTTCTCCCTTTCTCTAACAGCTTTGCCGAAAAAGCATCCAGAAGCGGAAAGTGCAAATCCTCATAATATTCATCTGTTAACTGGCTGCCATAGACCATCCCCATCGTTCTAGCTGGTACAATGAAAGGTTCCTCATCATCAGTATTCGGCGGTCGTGTAGGTACAAAACGGCGATCGTATAATTGACTTCTGACCTTTTTGAACAAACTACCCCAATTGTCATCAGTTTTGAGCTTGACATCGCTGCTGCCAGTTGTCACAATCCAGATATTCATAATTATTCCTCAGTTGGCCAAAGTTTGATAAAGTCGCTCTGATTCTGTAAAAACTCAAGAAAATCTTGAGTTTTCTCCGATTTATCTGGAAAAATAGTCAAAAGCTCTACATACTCTTGCCTTTTTTGTCTTAATTCTCCGTTTTTAGTTGTGAGATAGCGGGGACACATCCGGTGCCAAATGCGACCGATGTTATTTAGTTTTCCCGTTAAATCGCTTTGCTTATTAATAGACTGATTTTTTGAGTACGGTTCGTGAAACCATTTAATTGCTTCGCTGCTATGCTGATCCTCAGCGATTCTTCCCCAAACTTCCACTTTTTCGGGATGCCAGACTTCACGCCAAGCCATAACCTGATGACTAGGTTCTAAATGATTAACTGTTAACCATTCTATTGCTCTCTGCTGACCCTCTGCCAGAAATTTAGTAATATTGCTGAGATTAGGATTAGCAGCCGTGACGTACAAATTTTTTGAACTTTCATTAAACTTCCAGTGGCAGCCGATCGCAGGTTTGTCATTTCTCTTAAAATACTCAGGGAAAAACAGGCTGTGATCGACCCGCCGCCACGACTTGCCAAAACCGCCAAGCAAGAGAGAAAATTTAATTAAATAAGTGACAAACTTTTTTAATTCCTTCTGCGGATACCTATTATTTAGATTCACAATGTCCAGTTTTCCTGCCTGTAAATCGTAGGTAGGCATGACTACCGGATTCCTCGTCGGATAATATCTGTGTTCACCAAAATCGAGTTCCTCAGCAGTAAAGTTAATCCCCAACTGCCCGATAATGGCCCCTGTATCATCGCGTGTTTCAACAATTCCTCCCCAAAGTTTTTTGGTTAACAGTTGTGCTGTATTGGCATCTGTGACCCCTGCCAACAACCGCAAAGTATGACCCCGCAGCGCAGCTTTAAACATATTGGGTCGAAATTCTGGGGTTCTATTCAGTAGTTGCGACGTTAATCCGCAGCCACTCAAATTGACAGAAAGTAAGATGCGATCGGCGCTTTCTACCTCTGCCATGCGACCATAACCTGCACTTACCCTAGAACCAATTCCGTGTCCTAAAGCTTTTTCCCAAATTTGCCAAATTTCCTCCCATTCTTGTTTTCCAAGTTGCTTGTTGCTGGAAATGCCAAATTGTAATTTACACTGATAAAGCGAGATTTGTACGTTAGCACTGGTGACGGCATTTTCCATCACTTGGCGCTTTTGCTGAGAGTGAACGACATCGACTAAACGCTCTTTTTCTCCCCAAGACATATCAGCGGGGAAGCCGCCGTGAAAGCGCAAAATTCCTGGTTTTGCACTACGCTGTCCGTCCTCTACAACCTCTCCCCCGCAGTATCCTTCTCGTTTTTGAGGAGGACACGATCGCCAGAAAGCCCCTTTCATGCTAGAACCAGGATAAAATGGCAAGCCTTTCGCGCCAATTATGGGTCGAATGACGCCTTCATCTTGTCCACTGTTTGTAACTAAACGCCAGCTAATGGTGTATTGTTTTGTTTCCACTCCTTGCCCGAATTCAGGCATTTTTACGGGTGATTTAGTTCGACCTCGTTTGTAGAGGGGAACGCTTTTATCGGCGCTTTCGGGGACGGGAGGACAGCATTCTAACCATTGTTCCACCCACTCAGAAGCGGGACCAGCATCGCCGGCGTACTGAATTTTGCCCCTTCCTTCCAATTGAGAGCGAAACATCAAAGGAACGCGATCGCTATCACTCATCTTCTTCACCTCCATTATTGCCATTATTCTTAGTAGGCTTATAACGTTGAGTCCACCACACCATACTGTCACAAAGTTGAGTCAGCACAGCTATAGCTACTTTACGCTGTTCGATAGGAAAATCCCACAATTTATTGGCCATAATTTTAATGGCTGCTGTATCGTCCGAACTGACATTATCATTGGGAATTTTAACGCCAGCATTTCCCATGATTTTTACTAGCGCCTTCCAAGTATCCCGCCAATAATCAGCCTTATCTTGATCTTTGACTAACCGAAACTGTTCTCCCCAAAATCGCTCTAAACCATAAGCAACTGCAACGCGCATTTTGTAGGCTTGATTGAGAGCGTCTTTTTTGTCACGATATTTGACAACTAAATCGTGAGCCTCTTGGTCTAATTTGTAAGATTCCCAAGCCATAAATTATACCTCCTTTAAGGTTAGATAGCAGTGACCGAAACCAATTGACTCTAAACCGCCGAGATAAATGTCTGTGCCAGTAGACGCGCCAAAAGGTTGCCATGTCTCTTGGTTTTCTTTGAGGGCGACCGGAAATACTAAAATTGTGCCTTCTGGCAAAGCTTCAGTATTAAAAAAAGCTCCTTTCTTCGCCTTTTTTTCCTCTTTGTCTAAGGCAACTCGACTCTGACGATATAAGGCCATATCGTGAATCATGGCAATTTCATCGTCAGCCACAACAACGGCTGGCAATTCCTCTCCTAAAGGAAACCAAGCAGACAAATCCTGAGTTTTCTCAACAGTTAAAAAGCCAAAGTTAAAAAATAGCTTTGGTTTGCCATTTACGTCGAGAGGTTTTAAGGTTTGAGAACCTGTATAACTAGCTGGAGGTTTAGCGGATTTGAGAGATGTACCATCTTTTAGCTTGACATAATCTCCAGCAATTCGCTGATAGCGTTTCAGCAAACGAGGACAAGTTACCCACACAATTGGTTGACCGGGACAAAATACTGGCAACCACAGCAGCGAAGCATATTCAAACTTAACTACAGACTCAGTGGTACTGTCTGGTTTCCCGGATTCTGCTTCCTGACCGTACCATTTATTAGCTTCAGCTTCTCCCAGACTACGGCGGATTTCCGATCGCAATCTGCCCCGAATCGAACTACCGGGAATAATGCCAGTTTGAGTAAACTGGTCGCGGAAAATTAAGTTTAAGTTGCCGCTTTCTTCACCAGCCGTTGCTCCCACATGAACAGGAGCAAGCGTTTCAATAATACCGTAAGCTTTTTTGTACATTATTCAACTCCTTGAATTTCAATTGGCAAACACAAACCGCATCCAACTTGTTTCAGGCTAAAACCTTCTTTGGGAAACCAATTTTCGGGGAATTCCCACCAAGTTTTATCTAAAGGCTCTCTGAGAAGATAGACAGTTCCGGGAGGAACTGCATAGCGTCCCCGTCCCATTTGTCCTTTCACGCGGTAGCGATAGGAAATGGGTTTATCGGTGAGCATATCCGGTCGTTTTTGGGAGAAATCTTCATTTTTGGGATAGCGGTATGAAAACTTGTTAGAACCCCAGACTCCCGGTGTTATCAAAGCAAATGAGCGCTGAATTGGTTGGCGTAAAAGTTTGACAATGGGACTGTCATCATCGAGTAAAACACTCTTGATTTCTACTAAATGATTTTCGCCACCAAAGCGATACCAACCATCTGCTAAAGGATGAGTTGAGAGATAAACTAGACAACATTCATCATCCATCTGTACGGAATTTTCCAAAAACAAACCATCTTCTGCTAAAGTACAGCGTTCGTCATCTTTTGTTTTGGGGTGCAAGATAGGGACGTATTTCCAAGGAATATCGGCAACATAGCCATTTTTCTTAATAGCAGCCGTCTTATCTACCCAAGAATTAACGGTTTGCCAGCTATACTCAGGATCTAAATCTTCGGATTCGCGATGCCATTTTCCCGATTTCATTTTCCATTCATCCACGCCTTTTTTAGAAATAATTTTGTGCCAAGGAATGGGGACGTAAAAGTATTCAGGATCGTCTGATTTTGCCCAGAATGGGCCAGCGACAAACAAATTATCACTAAGTTCCTTTGGAGAAATATAGGACTTAACTTTGTTGCTGCTGAAAAATAGACCAGAGAGGGTAGCTGCTTCTGGAGGAAATTTTGCCCCAGAACGTCCGACTAGATTTTCTGGCGATAAAAATCCGCCAGAACTCCCGTACATAAATCCTAAAGGACTTATAGTGATGAGATATTTGAACATAGCTGCCATCCCACATTTATTAGGTCACTAATCCAGTAAATAATTTGTTTGGATTGTTCTGGATTTGGGTAATCGCCGACGATGTGCTTCCAGTTTTTTTCTAAGTTCTTCTCGTCTTGAAAGTAAAGTTTAAAAAGAGCTAAAGCTAATTCATCGTTTGGGCTGTTTTCCTGGGAATTAAAACTAATAGCATGACGATTTTTGAGATGAGCTAAATCTTTGTAAACATGACTCCAGTTCGGCTTTTGCTCCCAGCTTTTGCCGTCCCGGTCTTTGTATCGTTTGAGAATATGCAAATAATCCCAAGGACAAGTCCACTGCACGTATTGACCGCTGTTAAAAACTACTCGAATTGTAACGCGATCACGCCCCAAACTTTTCGCCCGTTTTTCGGCTTCTCGACAGTGTTGAAGAATATCTCGCTGCGGCACTCTATGACCAGCCCAAACAAAACCAACACTTAGGTTAATATCCTGTCCGTGCTTTTTCCATTCATCGGACAATCCCATTAACCATTCTAATGCCTCTATAGGTTCTGGGGGTTTTTCGCGTTGGCTGCTGTAAATTACACCAAGGAAGTCGTCACCGCCGGCATAAACAATGCGCCCTTGGTCTTTGGGGAAATTCTTGATAAAATTTCTCCCCCACTCCCGCATGGCTTCGCTGAACTTTTTTAAACCTTCATCTCCTTCTTTTTGAGCAATTTCCTGAAGTTTTTTTCCAACTTTATCGCCATCTCCCATAAACCAGCCAGTCCAGTGTTCTGGTTCACGAATAATGTCGCTAAATCCTGCTTCAAGCGGAGATATCCCAATGTTTCTGGCAATATCTTCGTCGCGAGTAACTAACCGCTTGACTAACTCAGGAATGCTCAATCTTTCATTAGGTGCAAGAAATTTTCCTTCGGGTTCGCCATCTGGGAGAAGATTTTCTAAGACACAGGAAAGACGTTGATAGAAATCCTTAAGTTCAGCTTTTTCTGTATCGGATAGCTGCCGCCCTGGTTCTCGATGTTCTAAACCTAAACGTGGCCAGGCGATCGCATCCGTGCCAGTCAAACTCGAACTGTCGCCAATCCAGTTAATTGCCGTCCAATCGCGACGCAATTTGCGAGTTTCTAAATTCTTCATCGCAGATTCTATCGAATCTCCGTGTCCCCAAAATATCTCCCAAGTGTACAAACCCCATCGCATCCACTCTAGCTGCCAAAAGTATTCTTCTTTAGGAGGTACTTCTCGTTCTATCCAAACTCGACATTCATTTAATATTTCTTGCCATGAACTCTGAAGGGTATTTGTCACGTCATTCCTGGAAAATTCCCCTTCCCCTTTCAGAAGTATCCGATTGGGCATTCCTTTCTGGATGTTAGGGGAACCGGGAGAAATGACGTTGAAACCTGATTCTTTGGCTTGCTGTACTAGCTTAAAACTCAAAAAAGACAGAATCAGTGAAGCCCCAAATAAATCTCGGAGTTTGCGGGATTTCTCGATAAAGCCTTGAACGGGCGCAAAGGCGATCGCAGTGTATGCAGGCATAAATTCAATTTTAAGGCGGGCAATGCCCACCTGAAGGCTGCTGGTAGTGTCCCAAGTCGCTAACTGCTTAAGTTCTACTCAACTCAATATATCAGCCGAGCCAGCTTCATGTCTTCAAATTCACAATATTTATCAAACTTTTTTCAAAACCTAAAGCTATCCCAATAAGGGCTTTCAGACATTTATATATTTTTATGTCAATATTGTCTTTTCCTTGACTTTTACCCACCTTACCCCCATCCACCCATCATGGCCAAAAAACCAACCCCTCACCCCTACGCCGACAAACTAACGTTCGATCGCATCATGCTCCTCATCGCCACATTAGTAAACCATCCGGGCATCGGACACTCCGACACAGAAACATCCGATAGTAAATATCATGATGCTTTGCTAGAAGTCCAATCTCAATTGCAGAAAATTGCCGCCGAATTCAACATCGAATTTCCCGAAAACTATCCCGCAACTCCCACAATCCGTAAAGACTTAGAAACTTTGCGCCACTACGGAATCCTCGACAAACGAATGTATCGCTTCGGATATTATCTCGGTACCGGCGCAATGAATCGCGAAGAACTACTATTCGCATTTCAAGCAATAGCATCTCAAGCCAAATATCAGGGAAATCCCCAAGCCCGCAAAATTTGTGAAAAACTCACTAAACTGTTGCGCGGACTAGATATCGAACTCAAAGGTAAATTGTTTTATCCCGTTCGCGAACACCTAAATCGTGCGATTATTTACACCGATCCTGTAGAAATGCTCGATCGCCAAGAATATCGGAATACCCTATTTCACAAACTAGACATCGTAGAAACAGCAATTGTTCGAGGTCAGGCGATCGAACTTTACCGTCAAGACGATTATTATGGTAAAGGCAATGTCGGTTTCCGGCGAATCTGGCCTCTGCAACTGATTTATCACGACATCGCCTGGTACATGATTTGCGAATCTTGCGACAACGGGCATTTGAGCGTAGAACGGGTGAATCGCTTTACTGACTACTGCGAAATTATCGATGTAGAAGGGCGCGGTTTAGCCGTACAGGAACAACGTTTGAAAATAGCTCAAAAGTTGTTAAAAAACGGCTGGGGGCTGTTCTTGGGCAAGCCAGAGCAACAGCAGGCTGAATTGGAAGGTACGCTGAAGTTGGAAAAAGTGAAGGTGCGGTTTTTTGAGAAAGTAGTGGGATTTATTTTAGAGGGCGATCGGCGGCATCCGCGACAAAAAAAGATTAAGGAAGGCCCAAGGGATAGTTTTGGCAATCTGCTTTATGTGGATTATCAGATCGATTTGCCCGATCGCTCTCTGAACGAATTCAGCCTCTGGGTGAACAAACATATGGATAGCGCCCAAGTGCTTTCCCCGCCGAGTTTGGTAGAAAAACACCGACAAGCAGCGAGAGATTTGGGCGCGAGATATAGCTTGTAATATCAATTGCGGTGGCACCGGAATGATTTAACCGCAGAGGACACAGAGAACGCAGAGGAAGAATAGTTAATTATCACTTGTCATTGTTTCGCTGTACTGCATTTCTATTTTCAACGCCGTTTCAACTCTTTGATACTCCGCTTCAACCTCTTCTAAAAGCGCGCAGGCCGGATCGGGTAAAGACTGGTTAGCATTTGTTCCCATGCGGCCCATGATTTCGAGTTCCTCGCACAGCTCAAACAAGCGAAAAGCACCGAGAGTACCGCTAATCGACTTTAAAGAGTGAGCCGATCGCCGCAAAGCCAGCGGATCGGCGTTGCACAGAGCCATAGAGATGCCTCGCAGCAGTTCGGGAGCTGTTTCGAGGTAAATCTCGATCGCCTCGTCTAAAGCTTCCACTTCTCGCAATCCCTCTATAATCTTGGCACTCAGGGACTCGTGCCCCTCTGACAAAGCCCGATCGAGATTTGATGCACCCCACTCGACGACTGCCGGCGAATTGGGAATTGTCTGTTGTGGATTTCCCGCAACAGCCACATTCGATCGCACTTCTAATTCACTCGTTCCTTCGATCTGTTCCGCCGGGGCATCCAAACAAACGATCGGCTGCAGACGATCGAATGCGGAGTTCGATCGAGATTTACACGCCATCAAAGCTCGCACCAACTGATCGATGGCGATCGGCTTGCTCAAATAGTCGTCCATCCCCGCAGCCATACACTCTTCGCGATCGCCCTGCATCGCATTTGCCGTCATCGCCACAATCCAAGGCCTTGTCGATTTTCGATTTTCGATTTTCGATTTTCGATTGTTAGATTCATCAGTCGATTTTCTATTTTCTATTTGCGATTTTCGATTGTTAGATTCATCAGTCGATTTTCTATTTTCTATTTGCGATTCTCGATTGTTAGATTCCTTAGTCGATTTTCTATTTTCTATTTGCGATTCTCGATTGTTAGATTCCTTAGTCGATTTTTGATTTTCTATTTGCGATTCTCGATTGTTAGATTCATCAGTCGATTTTCTATTTTCTATTTGCGATTCTCGATTGTTAGATTCATCAGTCGATTTTTGATTTTCGATTTGCGATTCTCGATTGTTAGATTCCTCGTCAGTCAATGGGGGATTTTCGATTTTCGATTTTCGATTATTAGATTGCTCATCAGTTGCGGAAAGTTCTGATTCTCCCGTGAGATTTTCTAAAGTTAAATCTGCTGAAAATTGCTCGCGGATGCGGCGGGTAGTTTCCAGTCCGTCCATTTCCGGCATTTGCACATCCATCAGCACCACATCATAAGGCTGGCGGCGCAAAGCTTCGAGCACTTCGATACCGTTTCCCGCCACATCCGCGCGATACCCCATCCGCTGTAAAATTTGCAAAGCCACCTTCTGATTCACCAAATGATCGTCAGCCAACAGAATCCGCAGCGGTAAGTTCTCGGCCAGCACGGGTATGGTTTGCAAGAAAGGCCCGCTAGTGCGCTGCCCTTTAAATTCCGGTGTCTGTTCTCCAAAAATATTGATTAAAACATTGTAAAGCTGAGATTGTTTGATGGGTTTATTTAAAAAAGCAGCAAAATCCATCTCCATAGAAGGGGAATTAATTTCTTGCCTGCCGATCGAAGTTAGCATCACTAACGGCAACTTTTCGCAATCAGGATACCGGCGAATTTGCGCCGCTAAAGCCAACCCGTCCATTTCCGGCATTTGCATATCCAAAACTGCCAAGTCAAACATTTCTTTAGCAGCCAGCCAATCTAAAGCCAAACGAGCCGAAGCTGAAGCCCTAGCCACCATTCCCCAAGACTGAGCTTGGAGAGTCAAAATTCTGCGGTTGGTAGCATTGTCATCGACAATTAAGACTCGCTTGCCAGCTAATTCAGGTTGAGAATTGCTCAAGTTAAGTGGTAAGGAATTCTTGCAGCCAGAAACGATCGTACTAAAATAAAAAGTAGAGCCAACAGATTTCGTATTTTGGGCGATCGGCTGGTTGCTGAGTACAGATTTGCCATAGCCATATTTTTCGGCAATTTCGCAAGATTCTGCCCATCCCAAATCAAAAACTGCCGACGATCTAAAATGAGCCGGAGGATTGCCCGCCACACTACCCATACTTTCCACCCACATCCTGCCGCCCATCATTTCGGCCAAACGCTTGCTAATTGCCAAACCCAATCCGGTACCGCCGTACTGCCGGCTCGTTGAAGAATCCACCTGGCTGAAAGATTTAAATAGCCGATCCATGCGATCGCTCGGAATGCCGATACCGGTATCTTTGACCGCAAAATGTATTTCGTATGCTGGGTTAATTGCTACCGGTTCGCCAGCAATTAATGGCGGTTCTTTAGCGTTAGCCGCCGGCACTGAAATCTTTTTGGCAGTCACCGAAACCACCACTTCTCCAGCGTCGGTAAATTTAACCGCATTACTGAGCAAGTTGATTAAAATTTGCCTCAAGCGGGTGCTATCGCCAATCGCCGTTACCGGTACTGTACGATCGATCAAGTAACCCACTTCCAGTTTTTTTTCTGCCGCCTTAGCAGCTACCAAGTCTAGAGATTCCTCAATGCAAGTGCGGAGGTCAAACGGATGTTCCTCCAAGTCCAATTTGCCCGACTCAATTTTCGAGAAATCTAGAATATCGTTGATCAGCGTCAGCAAGGCATCGCCGCTGCTGCGGATAGTTTCTACAAAATCGCGCTGTTCGCGAGTTAAGGGGGTATCCAGCAGCAAACCAGTCATGCCGATGACTCCATTCATCGGAGTGCGAATTTCGTGGCTCATGGTGGCTAAAAATTCGCTTTTGGCTCTAGTAGCCGCCAGTGCTTGATCGCGAGCTTTTGCCAAATCTACGTCGGTTTGCTGGCGTTCGAGTTCGCTTCCCACCCACTGAGCCATCAGTTTCATCAACTCTCTGTCTACAGCTCGAAACGGTTCTGTCACAGGAGTCGGAGAAAAGAAGCACAGAGTGCCGTAAACTTTGCCTCCCACCGTGACGGGAATGCCCATGTAAGCTTCAATGGGGAAGGCTCGATCGTGCGTGTTAAAGGAAAAACCCGAAAATCTCACCGACTCAAAGTAGATCGGTTCTTTTGCCATTGACGTAGCGACGCAGAAAGTTTTTTCCAGATCGTAGATTTGGTCTTTGACGATCGACCCGTCGGGACACTCAACAGCCATTATTTGATAGTTGTCGCCTTGAATGCAGGACAAAATTCCCACAGACAGGCCTAAATGCCGACATCCCATTGCCAGCAGTTCTTGGAGGCGCAAATCAAAGGTAGAGAGGTGGTTGAGCGGGTCTGTACGGGGAGCCGAAGTCACTTGGTACAAAGCTTTGATTGCAGCTTCGCTTTCTCGAAGTTCTTGTTCAGTTTGCTTCCGCACGCTGATGTCGCGGGAAATGCCGATAATTTCTTGGACTTCGCCTGTTTGGGGATCGCTGATCGTGCGGCCGGTGGTTTCAAACCAAATGTATTTGCCGTCTTTGCGGCGGATGCGGTAGCTGACGGTGTAAGTAACTGGGAGGGCCAGGACTTTCCAGTGGGCTTTGGCAATGGTTTCTAAATCGTCGGGGTGAAAATAATCCTTGGGGACGCGGCCGATGAGTTCCGAAGGTTCGTATCCCAGCAAAGCCCTGCTGGCGGGCGAGACGTAAACAAACACGCCTTTGGGGTCGTGTCTGGTGATCATGTCGGTTGAGTTTTCGGCCATCAACCGATAGCGGTCTTCGCTTTCATTACGTTCGACTTGAGAATTGCCCAATGCTTCTAGCATTCGGTTGATGGCGTCGGCCAAGCTTGCGAGTTCATCTTCTCCGGCAATATCAACGCGCAAGCTTGGGTCGCCGTTGGCTGCGATGTTGCTGACGCTGGTGCTCAAGGAAGCCAATCTCGCCAAAACTAATTTTTCTAGCAACAGCAGGGTGATGGCGCTAAATATTAAACCTACTGCCAGTATTGATAAGGTAAACAGCTCCAAGGTAGCCTGACCTTGGCCGTAGATGATGCGATCTGTCTCTACTCGCAGCAGCAGCGCTAGGTTGCCGTGGATGTCGCGAATCAGGGCGTATCCTGCGACTAAGGTGTCGCTGAGTGGCTCGACTAAAATTTCTGCTGATTTGAGGTTGGAAATTTTGAGTTTGACATTTTCCAACTCCTGCCTCGATCGAGCCATCGCCTTGGCGCTGTGCCCGGAGTAGTTCGCGGCTCCCACTTTAAAATCTAAACTCGGCAATCTAAAATCCACTGACAGGTGAGTCAGTTCTGAAAGCAAACCGATTTCGCTGCTGTCTAGGTAGCGTCCCAAGATCAGCGTCCCCCGCGACGGGCCTTGGGAGTTGCTGTTCAAGATGGGCTTGGCGGCAATCAGCAGTCTGGCTTCTGGCAGGGTGAGGACGCCTGTTTTGGCGACGGGGCGATCGCCCTCGACTGTCGATGAGTCTATTAGTGCCTCGGTCAAGTGCTGTTTGAAGCTTTCGGGAATCGGGATTTCGGTTTGGGATTTAAGGTCGAAACCTTTGCTGAAGATTGTCTTACCGTTGGAGTCAAGCAGCACCAATAAGTTTAGTCTCAAGTAAATAAATGTCGAATCGACGAAATTTGACTTGACAAAATTTTCGTTCCGTGTTTCGACGAAAGAGTAAGTATCGTCCCAATCGGCGTAATCTTGGGCGCTGGTGTCTAAATTCGACAAGTCATCATCTAATGCGTCCAAAGCCCGTGCGACATCCTGGCGGACGTACTGTGCCTCCAGGTTGTGAAAATCATGCAGCAAAATAGTTGATGCAGTGGCATAGAGAACCAGAATCAGGCTGATCAGCGCTGCACCGATGATTAATAGTGTTTTTTTTCGGAGTTGCATGGCGTCGCCCTCCTCACGGTGCTAATAGGCAACTAGCCAGGAGAGGTTTGAGACGTAGGTTGTTTAACATTGGCGATCGCAGGGCCTGCGTGTTTGGACTTTTCTGGGCTGACGAAAGCAAAGCCCTTGGTATTCCCAAGGTATCCGGTATGTTGCCCCCCACAGCCAGTGTAGTATTTTCAGAGCTTTAGTTCCATATTATTCACCAAAAAACGAGCGAGAAGCCCCTGGCTTTAGACATGGGGAGGAAAGCGGCTGCGACTTCAGTCGCCTCTCTTCAAAATCCATACGAATAACCATCTTTTTTGTGAATGGGTTTGCAATATTTATGGCTAATCCCTGCCACTCTTCCCATCGTGGTGGCGATATCAAACGAGCCGGATGCACGGCACAGAGCTCGTCCCACATAGGAGCCGACTTTCTTTCCTGCGGTGACTGTCGCGCTGATAATATCACCAGTTTGAAAACCGAAATGGATTTGCTTTCTTGATTTATGGCGAATTGGAAAGCCAAACTTATCCGTGCCACACATCTGTCTGCTGCCATGTCCCGTCGCCTTGATTAGCAGTGGTTGAGAAGTCAGCACCTTTAATTCTTCGACTTTGCCGACACTTGCAGCATCTAACCAGTGACATTTAGGTAGTTGCAAACGAGTTCGATTGAACTTCGTTTGACCGCCAGAACCCGTAGTTACCGGAAGTTCAGTTTTGTTGAGCTGATTGAACAACGCCCAACGTGTCGAGTTGACGGCAGCAGCATCTTTTAAGGGTCGTTTTCTTTGTGCTTGAATTCTTTTAAGAACATCAGGTTTTTTGGCCAGGAATTGCTCAATTTTTTGAGTATCTTTCTTTTTATTGCAAGAATCGCAAGCCAGACATAGATTTGAGATACGATTCGTGCCGCCTTTAGCTTTAGGGTGAATATGTTCGACTTGTAAAGGTATATTTTCACTACCACAATAAGCGCATTTTCTGTCCCACGCATCAAGAATATATTCGCGAACCTCGTAGCCCAAAAGTGTGCCTTGCTGATATTCAATACCTGAGATTTCAGGGTTTTCAAGTTGTTGTAAATCAAATCGCACAAGTTCTTGAGCTATTGACCCGATAGGCGCAAGTTTGATGAGTTTGTTCACCCAAGTGAGTGTAGTCAAAACTCGGTGTTCAAGACTGGGTGCCAACCAACCTCTAGGACCTGTGCGATTCAAGAACCTTGGTTGACGATAACGAGTATGTCGATTTCGTCGTCCCCTCCGCAGTTGACGGCGTGAGAGCAGAGCATCTTTGATTGCCTGACCTCTGTGAGTCAATTCTGCTGCCCAAATGACTTGTGCGCCGTTCAATATGGCAAAACCAGTTACCCTAGAACCAGGATCGATTTTAATCTTTAAATGGGGTCTGATTAAATCGGGTCGGGACTCTTCAAGAATCAAAGTGAACGGAAACTTACGGTAAATAGCCGCTTGTTTCTGCTTCAGAAGCCTCCTTGCAAAACCGGGATGAATTGGTGTTAGCGGTCTTTTTTGGGCATCAATTACAAAAACAAAATTAGACATAAAGTCCTCCATTGCTGGGTAAAGTTCGCTCCCTTGAATGTTTATTGAGCTTGTTATGCCAAAAGCACTGGTTTAACCCCGTTAAGCCTGTTTAACTTTTGGCGATAGATCGGAAAACTAGCGTCGCATTCTCCGGTATCGTGACTCAAAAAACGTAGGTCTAATCCTGTCTCTGGTAAGGTTCGGGCTTTCTTCTTGAACCGCTGGCGATCGAGCCGGACTTCCTGAAAGCCCCTAGCTTTAGCTATGGGGTTCCTTACAACCTATGACCTACAAGTCAAAACCTGACGATCGGCATCTTCAAAATTAACCGCCGATCGAACTCAAAACAGTTCGCGTTTGATACTGACGCAGCCAGGGCGGCGGGCGGTTGGGAGAACAGGCGTGCTGGGTGGAGAACCCTCTCTATTATTGTACCTAAAAAATATTGAGGAGAGAGGGAACTGGCCCGCGAAGTTTGCTTTGCCAAAAGGTTTTCACTCCAATAAATGTTTTGATTTTTGTCATTCTTCAGTAATCCTTGCAACAGTTGTAGAATCTGCCTCAAAGCAAATCCAGCCTGCAAGCCTGAACCCCGTTCAAAAATTGTGATAGCAGAGGCAATGAAGATCCGGCTACTTTTTATTTATTACATCTGCAAATAAAATATACAACAATCAATAAAATCGGCTTTTCACTTTTCTATTTTAAATTCATCAAAACTGCTAATTAAAATGTATAGATTCACCGTTGGCACTAGCCTCAAAAAACGGGTAGGAACTGGTTTACCATAACATTATTCAACCGTACTAACAAATTAATACAAACTCGTTCCCAATCCCCGATCAAATCCTTTACTAACATTAGTGCCTGATGTCAGTAGAAACTCACATCAGGCACTATATGCAATCCGATCGCAACTTGAGTCTTTTTTATCGGATGACGGCTAAAGCACCGGCGCCGGCTGCTGCTGCGGCCGAAGTAAGAGCGGTGAAAAATAGCCACCAAGAGGCAACTTCTGCTGCTTTCCGGGTTTCTTCGGCTTGTTTTTCGGCTTGCACTTTGATGCTTTCGAGGCGAAGCTGCGCCTCTTGCTGCAAGCGTTCTGCTCTTTGCAAGACGGTGTTGCGGCTTCTTTCAATTTGGTCGATCAAGCGGTTGGCATCTGCTTCGGAAATGTCCTCGCGAGAACTCATTAGTGCTACTAAAGTATCGCGATTGAAATGACCCAGCCGATCGCGCAAAGCATCAAATCCGGCTTGCGGATCGTCAAATAACTTCCGCACGTCCCGCGTAATGCCTTCGTAATTTAGTTCAGGGCGATCGAGCGAATTGAGGTAATCCCGAATTTTTCCGAGAACCCCGTCAATTACCGACTGAATACCCTCCTGTATTTTCTGAATTTGCAGTGCGAACTCATCGCGCACCGACAAAATGCCATCGACAATGCGATTGGCTTCTGCTTCAGAAATATCCGGCCGCTGAGACAGCAGAGAAACAATTGTAGCTCGATCGATGTGTGACAAGCGCTCGCCCAAACTGTATGCACCGACTTTCGGGTCATGCAGCAGCAGTTGCAAGTCGCGCTTGATGGATTCGGGATTTAATTCATCCTTGCCCGTATTACGCAAATAATCTTCTAAAACACTCTGAAAATCGTGCACTTGGCTTTGCACCCGTTTTGCCAAACGGCGGGGCGCTTTCACAATCGAGCCAAGGGTTTCCTGCACTTGGTCGATAATTTGATTGACTTGTTCCTCGCTCAAATCTTGTCTCTGAGAAAGCAGTTTTACCAAAGTATCGCGATCGACTTGAGACAGGCGGCCACGCAGCGCTAAAGCTCCTTCTTTTGGATTTTCCAGCAGTTTTGTCAAATCCCGCTGAATCCCTTCAGGATTGAGTTCTGATTTGCCAGTCTTACGAAGGTAATCTGCAAGGGCGGTGGTGGTTTGGTCGTACTGATCCTTAGCTTTTTCTGCCAACTTTTGCGGCGTATGTACCGCGCTGTGCCAATTTTCTTCGGCGCTGTCGAGAAGCTGATTTACTTGGTCTTCGCTGAGGTCTTTCCGCTGAGATAGCAATTTTACCAAAGTTTGGCGATCGAACTTAGAAGCTCTAGCTCTGAGCGCCCACATTCCCGCTTCCGGGTTGTCCAGCAGCGTTTTCAAATCGCGCTTGATGCCTTCGGGATTGAGTTCTTCTTTGCCCGTAGACTTCAAGTATTCTTGTACTCTTTGCCACTGGTTATCTAGTCGGGCTTGCGCTGCTTCTTGCAGACCTTTAGCATCTGCTAAAACTACATCTCGCGTCCTTTCTAACTCTTGAACAATCTGTTCTACTTCCTGGAATCCGAAATTTTCGCGACCTCGGAGAATTTGCACAAAACTGTCGCGGGTGTAAGGAGAAAGTCGATCGCGCAACTGTTCGTAACTAGCGTCGGAATCCTCTAAGATTTTTTTGAAATCGCTCCCGATACCTGCTGCTGTCAGTTCCTCTTTCGGCGTCAGCTTCAAATAAGTTTCCAACCGCCACTGCAAATCGCGAGCTTTTTCTTGCTCCTCGGCAAAGATCACGGTTTGTAAAACGCGCTGTCTAATTGCTTCTAATTCCTGGGAAATTTCTTTAATTTTGTCTTGGGTAAAAACGCCTCGACTAGCCAAGATTTCGGCAAAATTAGACTGTTTTAGTTTTTCTAATTCGCGGCGCACTGTTCCGGGGTCGGCTGTAGGATCGTAGAGAACGTCCCGAAATTCGCGCTCGATGGCTTGGGGGTTCATCTGCCACGAATAAGTGTTGAGTAGGTAGTTTTCTACGTCGGCACGAATTGGGCTGTAAGTTACGGGTTCGCCTTTGACTTGAGCGGTAATTTTATCAGTTTGCTGGGTAACTTTGTCTTTAGCTTCTTTGAGCTGACCAACTACTTTTTCAACATCGAAGTCAGAAATATCCGTGCGACCCAATACTATTCCCATTAAAGCATTGACTGCCATTGTCGTTGCTTGGGACATCATGGTCGGGCTTTCTCCGGAATTTTGACCGCCCAGATTGCTGAGGGCTTTTTCTACCCTACTTGCCAATTTATCTGAGACCAAATCTCCCGATTTAGCAGATTTGAGATAGTCTACTAATTGAGCGATGCCGTCTGATGGCTGCCCTTGTTTTCCTACTTGTTTCCAAGCATCTTGAAGTTGGTCTACAATCCGGTTTACGTCGCGTTTTGATAAGTCCGATCGCGAACTTACTAAATCTACGAGGGTTTGCCGATCGAGATTTGGCAAATTTTCGGCTGCAATAGTTTTTAGTTGCGGATCGTTGAGCAATTTTTCAAACTCGCTACGCATCCCTTTGATGTCTAATTCTGGCGGTTTGAGGCTTTGGATGTAGTCTTCGACGTTTTCGCGCAAGCTTGTGGGGTCGATCGCGCTACCGAGTTCATGGCCCACTGCTGCTGCTGCTGCTTTGGCTGTGGCGACTACTTGGTTGCTGGCTGCTTTGGCGCCGATAGCCGAGGCTGCGGTGCCGACAATGGCTTGAAAGCCTGCTGTGGCGCTGTTGACGACGGAACCGATCAAGGAACCGACGGTGGTGGAGCTCACCCAAACAAGCATTGAGAAATAGGTAGCCCACACGACTAAACCGACGATCGCACCTAAACCGGGACTGCTAATCAAGCTGAGCTTAACTGCTAGCAAGCAAGCAAAGAATAGGGCGATGGTGACGGTAATCAGCGTCCAAGTGCCTACTTTTCTGCCGATATGGCGGACTGGGGGGCTGCCGCTATCCGAGTGGTGGTCGTCGTCGTGGGATTGTCCAATGTACGAAAGGCCGGCTGCTACTGATAAATTTGTTAGCAAGAGTTGGAAAGCGCAGGCGAGTACCACTCCAGCTATCAAGGCGATAAAAAATTGTGGCCCGGAATAGAGGAGTGCTGCGTCTTCTACTCTGTTTGTTGTTGTAGTCTGGTCTACTGGCACTTGGGCCAGCCAGAACCCGATGTTATACAGTTGTGGATTTATTGGCAAATTTTGATACATAGTATATTCCTCGTTAAGGAGTGGGTGCGCGCGCTCATTGGCGCAAGTTAACTAATGTATAGTTTTAGACTCATGCCCCCAATGGCAAGCATCGCCTTATTGTCGAGCTAAAGCATCCCCCTACAGTTGGAAGTGTAGAAATATGTCTGCGGCCGGCTGTCACTTTAGGGCAATTTGTGGTATGTAAGTCTGATTAAAATAATCGCACAGGAGAATCTGTGGTCGATCGATATTCAGAGTCGGCACAGAAGCCCAGACAAATTGTTCAAAATTCATCAACCAATTCCATAGCAAATTAGCTTTGAAGGAATTCGATAGTGCAGCGAGAAAGTCATGCAATTATTATTGGCGGCAGTTTAGCAGGACTGTTTGCCTCTAGAGTATTAGCAAAACACTTCGACAGAGTAAGTATTGTTGAACGAGATTTTTTTCCAGAAAAACCCGCACCTCGCCCTGGGATTCCTCAATCTCGTCACCTTCACATCCTTTTAAATCGCGGGAGAATCATCCTAGAAGAGTTTTTTCCCGGCTTGGAAAACGAACTGGTAGCTGCTGGTGCTCGTAGTTTAGATCCGAGGTCGATCGGGTGGTTTAGTCCGGCGGGTTGGGCCCCGCACTTTAGCCCGGATCTAAATGATTTAATTTTGTTCAGTCGGGATTTACTTGATTGGCAAATTCGCCGCCGCTTGGCTGAAAATACGAACGTGCATTTCCTCCAAGGAGGCACAGTAACGGGGTTGCTGGCTAATGCCTCGCGTGCGGAGGTTGCTGGCGTGTCGGTGCGTTTTCGCGATCGTCACAACCCTAGTAACATCCATACAGAGAATTTGTATGCAGATTTAGTAGTCGATGCTGGTGGCAAAGTTTCCAAAACACCTAAATGGTTGAAAAGTTTGGGCTATGAACCTCCGCAAGAAACCGTTATCAATGCTTTTGTCGGCTATGCCACCCGCATCTATAAATGCAGCGGTAAATTGTCAGAAACAGCGCCAGTATTTGTGTCACTAGCCCCGCCAGTTCGCACTCGTGGCGGTGCAATTTTTCCGATCGAAGGCAATCGCTGGCTGGTGACTCTCGACGGGGGCGATCGCGATTATCCCCCCACAGACGAAGCAGGCTTTCTAGAATTTGCCCGCACTTTGCCAACCCCGACAATTTATCATGCGATTAAAGACGCAGAAGCCATCACACCAGTTTATAGCTATCGAGGTACAGAAAATCGTTGGCGCCACTACGAGCGCCTCCGTCGTTATCCTGAAAACTTAATAATTATCGGTCATGCAGTTTGCGCTTTTAACCCGATATACGGACACGGAATAACGGTTGCTGCACTGGATGCTCAGATGTTAGATGAATGCCTCCAAAAGCAGCGGCAGCGCTATCTGCAGGGCAATTTAAAAGGTTTCTCTCGACAATTTCAAAAAAAATTAGCAAAATTACATACAATTCCTTGGACATTTGCCATCAGTCAGGACTCTCGCTATCGGGGAAGTACAGGTGCAAAACTAAACCTCGCTACGAGGCTGACAATTGATTACATGGATTTGGTGTTAAAAGTGCTCGTCGGAGATGCTAAAGTTTGTCAAGCATTTGTGGAAGTTGTGCACATGATTGAGTCGCCGGCTGTACTTTTTTCTCCCAGTATTGCGCTGAAGGCGATCGGGCAATTAGTCACCGTTCGGCAGAAGGCATAAGGCAGAGCGCAGAATTAATAGAAAGAGTTTACACGGAATCAGCTTATTTTTTCCAATTCTATAGTCCTGGACGCATGGGGGCCAAGAAACCGGGTTTTTTTACGAACAGACGCATCGCAGGCCGCACACGGGCGTAAAAAACCCGGTTTCGAGGAGTCGGAGTGCGCCAAAACGGCTGATAGTATGTCCGCTACAACCTGCACGATCGAATTGGTTTGTAGTGAGGAATGAAGTCCTCACTACTTGCCTTGTAACGGTTATTTTAGCAGACAGGATATCAGACAATTCGGAAATCGTCAACACCAATTAAGCTGGCATTGACTCCAGTTAACGAAGCAATTACTTCTCCACTTCCCTTTAATTTAATCAGCGCGCTGTTATTGTTCAGACTTATTTCTAACTGGTTAAAACTCAGGCCTCCCGACAATCCGATGAAATCCTGACCTTTGACAAAATCAGAGATAATATCGAATCCGCGATCGACTCCTAAGACAAAAGTGTCGTTGCCCAAACCTCCGATGAGGCTGTCATTCCCTAAATCTCCCGACAAGAAATCATCGCCAACGCAGCCGAGTAAGGTATCATTATCTTCACCGCCGTAAATTGTATCGTTTCCTTCGCAGCCGTCAATTAAGTCCTTATTCTCGTTGCCGCTTAGGAAGTCATCTCCTGCACCGCCGCACAAAGTATCGTCTTCGAGTTGTCCGAAGAGAGTATCATTGCCTTCGCTGCCTAGAATTAAATCCTGAGCTTTTCCGCCGAATAGGATATCGTTTCCTTTGCCACCGTCGAGAAAATCATTACCTCGATTGCCAAAGATTAAGTCATCATCTTCTTTGCCGTTAATTGAATCGTTGCCCTCATTCCCAAAGATAATATCTTCACCAAAACCACCAATAAGGATGTCGTTTCCTTTGCCACCCAACAGGATATCGTCTCCCTTGTTGCCGTCAATGAAGTCATTGTCTTCATTGCCGTTGAAGATATCCTTAAATTCGCCACCAAATAGGTTGTCGTTGCCAGTTAAAGCATCGAAGATATTGGGACTGTTGCTGCCCAAATAGGCGTCATTTCTGGGAGTGCCAACTAGAAGACCGGGACGACCATTGATAATATTATCAATTTGTTCGTTGGGTTTGTTGAGATTGGGATACTCAATTCGATCGCAAATGCACTCTGTATCGGGAATGTTAACAGGCGTCGGCGTGGGTACGGGTTCCGGTGTTGGTGTGGTTACGGGTTCCGGTGTTGGTGTGGGTACGGGTTCCGGTGTTGGTGTGGGTACGGGTTCCGGTGTTGGTGTGGTTACGGGTTCCGGTGTTGGTGTGGTTACGGGTTCCGGTGTTGGTGTGGTTACGGGTTCCGGTGTCGGCGTGGGTACGGGTTCCGGTGTTGGTGTGGTTACGGGTTCCGGTGTTGGTGTGGTTACGGGTTCCGGTGTTGGTGTCGTTACGGGTTCCGGTGTCGGTGTCGTTACGGGTTCCGGTGTCGGCGTTGGAGTTAGAGTTGGAGTTGGTGCGGTTGTTACTGTAGCCGCTATGGGGAAATCAAAGGGATTTTCATCGCTATCATCATTGACAAATTGCAGCGTACCTGATTTATTTCCTGCTGCTGTGGTATCTACTTGAACTTGCAGGTTAGTTGTACCGCCAGCGGCGACAGTTGCAGGTAAGGTTCCGACAATGCTAAATCCAGTTGGTAGGGTAAGGTTGCTGAGGTTTAAAACTGCTGTACCGAGATTTTTGACGGTAAAGGTTTTGTTGAGAGTGGTGCCAACTATGACGCTGCCAAAGTCGATCGTACTTGTAGTACCATCAACTATATCTGTTGTCCCGTCTAATACTTGAATTTCTGGTAAGGGTGTAGCAGTGACTGTGGCCGCTATGGGGAAATCAAAGGGATTTTCATCGCTATCATCATTGAC
>NZ_JAUBTG010000025.1:0-3304 GCF_036702395.1 Microcoleus sp. D3_18_C2 | reverse complement strand
GTGAAAGTGACTGAAGTTGGGGAAACTGTTCCTTCGGCGGTGTTATCGCTGGTTAAACCTACAGTCACATCTGCCGTTGGCTGACTGTTGAGTTGAACTGTAAATGTAGCTTTCCCACCAGCCTCAGTGGTAGTTAATCCTGTGGTGGGTGTGATATTAATACCAGCAGTATCATTGTCACTAATCGTCACACTTTGGTTACTGGTAGTTCCTAATGCTATTCCTGTTGACGGGTTGCTAATTGTTAAAGTAGCTGTTTCCGCACCTTCAGCAATCAAATCATCATTAACTGTAATGGTTACTTGCCCTGTATTACTGCCATCTGGGATGGTTATTTGAGTAGGAATAGCACCAGTAAATTCAGCAGCACTAGCAGTACCAGTTAATGCTAAATCAATGGTTTGAGCACCGACGACATTACTTTCAGCAGTAGCGGTAAAGGTAATAGCTGTTTTCCCGGCTTCGCTGGCAGTAGTTGTGCTGGCAGTGAGGTTAACTTTCGGTGCGGGAATGGTGATATTAAAGGTGGCTATATCGGAAAGGTCAACACCAGTATTCGCCGTACCACCGTTATCTTGCAGTTGTACACTAACGGTGGCAGTACCGGGTTTGCCAGTGGGAGTGTAGGTCAGCGTGCCATTGGTTGCTACACTTGGTTGAGTTGTAAATAGGGTGTTGTTGGTGTTAGTAACCGTGTAGTTGCTAACTGTTTGAGTGGCTTCATCGGCGGGACCGAAAGTAACGCTATTTACCCAATTACTGACGGTTTGAAGTGTGTTTGTCCAAGCTGTTAGGGTTTGATTGCCTAAGTTAGTGAAACTGGGTTTGTCGTTGACGGGGGTAACGGTGATGGCTGCGGTGTCGGTAGCGGTGCTGAAGACTGTGCTACTGCCGTTGGTGGTGCTATCAGCGGTGCCGCCGTTGGTGCCAGAGAGCGTATCCCAGGCGCGGAAGGTGATGCCGTTGGTGACGGTGCCGTTGTAGTTGGCGTTGGGTTGGAAGTAAATGCGGGTATTGGCATTGGCGGTGAGTAGGCGAGCATTGGTATTGGATACGGAGCCCAAGGCGTTCCAAGTAGTACCTCCATCTATGGTGTAAAACCAACTGCCGTTAGTGTCGGCGGCGGTGATGGCGATGCCTGCCACTGCGCCAATGTCGGGGTCGGTGATGTTTGTACCTATAGCAGCAATAGATGAGATGAGGTTGCCGACAGCGCCAGTGGGAGCACTGGAGTCTTCTAGGATGTTGGTGAGGGTGACGGTGGTATCGGCAAGGGCGGGTGCAGTGTTGATGCTGCCGTAAACATCGTTATTATCTTGGTTAACTCCTTGACCGTTGGCGGGGGTGTTGGCAGCGGGAGTGCCAGCTTGGTTGGCAGCGGTGTTGCCGGTGAAAGTTGCTCCCAATGACATGACAGTGGGTAGCGCGGTGGGCATTCCCTGGTTGACGCTAGTGGGGCTGGAAAGAGAACGCATGGCAAAAATTGCCCCACCCTTGCCTCGACCGGGTCTGTAACCCGTACCGCCTGTAGCAGTGTTGTCGGTAAATGTGGTGCTGTCAAGGATGAGAGTACCTTGACGGATGAATACTGCACCCCCCATGCCCGCACCGCCGTAGCCACCGGCTCTGCCACCGCCGTAGCCACCGTTGGTCTCGATAAACGAGAAGCCGGCTCTGCCGAAGCCGGCACCACCACCGAAGCCACCTTGACCCCCCTCACCTTGGCCGAATCCACCGTAACCGTCAGGGCGGTCCTTATCGGGGTCGCCGCCGCGGCCGCCTCGGCCGTAGCCTCCGCCTCCGCCGAAGCCGCCGTCTCCGCCTCTGCCTCTGCCTCCGGTGCCGTTGTCGCCGTAGCCAATGCCGCCGTATCCGTTGCCGCCGTTGCCACCGAAGCCGCCGTAACCTCCGGTGCCGTTGCCGCCGTTGCCGTTGCCCGCGAAGCCGCCGAAGCCGCCGAAGCCGTTGCCGCCGTTGCCACCGTAGCCGTTGCCGCCGTTGCCACCGAAGCCGCCGTTGCCGCCGTTGCCGTTGCTGGCGTTGCCGTTACTGCCGTTGCCGTTACTGCCAGTCTGGTTGGCACCATTATTAGCCGGATTGACAGGCACAAAATTAGCGCTGCCACCTCTGCCACCTCTGATACCATTTCCGCCAATGGCAGAGTTACTAGAAAAGGTGACAGAATTCAGGCTGACTGTGCCGTTATAAACAAACAAGCCACCCCCCATACCTGCGCCTCCACCACTACCATCTCCGCCCTGGGCACGACCCCCCCTCATGGTCATGTTGGTGAAACTGACGTTTCCAGACTTCACAAAGAAGAGGCGAACGTCACCCGTATCATTGATGCTATTGTTATTGGCATCTCCACTGACTATAAAACCGCCACCACTAAAAGCGATATTGCTATCGATTAGCTGATTCGGAATTTGCGTAAACGTGACATTTGTTTGGAGAGTAATTGTGTCATCTCCGGCTGCGGTATTCGCATCTAAAATTGCTTTGCTCAATGTGCCTGCTACAGTGCCCGTGCCATCATCGGTTGCCACTGTGACATTAAAATTCGCCAGTGTATAGTCATAATCTTCCATCGCCTGGCGATTAAACGGTACGGCGGATTCAATCTGACCCGTTACTATTTCTAAATCCCAGTCGCCACCTTTAACTGCATTTCCCGTCAAGTCGTTAGAGGCTGCGACATCTGCACCTGTGAGTTCACTCAATCGCTTGACAAAATTATTGCCAGTTTCTGTGGCGGCTACATCGCATCCATAAAGTAGGATATCGCCATTTTCAGTCAGAGCATTTCCCCACTGTTTTAGCTGGGTGTTGAAAGTTTCTATATCATTCTCATTGAGTACGTCGGCACCGAGTTGGAAACTGCCTTGGTTGCCGTGAGAAAGGATATGCACGGCGTCTATGTCTTTTTGATTGGCTAAGGCGTTTGTAATTTGTTCGATGCCGCTCAAATTGTCATTTAAAATAACAATTTGAGCGGCATCGGCGTTTTGAATAAGGCTTTGATAGTCTTGTACGGATGAGTCTACGAAAATAATTTGGTTGTTCACGGTAGATTACCTGATAGTTTTTGCTTGGTCTTAGATCTCAATACTGGTCAAAAATTTATGTTAATTTTGCTTTCGCTACAATGGCGCTGGCGCGGCTATATGTTGCATCGGTCCAAAAAGATAAGCCATCAAATCGCTCAAACAAATCGGGGGGCAAAACAGGGTAAACGCATCTTAATTTCAACCTCAAACATGATAAGATGAAGTGTTTAGCTAAATCAAGTGCGTAATTGATA
>NZ_JAUBTG010000024.1:0-89485 GCF_036702395.1 Microcoleus sp. D3_18_C2 | reverse complement strand
CGGAATGAAGCGAAAGTTTCACGTTCCGTTCTGAAGGAGAGGTAGGGGTAGAAATGCCCCTATCGACTCTAACTACCCGAAGCAGAAGGAAGTTGGGCATTACCCCTACTACATGAACGAATTAGTAGTTGGTCTTCGCCAATAGAAAAAGCAGCTTCCCAACTCAAACTTGTTTGTGAACAGAGCATCAATCCAGTCTTAAGTAATTAGACAGAATTAATTACACAAATACATAGTAGAATGATATTTCAGGCAAAATTATGAGTTAATTAGAATTTCATATGATGTTTATCAGGGAAATAAATCCTCTTTCGTCTAAATTGCTCGACTCGAATTTATCGCCAAAGCCGACATCATCAGGTACGTCAGAGAGCACATTGCCTCATATTAGCTTCGCAAGGAGTAAAAAAAGGAGAGTTAATGAATATTTTCAAAATAAGTTATAAGACCCTCTATAACTGGTTCAATCGGTGGGAATTAGAGGGAATGATAGGACTTTATAATAAACCAGGAAGAGGTTCTAAGCCACTATTTAAGTCTTCGCAGAAAGCCCAAATAAAAGAGTGGGCTAAACAAGAACCAAGGCAATTAAAAAATGTTAGCCAAAAAGTTCAAGAGACCTGGGGCATAACTCCCAGTACAAAAACAATTAAAAGAATACTAAAAACTCTAAATATGAGTTGGCATCGTATGCGTAAAGGAGTGGGAGGAACGCCTCCCGCCCAGGAATATCAAGAGAAAAAGGCACAATTAGAAGAATTAAAGCAATTGGACGCTCAAGGTAAAATTGATTTATATTACTTGGATGAAACGGGATTTTGTTTGATTCCTTGTGTCCCCTATGGCTGGCAGGAAATCGGAGAATATTTAACAATTCCTAGTCGTCGTAGTCAGCGAATGAATGTACTAGGAATCATGAATCGAAATAACCATCTTGAAACTTATATTTCCTCTCAAAGTATTAATTCAGATGTGGTTATTGCCTGTATTGATGCTTTTTTCCCCACAGTAGATAAGCCAACGGTGATTGTCACAGATCAAGCTTCTATTCATACCAGTGATGCTATTGTTGACAAACTTGAAGAGTAGAAACAACGTAATATTACTCTTTTTGAGTTGCCTTCTTACTCACCTGAATTAAATTTAATTGAAATTTTATGGCGGTTTATTAAGTATGAATGGATTGAAATATCTGCTTACAAGAGTTGGGGAACTTTTGTTACATCTGTGGAAAAAATCCTGAAAGAATTTGGAGAAAACTATGTAATTAATTTTGTCTAGCTACTTAGCAGTTTTAGATCGAGAATATGGCAATGCTGGTTGGGTACTAGCGCAAGCTTCCATTCAAGCTGATTGCTTAATGCGACTCCGAAAGAATGCCTGTTTTTGGTCAGCACCACCAGCATATAGTGGTCGCGGCAGACCACGCAAGCACGGGCAAAAAATGAGGCCGGGTGACCAAACCACATGGCTCGAAGCGGATGCTGTGATTGAAATTGACGAACATCCAGAGTTGGGGCAAGTCCGAGTCAAGCAATGGCTTGACTTACATTTTTATCGTGCGCCTGAACAGAGAGTAAATTTAATCCTCGTGGAAAGAATGAAGCCCATGTCAAACGGTCAGCCGTTTCCACCCTTGTGGTTGGCTTGGGTGGGAGAACGAACTCTACCCTTAGAAACAGTCTGGTTTAAGTATTTACGACGCTTTGGAGTCGATCATTGGTATAGATTTGTTAAGCAACGATTACATTGGACATTGCCTAACTTGAGAACTCCCGAACAATCCAAGCGTTGGAGTGATTTAATGCCGCCCCGGAGTTGGCAACTCTGGCTGGCTAGGGATTTAGTTCTGGAAAATCGACTTCCTTGGCAATCTGCTACGATTAATTTAACTCCTGGACGTGTTGCCCAATCAATGTTTTCGGTTTTAGTTGACATTGGTACTCCTACAAAAATCCCTAAACATAGGGGAAAAGCCCCCGGCTGGGAAAAAGGAAAGGTACGTACTAAGGCATCGTGCTATCCCACTGTTAAAAAACGGGTTTCTCGACGGAAAAAGTCTTCAAGATTAGCTGTTTAATCTTCTACCTCTTGAGTTTTTGAGCAACAGCTTGCCTTCTGCTAAAAGGCTGCTACTTTTAGCTGCACTGATTTTTTAGTCTAAACTACAGTTACTTGACTTTTCTACTTTAGATGAGAGTGCAATTGACGGAAGCCACCACTCCTGATAAGACCGTAGATTAACGATCGTACACAGGATACAATTTCCTTTCAGTCGATCGACTTTGCAGGAGAGCTATTTTGTGCAATCAAATTATTATCGATAGTTTCACAAGGAAGGGCGATCGACTTTGCCGCCGCCGATCGAACTGTGCGATCGATTCTGGGGGCGATCGAACTTTTGTACGCGCCTTCGATCGGGCTCTCGATCCTGGGGGCGAGCGATCGTATCCTCTCATTTTTGTGTCACATCTTCAGGGGATATCAGCACGCAGCCCTGTCTGGCCTGCGATGACACGGCACTAATTCTTGGATGAACACGGATCTCGCCCCAATCTAGGATACAACGAGGCAAGAAAACCCGCCCTAGCTTGTAAACTAGGGATAACAGAATACGCAGGAAAGATTTATGCCGTCGGAAAACCAAGACTTGCTCAAAACTCAAACACCTAACAGTCCAAAGTTGCCAGTTCCCTCAGACATTTTATTGAGCTTGGTCGCTTTACCCATGCTGGGCGGGCTGGTGGTGGCTAAAGCTGCTGCTGAGTTTGTTGCGTCGATCGGCGTTGAAAGCGAAGAAGTCTTTCGGGGTTCGCGCCTTCCCGTACTCAACTTTCCTCAATCACAGGATTAGAAAGCCCAAGGAAGGATGCTGCTGCTAGAAGTTAAATTTTGTGACCCCGCCCAAAAACGGATACGGTGCCACGTACTCCTGTCGGGGACAGATAAAAATTTTCGACCCTAGTTCAACATCCCAGGTTCATCTTTGAAGTAAATCTAAAAGTGTTCGACTTAGCGCGACTCAACTGACTTCTGGCCGAACGTCTCACGCCGATCGTCTAAAATCTAAAATCGCAAGTTAACTGACCTGAAAGCTTGACAATAGGTACAATCCGTGCTGTAAGAATTAATCTTTCCTTATACTTTGTACATAAGTGCCTTCTACTTTTAACGTTGCAATAAGTCTCAAATTTGACTGCAAACAAAAGTGTTTTAGGCGAAACTAAACCATACAATTTTCTTGACACCCGCAGCTATTGAGGAACAGCCCGATGAGTTCAGTCCTCCAGTCTTCAGAACAGGCTATTGATGCAACATCTATTTCCCCTTTTCCCGCTTACTCAAAATCAGACCTGTTTCTACGAAATCGCCTCAAAGTTGTAGAGGACTTGTGGGAATCGGTGCTGCGACAGGAGTGCGGGCAGGAATTGGTGGATTTGCTCCAACAAATGCGATCGGTCAATTCCGCCGAGGGACAAGCCACTCACTTTCGCGAGTCGAATGTCGTACAGCTAATCGAAAAGCTCGACCTCAACGCCGCCATCCGCGCCGCTAGGGCTTTTGCACTGTATTTCCAGTTGATCAACATTGTCGAACAGCACTACGAACAGCGAGACCAACAGCTAGCTTACGCTAGCAGCAACGACGCTGGTGGGCGGATGTTTTCTAAGCTGCCAGGACAAGCAACGGATGCCCCCGATCGCCCCCGCCACCGGGAAGGCCCAGTCCCCGCCCAAATGGCTCCTCGCGGTGCAGACAGCGGCGAGACGATCGCCCGAGATGCGGGAACTTTTCACCAACTGTTCCCGATGCTGCTGCGCTTGAACGTGCCCAGCCAGCAAATCCAGCGCTTGATCGATCAGTTAGACATCCGCTTGGTATTTACAGCTCACCCGACGGAAATTGTTCGCCACACGATCCGCACCAAACAGCGACGAATGGCGAAGATTCTCCAACAGCTAGACCAAGTTGACGAGAAATTTCAGGTGATCGGAACCGACTCTCAAAGCCCCTACCCGGTGTCTTGCTGGGAAGCAGCGGCTCTCCAAGAGCAACTGATGGAAGAAATTCGCCTCTGGTGGCGCACTGACGAACTGCACCAGTTCAAGCCGACTGTACTTGACGAGGTGGAGTACACTCTCCACTACTTCGAGGAAGTTCTGTTTGATGCTATTCCCGAACTCTACCACCGCTTAAAGCAAGCTTTGCACGCTTCTTACCCTTATCTGAAACCGCCTAGTTACAATTTTTGCAAGTTCGGTTCTTGGGTGGGATCGGACAGGGACGGCAATCCTTCGGTGACTCCGAAAGTTACTTGGCAAACTGCTTGCTATCAGCGCCACTTGGTGCTAGAGAAGTACATCAGCGCGGTGAAACGGCTAAACGAACTTTTGAGTTTGTCGCTGCACTGGAGCGATGTGCTGCCGGAATTGCTGGAATCTCTCGATCGCGACAAATCGGAATTCCCGGAGGTTTACGAGCAGTGGGCAATCCGCTACCGCCAAGAACCTTATCGGTTGAAGCTGGCCTACGTGCTGCAGCGGCTGGAAAATACGCGCGATCGTAATTGGCGGCTCTACAAAGGAGACGAATTGCAGCGGGAACGCGAAGCTTTGTCGGAACATCCCGGAATGACCGGCCTTTATCGATCGGGGGCTGAGTTTTTAGCCGAACTCAAGCTCATCGAACACAATTTAGTGGAAACAGGTTTGAGCTGTCGGGACTTGGAAAATCTGCTCTGCCAAGTAGAAATTTACGGGTTTAATTTGGCTTACCTAGATATTCGCCAAGAGTCAACAGTACACTCGGACGCTTTAAGGGAAATTGCTGAATACTTGCAAATTTTGCCCAAGCCTTACAATCAAATGTCGGAATGCGATCGCATTATTTGGCTGGCAACGGAACTGCAAACTCGCCGCCCTTTAATTCCAGCAGAATTGCCCTTTTCTCCCAAAACTTGCGAGACGATCAATACCTTCCGAATATTGCGGCAAATGCAGCAGGAGTTTGGCTCGGAAATTTGCCAAACTTACGTCATCAGCATGAGCCACGATGTCAGCGATTTGCTGGCGGTTTTGCTGTTAGCAAAAGAAGCGGGACTTTACGATCCCGCAACAGGAATTAGCAACATTCAAGTAGTTCCCCTGTTTGAAACGGTGGAAGATTTGAAAAAAGCGCCGGAAGTAATGCAAAAAATATTTGATCTGCCGCTTTATCGAGCTTTGCTAGCAGGAGGATACGCGCAGGAACTAGCGGTAAAAAACGCCGAAAATCTCAAATGCCCCATCGAAAATCTCAAATTGCAAGAGGTAATGCTGGGCTATTCGGACAGCAATAAAGATTCTGGTTTCCTCAGCAGCAATTGGGAAATCCACAAAGCTCAAAAGGCTTTGCAAATGGTTGCGGAAAAACACGGTGTGGAGTTGCGAATTTTTCACGGCAGAGGCGGTTCTGTAGGGCGCGGTGGTGGGCCTGCTTACAAGGCAATTTTGGCTCAGCCTGGAAAGAGTATTAACGGGCGAATTAAGATTACTGAACAAGGCGAGGTTTTGGCTTCTAAATATTCTTTGCCGGAGTTGGCGCTTTACAATTTGGAAACTGTGGCGGCGGCGGTAATTCAAGCGAGTTTGCTGCACACTGGTTTTGATGGCATCGACCCTTGGAATGAGATTATGGAGGAGTTGTCGGTAAAATCGCGATCGCACTACCGCAATTTAATCTACGAACAGCCGGATTTAGTTGATTTCTTCCACCAAGTTACCCCCATTCAAGAAATCAGCCAGTTGCAAATTAGTTCTCGCCCGGCCCGTCGCGGTGGTAAAAAAGACATCAGCGGTTTGCGAGCAATTCCGTGGGTGTTTAGCTGGACTCAAAGCCGCTTTTTGCTGCCTTCTTGGTACGGTGTCGGCACAGCTTTGCAAGAGTTTTTGCTGGAGGAACCGGAAGAACACATGAAACTTTTGCAGTATTTCTACTTGAAATGGCCGTTTTTTAGAATGGTAATTTCTAAGGTGGAAATGACTTTATCTAAGGTGGATTTGCAGATTGCAGAACACTACGTGCAGGAGTTAGCTTTGCCAGCGGACAGGGAGCGTTTTAAGGCTTTATTCGATCAAATTGCTGCCGAATTTCACTTGATTCGCGATTTGGTTTTAACGATTACCGGACACCAACGTTTGTTGGACGAAGATCCATCGCTGCAGCGATCGGTGCAGTTGCGAAATGCGACGATTGTGCCTTTGGGTTTGTTGCAGGTTTCGCTGCTGAAACGCTTGCGGCAGCATGGTAGTGGCGGGGTTCCGGGGGTGATTCACTCGCGTTACAGCAAGGGTGAATTGTTGCGGGGAGCTCTGCTGACGATTAATGGAATTGCTGCGGGGATGCGGAATACCGGCTAGGCAAATAGTTTTGAGTTGTGAATTAGTGGTAAGGTGCGCGATAGAGCACCTTGCTACTGTTAGTTTCAGAATTCGGGCGATCGCCCATTGTATAGCAATCCTCGCATCATTTGTGTAATTCTTGTAGGGGCAAACCCCCCGTGGTTGCCCCCATGAGACCGGGGTAGGCACTCTTAACACTACCCCTACATCTTTTTACGACTCCTGCAAGGATTGCTACAGCATATTCCATGTAGATGTGGTACACACAATCTTCTAGCCCGTGTAAGGTGCGGATACACCCGTCAATCTGTAAGTTTTATCGACCAATATTTCGCCGCGACGCACCCTACAGATTAACACCACACAATATAGCTTTATAGTGTACTTCATGAACCACCGAAGAGGCTGTATAGTCACAGCCATAGGAAACTGTTCGCTATGCTAGCTGAGATTTTTTTATGTCTAAACGCAAACAGTCTCAAGGTTGTCGCCCGATGCTGCAGCGCACTTTTTTATTTTTAACGGGCATAGCTTTGGCGCGGGTGGCGGCTGACTATTTTGCGATCGCCCAAAACCGAGATAGTTTCTTGACTCTCATGGGTCAACTGTGGCAAAAGTCACTCGCTTTTTTATCAAGTATACAATCAAATCAAACTCCTAAACCTCTCCATAGCAATCCCATTGTAAAATCGGCAAAAACAAATCAACCTCTGCCGAGTAATCCTATTGTAAAATCGCCCGAAAATCCTCCTGCTGTGCAGCCGTCTCAACCTAAAATTATCAAAAAACGTTCTGCTAAGCAAGCAAAACCTGTAGAAGTCAGCAGCAAAAATGTAGCTGGCGCAAGTTTTTATCTCACAACTATTGACCTCGCCGACCCAGAAAATTATATCACAATAGGGTTAGCTAATAATGCCGATTTTGCTAATACTTCTAAAGTAACGCGGGGCGACGAACCTTTTGAAAATATGGTGGCGCGTTACCGGGCTGCTGTTGTTGCTAACGGGACTTTTTTTGGTAAAGATGAGCAGAAATCTGTGCTGGGAAATATGGTGGCGGCGGGTAAGTTTATGAAATATAGCCGCTGGGAAAATTACGGCACGACTTTGGGAATTAAAGCGGGAAATCAATTGGAAATGGTGACGGCTAGAACTGAAGGTAAGCCGGATTGGAGTCAACATTGGTTTTCTCTGACCAAGAATTTCAAAGGTGGTACCCGCCACGTGATTTATCCGTGGAATCAATTCTTTAATCGAAAATCGAAAATCCTCAAGAAAGAGCATTTATCTCGCGCAAGTCAATCTAAAATCTAAAATCTAAAATCTAAAATCGATTGACTTGTGGGCCGAGATTGGTTAAAGCGGGGAAAGTTTGGCTGTCTCCTTTGTCGGAAGGTTTTAAAGATGCTGGTGTTTTGGGCGTGGGTTCGAGAACGGCGATCGGCTTTCCGGCTTCCAGAGATAAGTTATTGTTGGTGACTTTTCTTGATAGTTTGTCTTTGGAAGCAGAAGCTAAAGTTATGCAGGCGATGGCGTCCCGCCCTCGCCCGTGCTACGGCTGTTTTGAAGCGATGAATTTGGATGGGGGCGCTTCGGTGGCTTTGGCTCATCAAGGGGAGATTTTATTGCCACCGGGACGGAATTTGACGAATGTGCTGGTGGTTTACGATAAAGAATATCCGGCGCCGGCTGAGTTAAAACAGTCTTGGGAACGCTTTCAAAAGGGCTCTCGACCAACACCGGACAAATCAGTGTTTTTTGATTGAATTAGCCATTGCTATAATATGACATAAGCTTTTGCAGGCACAGATTATGACAGCAACAAGAGAAAAAATCTGGACAGTAGAAGAATATCACCGCATGATTGAAGCTGGCATTCTCACTGAAGGTGATAAGATTGAACTGCTAGATGGGAGAATTGTTGAAATGAGCGCACAAACTCCATCCCATGCTGCTACAACCCAGCGATCGTCCGATTATATCAAACAACTACTTGCCGGACAAGCTCACGTTCGGATGCAGTTGCCAATTACTTTAGCAACTTCGGAACCGGAACCAGATATAGCAGTTGTTTGTATCGATCCGGGTGCTTATAGCGACCATCACCCAAATCCTAGCGAAATCTTGCTGTTAATTGAAGTTTCTTACGCGACATTACAAATTGACCGCCGGGAAAAAGCCCCGATTTATTCTAGAGCAAATATCCCTGAATATTGGATATTAGATGTAGCGGCGCGCGAGGCATATATTTACCGGAATCCGGCACCGGGAGGCTATCAATCTGAGATAGTTGTTGCGGATAATGCTGCGATTAGAATGCTAGCTTTTCCTGAAATTGAAATTAGTTTTTCCGAACTGTTTTTGCCTGTTTAGTTTGTGTTTGAGCTTTAACCGCAGATGGAGCCGATAAACGCAGATGGACGCAGATAAAGAGTTAAAACCAAGATGTTTGGGAGTGGTTTAAACCTCAAGGTCGTGGTAAGATTGAAAAATGAATTCAATGGCGTTTTATGTCAAATCTTGAATTATTAGACCAACTTCGGCAGTTATCCCCTGCTGATAAATTTCAAATTATGCAGTTTTTAATCGCTGAATTGGCGAAAGAAGAAGGAATTGTAATGGGTAATGAAGCTGCCGAAATTATGTATTCAGTGCATACGTCTAATAGTGCAGCAGAGCAATTGATGCAGTTAGTAGAAACAGAAAATAAGCCAACTCAAAATATTTAAGGGTAGGTAATATTATTTTCAACCTAAACGAAATAAATTTGGTGTTTTAGGTGATGTTCCGTATCTGCCTTTAACACTAACTTATCAAAATCGTTCTGTTGAGGTTATGGGGTTACAGGATAGAGGAGCTAGTGTTAATGTTTTGCCCTATAATGTTGGGGTGCAATTAGGGGCAAGTTGGGAAAAGCAAAGATTTTCTGTTACTTTAGCGGGTAATTTGAGGAAGGAGCATACATGGAAAGCATGACCGTAAAAGAGTTGATGGAGGCTTTGGCAGAACACGACCCCGAAGCCATAGTTTACGCTTATATTCCCCAACGTTATCTCAAGCCCATTTTCTACGAAGCGTCCTTAACAATTGAGGAAGTTGAAGCGTCCTTCACAATTGAGGAAGTTGTGGACGGCGAACCCAAGCGGGTTAACCTGTTCCCCTTTGAGCCAAACATTGACTGCGATAATTTGAACTCATGGCCTGAATCGTTTCGGCCTGAGTATGTTCTGCAAGAAGAACGTGAGGATGGATGGTAATGGTGTAGGGTTTTGGTCTGTGGATGTTAAAAGTTTCCTGCTTTGATGCGGCTCGTCGCGGGTGTCGCCGTATCAATTGCCTCCGGTTGGTCTAAAATCTCATCATCCTCATTCGGGCGATACACCCAATCCACAAACTGCTCGCATAACCTCCCTACTCAATAGTTTGTGGATAATTCCTGCATTCCCTACGGAGAGTTTTCCCACTCGGCGGTAAGCTTGCGGAAATTGTATTTAGACGCGCCGGGGTGACAAGTAACGCAACTGCTGATATTTGCAGGTTGTGACATTTTGACTTTGGGGTGCAAAGCTTTGAAATAGCGAGAACTGGCGACTCGGTAGGCGATTTCTTCGTCTTTGGCTTGGGGACGGGAAAAAGTTTGCAGGTAGTTCCAGACTAGCAGGCGGGGCGGGTCTACTAGCAGTTTGATGGTTTGTCCGTAGTGTTGGGGATCTTGCAGCAACCGGCGCCAGGTTTCTGTAGGTAATACTTGCGGTGGTAAAGCGATGTGACAGGTGGCGCAGTTTTCTAGGTACAGTTGCTGTCCGAGTTGGTAACGTTCGGGGATGCGATCGACCGTACCAGTATCCTCGATCGAAGAAACCTGAGCAAGTCGCGCGGGAGTGCGAGAATAGGCAGTCTGAGCTGCAACCCATCCGCCGCAGGTACAGCAGATAATTATCAACACTAGCAACGTTGAGTAAAGCCCCCGCAACCCTACTCTGCGACGTTTGCGGGGTTTTTCCTGTTTCATAATTCTGAATTTATTTTTGGTTAAATTACTGGTATGCTCATGCCTTCGCGGGCTAAGCAGCTATTGGCGAACGCTGCCTGCACCTCTGCTTCTGTACGATCGAGAAAATTGTCGTCGTGACCCGGATCGTGGTGAAACATCACGATTTTTTTGACTCCAGCAGCTTTGGCTATTTCTACTCCTGCTTGCCAAGTCGAGTGTCCCCAGCCGACTTTTGGGGTTTTGAAGTCGTAATACTCTTCGTTGGTGTAGTTGGCGTCGTAAATCAGCACGTCGGCGTTGCGAGCTAGGTGTAACACGTTGTCGTCCAGCCGATCGGGAAAATGTTCTGTATCGGTGCAGTAGACGGCTGTGTGTCCCTCCCAAGTGACTCGATATCCGATCGCGGTGTTGGGATGGTTCAGCAGTGCCGTTTCTATTTTCACATCGTCGAGTTCGATAATATCCCCAGGCGTCAAATCGTTGAATTTGAGGTCTGACTGCATCACCTGGATGGGGACGGGAAAATTGGGGTGCACCATTTGGTCGGCAAGACGGTGTTTGATTGTAGTGCCGTTGGGGGCGATCGCACCGTAAATGTGAAAACAGTTCCCTGGGATAAAGGCGGGAGTAAAGAACGGAAAGCCTTGAATGTGATCCCAGTGAGTGTGGCTGAAAAACATATGGGCTTCCACCGGCATTTGCCGCAGCAGATTGAGGCCCAGAACTCGCAGGCCCGTACCGCCGTCAAAAATCAGGCGTTTTTTGCCCAAGCGCATTTCTACACAGGAGGTGTTCCCTCCGTAGCGAAGTGTTTTGCTGCCGGGGGTGGCGATGCTGCCCCGCACGCCCCAAAACTGAACGACAAACTCGGTCAAAGGACTATTTTCCATAGTGGCTTGGCGATCGGAAGGCTGTGGATTGGGTAGAGAGGGTGCGGAATCTGGCATTTTTTTTAGTTTTGGGGGCTGGAACTTGGGAGTTGAAATCTTAGTTTTTACTTTTTAGTTTTTAGCAATCTGTACTATAATAAAGCCCTCGATCGGGAAACTATTCGAGTGCCTAATACTTGGGCTGTTAGAATTCTCAACCTTACCGATTCGTGTAGGAGATGTCACACTTGAGAGATGATTTGTTGCATCATCCGGGCAGCCCGCCGTGTTCTGTGTTCTGAGATTAAGATAGCGCCGATCGCTCTAAGTGTTAGGGTAAAACTTCCTCAAACGTAGAACGCATTCCTCTGGGGTAGAATTTGCGCTTCATCTTACTCTAGGAGTAGTATTTTTTTCAAGATTGGGGGCGGGGCGCGGTTTTGAGGAATGCTGTTCCGGTGAGTCGGCATTCACGACTGATTTGACATTCTAGCTACCCGTTCCTCGACTGCATCCCTAGACGTGCAGCGATCGCCTTATGTTCGGCCCCCTGAGTTTTTAGTCGGGTTGCAGTCGAGGAGTGCGGGCTAGGGGCTTATTTGCGATCGGCTGCGATGCACTTTTCCACTAAGGGCATGACTTGATCGACATCTTGCCAACCCAGAATTTCCGTGACTTTTTTCTCCAAATTTTTGTAGGTTCTAAAAAATTCGGCTATTTCGTCCAAGCGGTGGGGGGCTACGTCTTTGAGGGACTTATAGTGAGCGTAGCGGGGGTCTTTGTCGGGAACGCACAAAAGTTTTTCGTCCCTGTCGCCTCCGTCGATCATTTCCAGCATTCCGATCGGACGGGCTGCGATTATGCACCCTGGAAATGTGGGCTCATCCATCATCACCATGCCGTCGAGGGGGTCGCCATCATCGGCTAAGGTATTGGGTATGAAGCCGTAGTCGCACGGATATTGGACTGAGGAAGAAAGCACCCGATCGAGAGCAAAGGCTTGTAAGTCTTTATCAAATTCGTACTTGTTTTTGCTACCGGCGGTAATTTCGATGAGGACGTTGAGCAGTCCTGGTTTCGGCTGTGCCGGAATTAGCGATAAGTCCACAACAATATCTCCAAGTTAACAGATGATTGGGATGAGTGCTACTTGCCAAATCCCTTTGATAGCATTTTACGGGCGATCGGGCCTTTCGGCTGCATGAGATTGACCGAAAGCGGACGAGTGTGTCGCCGGCTGGGGGAATACACGCTTTCGGGCGGGACGCCCATCCCACACAAGAGAGAGGGGACGGGCGGGACGCCCATCCCACAATTTGAGAGGTACGGGCGGGACGCCCATCCCACAGTTTGAGAGGGGAATGCTTTGTTTGGGCGATGGAGATATTTTCAGAACCATTTATTCTTTTTACCGTCTGTCAAAGTTCTTTGAATTTTTAATCCCAACCACTGGCTCAGTTCTGTAGCTAACCATTCGATTTCTGATTCACTGAGTTTCTGCTTCACTCCTAGTTGATATTTTTGGTTGCCGGCTTGAATAATCATCTGAGAAACTCTAGATAATTTCTGTTTTGTGCCGTGCCTAGTATATTCAATTTGTTCAATTTCCAACTGGCCAATATCTTGTCTGGGAGCGGGCGGGGAATAATACCATTCCCACCCTAGCAGATGGCTGATATAGGAAATTTGCTGTCGATCGATTCTGAGACGCCTTTCCACAAATAGCATATCGAGAAACTTTGCTACTCCTAAACCCGCCAATAAAATTCCTATTATTAAACTAATTCCTGAATATTCTTCTTGGCTCACAAAGTTTACCAACAATGGAATATTCAGAGCAATCACAACCGAAAGCAGAGCAGTTAAACCCAAACCGACTCCTGATGGCGGAATTATAATTTCTACCAACTCGGAATTTTTTGTCAGTTTAATAGCGCTGCCTTGCCGCTGCAATGCCACAGGCATTTTGTCGCTTGTGCGGGGATTTTTGAGCTCTCGCCATGCTTCCCCAGCCGAAGATAACCGTTTGTTCAAACTCGGTTCTGTCATCCATTCCAGCCAATCAATTAAACTAGGATTGAGGTGCGCGACTCGATCGGCAAATTGAATTTTCAAATCCTGATGCGACAGTTCAGTAGGATGCAAACCGGTTACCAAATAAATTAAAGTTGCACCTAAACCATAGAGGTCAGAAGCCGGAACCGAGCGCCCGCCAAATTGTTCCGGTGCCATATATCCGTAGGTTCCTACTACTGTAATTGTACCGCCAAATTTTGCAGCTTGGTTCTGCACCGAACCGAAATCAACTAAATAAACTTGTCCGACAGTGTGGGCGGATCTGCCGTGCAGTAAAATATTGCTGGGTTTAATGTCCCGGTGAATCACAGGTGGCTCTTGCTCGTGCAAATAAATCAAAATTTCTAACAGCGATTTAGCTAATTCTTTAACCTCACTCTCGCTAAAAGTACGTCCCGATCGCAAATGCTCTTCCAAAGTTTTCCCCTTTACATAAGTCTGTACCAGGGCAAAGCTTTTACTGTCTGGTTCGTCAATTTCCAGGTAATCGAGGTAGCGCGGAATTGCTGGGTAAGAAAGTGATTTTAAAGTTTCCGCTTCCCGTTCAAATAGTTTGAGGTCTTGCCATTCAAAATCGCCACCGAGGAATAGCTGTTTGATGACAACTAATTCTTGAGTTTGCAAGTCACGAGCTAGCAGCGTTTGGCGACCTGTTTGTTTTCCCAGTTGTCGCTGCACTTCGTAGCGTTCTGCTAATATTTGACCAGTCATATTTTTTACCTTATTTTTAGCGTGACCTTAAACATTTTTTTTAATTCCTAACTTTACCAAGCAGCAGAATATCGGGGAGAGATATCTTATTACCTATGTGAGATTACTGTCTGCTTGCTTTTTGATACCATCGGGTAATAGAATCAGTAATTGCCCCCATTGACAATCCTGTAATTAGTGACGGCCCCAGCACAGATATAATATCTAATGGATAAAAATAATATTTACCCTCATATAGCCTCATATTCGCTATAATCTTAAAGAAAAAGAAAAAGATGCTTGTTGAAGTACATAGTACAATACTAATTGCAGTTAAAACCTGTCGGTAAAGTTTGGGATTAGTTAACGGGAAAAACCACAGGCGCGTCACAACTCCTATCATTATTCCATTCCCCAAGCCTAGACTAAAACCGAGACAAAATCCTTCGATAATTGTCTGCAAATCTGGATACATAAAGATTTTGTAAATTGCTGTACAAATTCCTACCGCTATAGTTCCTGCCGCAGTGCTACGCCCGATCGCATTCTTGAACAACCTAGAGGTATCTAGCGTTTTTCCCAGTCTCAATGTCTGGGAATATTTATTTATTTCCTGTGGTTTTTCTAGAACTTCTTTAGCTATTTGGACTGAGGCGGGACGGCATTCTAAACTCGGATGCGTCATCCACTTCAGCCAATTGGTAAAACCGGAACTCAGTTGGGTGAATTGCTCGAACTCGATCTGCAAATCTTTCTGCGGCAAGTCGGCTGGATGCTGCTTGGTAATTAAGGCGATTAAGGTGGCTCCCAAGCTGTACAAGTCGGAAGCTGGAACTGCTCTCCCGCCAAATTGTTCGGGCGGCATATAGCCATAAGTTCCGACAACGGTGACTGTTTTTCCTTGTTGGGTTGCTAGGGTTTGAACTGCACCAAAATCGACTAGGTAGACTTTGCCGACGCTGTTGCCCGATCGATTCTTGAGTAAAATATTGCTGGGTTTAATGTCGCGGTGAATGACGGGGGGCTGTCGCTGGTGCAGATAGGCGAGGATGTCTAATAATGCTGTGGCTAATTGTTTGACTTCTCTTTCGCTGAAGGTGCGGCCGTCTGAGAGATATTCTTGTAGGGATTTGGCTGCGATGTAAGTCTGAACTAGGGCGAATCCTTTGCGCTTGGGCGTGTCGATTTCAAAGGAGTCGAGATATCGGGGAATTGCCGGATGGGATAGGGATTTTAAGGTTTCGACTTCTCGCTCGAACAGTTTTAAGTCTTCCCAGTTAAAGTCGCTGCTGAATGAGAGGAGTTTGACTACTACTTGCTGTTGGGTTTTTAAGTCGCGGGCGAGTAAGGTTTGTCTTCCTGCTTGCTTGCCGAGCCGCCGATCGCACTGATAGCGATCGGCTAATATTTCTTTTGACAAATCGCCGATGTTTTCTCCGCTCATCTTCTCTTGCCCTAGAACCGATTAAACCTAGTGTAGTTGACAAAAGTGCAATAATCGGAAATGTTTGGGCTAGGGCAAAAAAAATTTTATGTCAAATAGCAACCGCCTTTAAAAGCCAGCTTTCTCGCACAATCAAGAAGCGCCTGAGTTAAGCTGGAATTTAATTTTGGATTTGCTTATAAATTGACTGCACTACGTCGAGCAGGCTCAAGACTTGCTGCCATTCGGGGGCATCGGGGTTGTAGCTTTTGGCGCGCTGAGTTTTCAAACTGTGGTGCAAGAGGGAAAGCAGCGCGTCTGGAGACTGTAAGGAATTGTCCTCTTCATCTGCTGGGGTTTGGGCTGCATTTTCTTCGATGTCTTCTTTAATCTTTTGTGCTCGATCGGCGAGGGCTAAAGATCGGCCTGCCAGGTTTTCCGGCATTTTGGGCTGTTCGGACAAAGACGCGCTGGTTAGTTCTACCAATAGTTGACAGACTCGATCGACCCATTCGTGATCGTTTACTGAAAAGGAACCTGATTTGAACACTTGCCCGTCAGGTCTTTGTTGAATGGTTTGTACCTTCTGGATCAGAGGAATAGCCTTAACAGTGATATTTTCCGGGATTCTGGGGATATCTGACAGGGAGCTCCGAGCAATCTCCAGCAATAGTTGGTAAACCTGATCTACCCACTCAACATCTCCCGATTGCGAATTCCAATTATTCATAACTGACGCTAGTGGTTTTCTATATCTAAGACTAGAACATTGACTATCTGCGAAGGAAGCTCTTTTTAGGAGCCACTAACGCTATTAAGACTTAGGCGGACGGGGTGATAAACCCGGTTTTTGAGCGGATGTTTCGTCGCCTTTCTCCAAGATTTTTCTCAGAAACCGGGTAACGCTGCCGCCAGTCATAACTATTTTTAAGCGCTTCAAATAATAGAAGTGCTAAGTTTGTTGCGGTAGGTAGTGCGAAGGAAACACGTAGGGCGAAACCCCCGCATCTCGCTTGCAAATTCAAATCCCGTTATATAACCATAATACCTGTTGGAGCTTATTTACAATTACCTCAATAGGATATTAAGGTTAATTGGTGGTGGGATGGGAGGCGCACCCCCGATCGCGATCGCCCCCGCCCCGAACCTTGACGCTACCGCCCGCATTTGCTGTGGGCTACTGCTATTTTTCTGTGAGATTCCACACACCATCCCAGTTGAGTACGTCTGAAAACCCATGTTGAAATAACATACAGCGATCGACGTGCAATTTAGCTGCCTTGTTTTTCGGGTCAACTTCCAGAACGGCGTTAAATTCGCGTTCAGCGTCTTTAAAGGCTTGCTTGGCTTTTGGTTCTAAGGCTTTCTTAAACTCGCTCAGCAGTTTTTTCACCCGATCGAGTCCCAGGTTTTCAAATTCCTCATCTAACATTTCTGCAACTGTCTCGCAGGCTCGACTTTTAATTTTCGCCTGCAATAGCTGCCTGATCTCTGCGGGTTTCAACCGCTTGATTTGGGGATTTGATGGTTCTAAGATGTCTGCTTCCAACAGCTTTTTGACTTCGCCTTCTTGCAAGTATTTAATATCGTCTGCTGATAGGGGCTTGATTTTTGCTTGCAGCAGCATTTTGGCTTCGTCTTCCGAGAGGTTTTTGATGCCTTCCAATTTCAGCAGTTGGATTTCTGGCTGCAACAGTACGATGAGTTTGTCTGCTTCGGACAGGTTTTTCGGGTCGTACTCTGACAGCTTTTTCAGTTGATATAACAGGTTTTTGAGTTCGTGTTCCAACTGTTGCTCTAAATTGTAGGAAAGTTTCTTAATCTCTGCCTCCGGCATTTCGGCGACATCCTTTAAGATGTTTTTCACCTCACTTTCTGAGAGTCTTTGGCTGACTGGAGATTTGTAATGTTCGCGCCCCTTCGTGTAATGTTCTATAATTTGTTGCTGTGTTTCGGTTAGTGACTTGCCCACTGGCGAGTATCCCTCGCGGATGCCGACAAGTTCGTAAACGATTACAGGTTCGCTTTTGCCTTTGACAGTAATAAAGTCGAGTTCTCGCACGTACAGCCGATCGGCATAATCTCTGTAAGTATTGTCGCTGATGATCAAGTCGGTGCCGTACTGCTTGCTAGCGCCTTCTAAGCGAGAGGCGAGGTTAACGCCGTCTCCGATCGAAGTCAATTCCATGCGTTTGCTACTACCGATGTTGCCGCTGACAACTTCATCGGAATGTACGCCCATACCAATGCCGATCGGCAATTCGCCATGTGCCATACGATCTTGATTAAACTGGGCCAATTTTTCCCGCATTTTCACCGCCGTTTGCATCGCGCACCAAGCATGATCCTCTAGGGGCGCTGGAGAGCCAAAAACTGCCATCAGAGCGTCACCGATGTATTTGTCGAGAGTCCCACCGTACTCGAATACGACATCTACCATCACTTCAAAATATTTATTCAGCATCACTACCACTTCTTCGGCTTGCAATTTTTCCGTAAGTGTGGTATAGCTGCGAATATCTGAGAACAGCACCGAAACGTTTTTGCGCTTACCGCCCAATCCTGTATCGCCTGAAGCTAACAAAGCTTCGGCTACTTCTGGCGTCATGTAACGGTACATCAAGTTTTTGATTTGCTTGGCGCTGCTAATATCTTCCATGACGACTAACGCGCCGTTTACCTTGTTGGGGTCGGTAGCGTCAGTCATTGAATTAATCGAGAGATTGATACTCTGCCCCTCTCCTTCCAAAGTAAGCAAAACTTGATCGGGGTAATACTGCTGGCGATCCTTATCGTCTTCGGGAGACAAAGACGCATCAAACCATTTGGCAAAATCGCCTTTTTCTAACTTAATTAACTCGCGCAAAGATTGACCTTCGCCTAATTCTGCATCGCTGACACCCAGTAAGTTTTTGGCACTGGGATTTGTCGCTACTATATTGCCTTTTTTATCTGTAGAAATCACGCCGTTAGTCAAGGCGTGCAGCATATCTTTTTGTCTTTGTTCTTGCTGTTTGACTTCGGCAAACAGTTTGGCGTTTTGCAGCGCGACTCCTGCTTGGATGTTAAACGCCTTCATAAATTCCATGTCGTTGCGATTGAAACTCGCTTTCCACTGTTCCGGGGCATGAGGCCAATCTTCCGGGTTGTAGGGGGGGAATTCTCCTTGTCGTTTTTTATTAACTAATTGGGTGACGCCAATCAATTTTTTGTCCGAGTTAAAGACTGGCATACAAAGCATACTGCAAGTGCGGTAGCCCGACTTTTGATCTACTTCTTTGGAAGTGGCGGCGCGGGGGTCGTCGTACACGTCAAAGGGAATCAGCAGCGGTTCGCTAGATTGGGCGACGATGCCTGCAAAACCAGCGGTTCTGGGTATGCGAATTTCTTTAAGGTTGCCCCCCATCGGGATTTTAGTCCACAGTTCGTCTTTCTCTTCGTCGATCAGCCACAGGGTGCTGCGATCGGCATTCATGAGTTCTTGGGCTTGATCCATCACCCTTTTTAGGGTATCTTCTAAGTCTAAACTGCTCTGAGAAAGAGCGTTGACGGCATTCATCAGCGCCGTTGCTGCTCGTTGTCTCTGAGTTGCTGCGTAGAAAGATTTGGAAGATTCTAGAATTAGGCGAATCGAGGGAGCAAATTCTTTAAAAACTTGTTCGTCTTCTTTAGTAAATCCGTGCCTATCGATTTGTTCGTCTAAAGTCGGGTATTTTTCGTGATTTGGTCTTAGTTTATTAATCAGTTGAACAACTGCTACTAACTCTTTTGTATCTTCATTAATCAGGGGCATTGCCAGCATTGTATAAGTGCGGTAGCCCGTTTTTTCATCAGTTTTTTTGGCGTTAGCCGATCGTTCGTCGTTGTAAAAATCGTAAGGGATATTAACCACTTTTTGGAACGTGGCTACTTCTCCTGCAATGCCCACGTGGGCCGGAACTCGGATTTCTAGGTTTTTGCCATTTTCGTCTTTAGCGACGATCGCCCAGAGTTCATTTTTTTCGTCGTCTAATAAAAATATCGTGCTGCGATCGGCATTCAGCAATTCCCCTGTTTTGAGGGTAATCGACTGCAACATCTCGTTGAGTATGGCGTCAAATCCCTCGCTCTCCAGGATATTGTCGAGCATTCCCAGGGTTTGATTGACAACCTTAAGTTTGTCTTCTACTTCCTTAACTACTACTGTGAAACTTTGCTTATTTAGAAGGTCAAGAATGCCAGAGAGGTTTCCTTGGCGCGGGATAATTGCACTGCTCCTAATTTCCGGGGGAGAATAATGTTCCTGATGATGATTTTCACCGCCGACAACAGCGACATCAATCACGTTGTCCAGAGAAGAGTAATTGGTGGAAGATGCAGATTTCATAGACCTTTACAGAAGCTTAAGTGTAAGGGTTAGTCTCTAAGCGAAGAGAGCCGGGAAGTTGATTAGTGAGTCACCTGTCGCACAAGACTCAAGTATGTTTGATACTCCCCACTGATGAATCAGGGGGATTCTTGACTAAGACCATAAAGGGACTTTCAAAGGCGTTATCAATGCGCCTCTACTGACTTCTTTGAGACAAAGCCCCAAAGTTGCCGCTACTTTTCTACCGATATTGCCTGCCCCATTGCAATCAGCATTAATCAACAAACCTTCAAGAGTACGGTACAATCCGCGCTTAATTCTTTGACCGCAAGGTTGCCACCCTTCTGGTTTTTCGCAGAATTTAGGTAGCAAATCAAGATCGATAAAGGAAGCCTTCGACGTATACGACTCTTCGGTTTCCACAAACCGAATCCCGTACTGCTCGCATAACTGAGCAATACGGGATTTTAGCCTGCCCGTTGGAATCTGAACAAAATTTTGATTAGTTTTATTTCCTAAACTAATACCATTTTTCATGACAGCATTCCAGCCGAATACTACAGTACCAATTTTATTGAGCAAGCAATGATTTATTACTTTTCGAGCTGCTTTGTTGACAGCATCCCGCATGGTGCGATTGCGATTCTCAGTTAAACCCTCCAATCGTTTTGACCAGTAACCATTCGCTTTCCCTGACATCAAAAACGCAACACGCTTGTTATATCCTTGATTGATGGACTTCAGATGTCGTCCGTCAATTATTAAGCTAGTCCCCACATTGCTGATACAAGTCAACCAATTGTTCATCCCGTGGTCGATCATCAAGACCTTGGATTGGTCTACCTCTACTTGGACATCTTTCAGTTTGTAAATCAACTCTAAATAGAAGGCACCGTTTCGAGGTAGAATCCTATATTCTCTGATTGCTTTGTAGTCGAGATTGGTAGGCCGAGGAAGATAGAAAGCATCCAAGCCGAACCAAGTTTTAACCTTGCTGCCCAATGGGAATCTCAGTAGTCCATCCTTAAGCCGGACAGAGCGACCTGTATAAGTCACTAAAGCTAGACCGCCTTGTCGATAATTCGGTAATCTAGGTCTTTGGGTTACAGTGCCTTTGCCAATTCCTCTCAGTAGTCCAATGTAGGATTTAAAAGACTCAGCGACGGTAGTTAAAATCTGTTGCGCGGTATCCGAATAAAATGCTTTGTAATGCAAGTTCTGGTTTTCTGTACCAAGCACTTTGTGCAACTGGGCCCTACTCGGTATCTTGCCTGTCTTGAAGTACATTTGGCGAGCATAATATATTCCGCAGTTCGTCAACTTTGACGACTCGCTACAAAGGAATTCTAGAATTGCTTTTAAGTCTGTATTGGGACTTATTAGATTTTGTTGGCATCCAAACATATTCTCTTTCCTCCTTGTTAAATTATACTATCATAGTAGGATTTCATCCTGTCAAAAATAAACACTATAATTCTGTTTATGTTCATGATTTGACCCCTGCTGTAGATCGATCTACAGCAGGGGTCAAATCTGTCGTAGCCTATCTTCTGCTATGAAGGAATTAATTGAGGATAAAGATGTTAGGCGACGGTCGTCGCTGCCGCTTTCCTCCCCATGTCGGTAGCCCGGGGCTTCTCGCTCGTTTTTTGGTGAAAGTATTTCCCAGTTTACAGAACTCCGGCCACAAGGCAATGGCAATTCAGTTGGCCTTGCTGCCCAAGGGAGGGTGGGAGAGTAACGAGGCGGTGGGAGTGCTGCAATCTTTTTAGAGATCGCGAATCTTGTTTAAAGGGTTTATTAACTGATTTTGACATTGTGCGTACCTGGTTTAACTATGTTCTGCCGAGCTTTGAGCCGATCGCCCCCAGTAACATGAATGCGTACTGGCGGGAGGACTGCTGAAAGAGGGGTGGCCTTGTGGGACTAGCCGCAATTGTGACACTACCAGTTGCTAGTGATGTGTGCCCTTCTCTACACAATTGTGGTTTTTAACTAGAATTTCTCTCTATTTTGCTGCTCTTAGCTTTCATCCCACTAAATTCACGGGGTTTTCAGCTTTTTTTTGTAAAATTTGCGGTTGACATTTTTAGTGTAACCTCCGACTCGGAAAAAACTCCGCCTTTTAACCCCCCGATCGGCTCAAGTGTGTCATCAGGGTTTGGCGGACTGAGTTTGGCGCAATCCGGCGGCTTCGACAAGCAGGGATTCGGCGAAGGCGATGGCTTCTGTTGCTGACCGGCCACTGGCGAGTTGGGCGAGTTCTTCCCGCCGCTGCTCACTGTTGAGGGCGGCAACTCTGACTACTGTACGTTCGACTGGTTCGGAGTTGGCTGCGGGTTCCTCGATACTTGGTTCTGCTTCGATCGTCTGTTTGTTGACGCGAAAATGACAATCAGCCATGGCGGCGATCAGCGGCTGGTGGGTGACGCAGAGAACTTGGTGTTTGTCGGAGAGTTGGTAGAGTTTTTTGGCGATCGCCCCAGCGACTCTCCCGGAGACTCCAGCGTCGATTTCGTCAAAAATCAGCGTACCGGCGCTTTCAATTTGGGAAAAACAGGCTTTGATGGCCAGCAGAAAGCGGCTCATTTCTCCCCCGGAGGCGATCGCGCCCAGAGGTTGCAATGGTTCGCCCGGATTCGGGCTGAAACAAAAGGCGATTTGGTCGGCACCGGTAGCGGTTGGGGTACAAGGCGAGATTTCGACTTGAAACTGCACTTTTTCCATTGCTAACGGCTTAAGTTCTCCTACGAGGTGCGTTTCTAGTTTGAGGGCTGCTTCGCGTCGCAGGGTGGTGAGGTGGCTGCAAGCATCTTTTAATTGCTCTAAAGCGGTCTGATATGCGAGTTCTAAGGCTTCCATTGACTCGCCTCCTTCTAAAAGTTCATTTAGTTCGTTTTGGATGCTTTGATAGTAGGCGATCGCTTCTTTGAGCGGCCCGTATTTGCGACAAATTTGTTTGAGTTCGCGAATCCGATCTTCTACTTCTTCGAGTCTTTCGGGATCTGCTTCTAATTGTTCGCCGTAGCTGCTAATTTGTCGGCTGGCTTCTGTGGCTTGAGCTAAAGCATCGCTGACCATTTCGAGGATTGGTTGCAACTGCACATCGTAAACCGCCATGTCGCTTAAAATTCCTTCGGCTTTGCTCAACAAGTCGGCGGCGGATGCGCTGTCGCCCTCGTTTTGGTACAGGGCTTGGTGGACTTGGTAACTCTGCTGCTGCAATTCTACGACGTGGCCTAGCCGGATTGATTCGTGTTCTAGCTGTTCGAGTTCGTCTGCGTCTTCGATATGGGCTTCACCGAGTTCTCGGACTTGGTATTCTAACAAATCAAGTCTTTGCAGTCGCTGCTGTTCCGACTGACGCCTGCGTTTGAGGGCGGTTTTGGCGTTGTTGGCTCCCAGCCACGCGGCGGCGATGATCGATCGAGCTTCCGTAAGCTTTTTGCCGCCGTATAAATCGAGCCATTCTCGCTGGAGGGTTTCTTGTCCGAGGTGGACGGTTTGGCCTTGGGCGGTAATTTCGACCAGCCGATCGCGCAGTTGATCCATTAACTGGCGGTTGACGAGAATTCCGTTCAAGCGCGATCTCGTGCGTAGAGCACCGCTAGAGGCGTTAATTTCCCGGCTGCAAACGGCTAAATTTCCGTCTATGGGTTCGATTTCTTGCTCGCCCAGCCACATTGCGGAAGCTTTGTCCAATTCAAAGGTAGCTTCCAATATTGCCCGCGTTGCTCCGGTGCGAATCGATCGGCGATCGACTTTCCCGCCCAACACTGCATCGATCGCATCTAAGATAATCGATTTACCAGCGCCGGTTTCCCCTGTAAATACGTTCAAACTCGGGCCAAATTCTAGATCCAGGCAGTCAATTAAGGCAAAGTTTTCTATTCTGAGGTATAGCAACATGAGGAATGGGGAATGGGGAATGGGGAATGGGGAATTGTTAATTGGGAATTTGTAATTGGGAATTGGTAAGTGGGAATTGGTAAGTGGGAATTGGTAAGTGGGAATGCGTAAGTGGGAATGCGTAATTGGTAATTGGTAATTGGGAATTGGTAAGTGGGAATGCGTAATTGGTAATTGGTAATTGGTAATTGGTAATTGGTAATTGGAGGCAGAGCCTGGAAAATTATTGGTACCCAATAACAAATAACAAATAACAAATAACAAATAACAAATAACAAATAACAACTGACTTCTATAGTTTCAACCACCCAAACAAATCTCCTACCGTCAGCCGCAATTCTGCTGCCCAATCTGGAACCGGCAACAATTCTTCTGGTTTTGCTAAAAGTTCCGGTTGCTTTCCAGGGGGATAAATTAAGATCGAGCGCACCATCGGATCGATCAACCAACCCATTTTAGTGCCGTTTTTCAAACAGTGTAAAATATTCCCAGTTACTTTAGTTTGACTCTGGCCGGGAGACAGAATTTCAATTGTCCAATCTGGGTAAGTTTCAAATACATTAGCAACATCCCCATTTTCATCAACTGGTATTCTGTTCCAAGTAAATACTGTGACATCTGGCACAATTGATCTGCCGCCAAAAGTACACCGCAATTCAGGAAAAGCTAAGGCAATTTTCTGATTTTTAACGGCGACATTAATGGCTGCGACTAATTCACCTTGAAGCCGGCTGTGTTTTCCTTGTGGCATAGGTTTTTGGATGATTTGACCGTTGATATATTCGCTAGCTGGTTCGGTTTCTGGCAGTTTTAGAAACTCGGACAAAGTTAGTTTTTTTGTTTGTGTTTGTACCATTTTCTACTCCTTCTATTCGATAAAACCCAAGTGTTTTCTAGCAGCAACCGTTACCATTCTGCCCCGATTTGTCCGCTGCAAAAATCCGATTTGCATTAAGTACGGTTCGTATACATCCTCAATGGTTTGAGTATCTTCTCCTGTAGAAGCTGCGAGGGTTTCTAAGCCCACTGGGCCGCCGTTAAAGTTCTCAATCATTGCTGTCAAAATGCGCCGATCTGTCCAATCCAAACCTAGCGGATCGACGTTGAATAATTCGAGGGCGAGTGAGGCAACTTCGGCATCAATTGGCTTTAAATTTTTGACTTCGCTGTAGTCTCTAACTCGCCGCAGCAAGCGGTTAGCGATCCGGGGGGTTCCGCGCGCTCGGCGGGCAATTTCTGTGGCTCCTTCTGGGGTGATTTGAGTGTCGAGAACTTGGGCGGTTCTTTGGACAATTAGACTAAGTTCGTCTATTTCGTAGTAGCGTAATCTTTGGATCAAGCCGAAGCGATCGCGCAATGGAGATGTCAGCGAGCCGACTTTTGTGGTTGCTCCTACTAAGGTAAATGGTTTGAGGGGAATGCTGCGGATTTTTGCGGTTTTTCCTTGCCCGATCGTAATATCTAACCGACAGTCTTCCATCGCCGGATAGAGGATTTCTTCTGTAACTTTAGATAAGCGGTGAATTTCGTCGATAAACAGCACGTCGCCTGCTTTGAGGTTGATCAGCAATCCGACAATATCTCGCGGTTTTTCTAGCGCTGGGGCGGTGGTGATTTTGCATTCCACTTCCATTTCTGCTGCTAAAATTAGCGACATTGTGGTTTTTCCCAACCCTGGAGGCCCGTAGAGTAACAGGTGATCCATAGGTTCGCCGCGAGATTTGGCTGCTGCAATTGCGATCGCCAAAACTTCTCTTAAGTCTTTTTGCCCGATGTATTCAGCTAGCCGCTGAGGTCGGATTTTGTCGTCTTGTTTGCTGTTGATTTCGTCGGGTAGTTCTTGCGATTCTAGCAAAGATTCCGCCTGGGGTTTGGCGGCTTTTTTGCGACGGGCTGGGGCTATGTCTTCGGGTAGATTTGGGTCGGGGGGCTGTTGTTTGGAGGAGATAATAGCCATATTTATTTGCGATCGGGCAGCGGGAAGTGTTTACAATTGTTAGCAGAATCTTTAAAATTATTGAGTTCGTTATGAGTATTCCATCTTCTTTATTAGCATCGGAAAGCATAACTTTTGAGGGGGCGATCGAGCTGACTCAATCTTTACTGTCGTTCATGGAGGCTAATCGACTTTTACAAGCCGACATCCAGCAAGCTGTGGCTTCTCTGGTGAAAACACAGAACGGTGCTAGGGGGTTTTTTGTCACCTATCTAACGGACGATCGACCGGAGGCAGATAACCCGTCACCCGGAGTAGTCGAGGCGCTGCGATCGGCTCCTGAGATCGTAGCAGAACTGCTGGTGAAAAATTTGGCGATGTCGGCGGCAATGGTTGTACATCATTCGCGCCAGCAAAAGGAGGAAATGGCGGCCGGTTCTGCTAGAGTGCAGGAGCGATCGCGCAATTTAATTCAAATGCTGCAAATGGCAGCGTGTCAAACTATAGCGTCGCAAATGCTAGAAAGTTTGCACAGTGCCAACGGCGAGTATGAAAAATTTTTCCGGCGGTGGGGCTACGACGACGAGCAAAAACGGGCGATCGGTTCGGCAGTGCGGGGTGCGATCGGCTAAAATAACCTCCCAAGGAAGGGGAAAGAAGAAAGAAACAAGAAGCCCAAGCCAGGGTGGCAGATCCTTGATCAAAACGACGGGGCTGTGGAATAATTGCGGTTTAACAAAAGCTGCACAGTTGTAGCTTGAGTTGATTTAGGTGTGAAGGTAGTGAACGAGGGCGAAAAAATTGCAGAGAACTGTGAAAGAAGTTGCCCAAAAAGCCCGAAGGGTGGGCGGCAGGCCGCCCGCAAGTAGGCAGCGGTGGGCGAAGCTGAATCTGCTGGCAACATTGGTGCGCCGGGACTTGGAAGCTCAATACAAAGGCTCGATTCTGGGCAATTTTTGGCCGCTGCTGAATCAGCTATCGCAATTGGTGATTTACACTTATGTATTCTCGATCGTCCTCAAGGTAAAGCTCAGCCTTGCAGGCTTCCCAGAAAACAGCGACATTACATTTGGAGTCTGGTTGTTTGCCGGTTTGCTGCCTTGGACTGCCTTCACCAGCGGTTTGATCAAGTCGGGAGTCTCCGTGGTGGGGCAGCCGAATTTAGTCAAAAAAGTGGTATTTCCTCTCGGTTTACTGCCCCTAGTGCCGATTTTTACAGCTTTTATTGAAAGTTCTCTGGGTTTAGCAGCTTTGATTGTGATAGTTGCAGTGTCGTCGCAAAAGCTCAACGCTACTTTATGCTTACTGCCGTTGGTGTGGGTGCCTCAGTTGCTGATAACTGCTGGTTTGGGATATTTGACAGCCGGCTTGACTGTATTTTTGCGAGACATTCCTCAGACATTAGGTGTTATTCTAAATTTTTGGTTTTATTTGACGCCGATCGTCTACCCAGCATCCATCATCCCGCAAGAGTGGCGAGGGTGGGTATTTTGGCTGAATCCAATGGCCGCCATCTCGGAGGTTTATCGAGACCTCATACTGCTTGGAGAAGTTAAGCATTGGGGCGAATGGGGTGTCGCCACGCTAATTTCTGCTGCTATATTTTGTGGGGGTTTGGCGGTTTACCGGCGTTTGCGTCCCGCTTTTGCTGACGTGCTGTAAATTTGTTTGAGATATGCTGTAAATTTGTTTGAGATATACAGCATATTCTATGTATATGTAGTAAACACAATTTTCTAGCCCGTGTAAGGTGCGTCGCCACCCGTCAATCTGCAAGTTTTATCCAATATCTCGCAGATCCGCACCCTACAGATTAACACCACACAATAGAGCTGCTAATGTACTTTATGAACCACCGAATATGCTGTAAAGTCAATCTAAAATCTAAAATCTAAAATCTAAAATCTAAAATCTAAAATCTAAAATCTAAAATCTAAAATCTAAAATCGGATGACAGAAAATGTAATTTCACTAAAAAATGTTTCCAAATGCTTTAAGCGGTACGATCGTCCAGGAGACCGCTTAAAGGAAATTATTTACCCCACCAAAAAACTTGCTGACGAATTTTGGGCCCTACACGACATCAATCTGGAAATTCCTCAAGGACAAACTCTGGGAATCGTCGGCCGCAACGGTTCGGGGAAAAGCACTCTCCTGCAAATAATTGTGGGGACGCTCACACCTACTACAGGAAGCGTCGATGTTAAAGGCCGAGTCTCCGCTTTGTTGGAACTCGGAAGCGGGTTTAACCCGGAATTTACCGGGCGACAAAATGTGTTTTTTAACGCTCAGTTACTGGGATTCAATCAAAAAGAAACTGAAGAAAAGTTTGACGATATAGCTGCTTTTGCTGATATTGGCGATTTCATCGAACAGCCAGTCAAAACTTATTCTAGCGGTATGTTTGTCAGGCTAGCTTTTGCGGTTGCGACTAGCGTCGAGCCAGATATTTTGGTGGTTGACGAGGCGCTTTCGGTGGGGGACGAAGCTTTTCAACGCAAGTGTTTTGCCCGCTTGCAAAGCATTCAGGAAGGTGGCGGAACAATTTTATTTGTTTCTCATGCTGCTACTTCTGTGGTGCAACTTTGTACCTCGGCGATTTTAATGGATAGCGGTGAATTGCTGCTCGCTCACACGCCGAAGGTGGTAATTTCTAAGTATCAAAAGCTGATTTATGCCGATCCGGATCAGGTTCTGGGGTTGAAGTCAGATATTCGAGCTCTGAACCAACTGACAAAACAGGAAAGTCAAAACCAGCTTCAGGATGCTAATTTAGAAAGCACAAAGAGGGAAGTTAAACCGGAGCAACATCTCTCAAAACCGCAGGAATATTACGATGAATTTTACGATCCGGGGATGATACCGTCGAATACGGTAAGGTATCCGTCTCGTGGAGCGGAAATTATCAACCCCCACATCGAGACGCTGAAGGGAAATGTGGTAAATCACTTGCTCGGTCGTCAAGATTATATTTATACTTACTCTGTCACTTTTTCGCGGTCAACTTCCAAAGTTAGGTTTGGAATGTTGATTAAAACAATTAGTGGTTTTGAGTTGGCGGGTGCTTCTTTGAAGGCTTCTACTCAGTCAGTGAGGTATGTGGAAGCGGGAACGACAATTGTAGTAAAGTTTCATTTTAAATGTTTGCTGAATCCCGGTGTTTATTTTCTGAATGCTGGGGTTGTGGGAACGGTAGATGGAGATTTAACTTATCTGGATCGCTGTGTTGATGTGGCGATGTTTAGAGTTCAGTCTTGTACTGAGTCCTGCGGTAACGGCATCGTTGACTTGCTGATCGAACCGTGTTTAACTGTTGTTAATGCTGATACTCTAGTGAAAGAGCAGTCAACAGAGGTTATCTAAAATTCTGTAAAAAAAATGAGCGATATCAATTTAGATTTAGTCGAAAATCCCGTAATCAAAGCATTTATTCAAGATCAAACTAAGTTTCCCGAAAATTTTAAACTGAATATCTGCGAAGACGATGAAATGTATTTGTTCAGCTTGAACAACGTCAAAGACGATCGCGATCGGGCTTTGGTGCGCTATTATTCGATCGGGCGTCGCATCTTGGATACGGTTAAACAAGTTGTGGAATGGCATTTTGGCAGTTTTGAAAATGTACCTTCTTTTCTAGATTTTGCCTGCGGTTACGGTCGATTTACCAGGTTTTTGATTCAGGAAATACCGCCGGAACGAATTTGGGTTTCTGATATTTATGCTAACGCGGTTAAGTTTCAAACTGAATACTTGGGCGTCAACGGTATTGTCTCAACTGGAAAACCCGAAAATTATTTAATTGACCGCAAGTTTGACTGCATTCTGGCTAATTCTTTTTTCAGCCATATGCCGGAAAGAACTTTTACAAGTTGGTTGCAAAATTTGTACGATTTGTTGACTCCTAACGGCATTTTGATGTTCAGCGTTCACGATGAGTGTTTGCGCTTAGCCAATATAGAAATGCCGGCTAATGGTATTTTGTTTAGTGCTCAAAGCGAAAGCCAGTCTTTAGATAAGGAGGAATACGGCACAACTTATGTAACTGAAAAGTTTGTGAGAGAATGTGTCGAGAGAGTTAGCGGAGGCAAAGCTTTTGTTCACCGCATCAAAAAAGGCATATGCAGATTTCAGGATTTGTATGTTGTCACAAATGAGCTAGTTAGAGATTTTTCGGAGTTGAATTTCAATCACCACCCAGAAGGATATATTGATGTTGCTGCTTTTACGAATAAGGAGAATTTGTATCTGGAAGGATGGGTAGCTGATGTGAATCTCAACGGTCGAGTTGAGGATCTGCAAGTGCTGGTAAACGGGGAGGTTGTACAGAGGTGCGAGCCTTTTTACGATCGCCCGGATGTGGCTGGATATTTTGAAACTGATGGGGCTCTGCAGTCGGGGTGGAGCTGTTATTTACCCAAAAACACTGTAGGGTTGCAGGATGTGTTAATAGTCAAAGCAATCAACAACTATGGTTGGGAATGGATTCTGGAAACTTGCACTGTAAAATCGCTGATTAACCAAAGACAATCGCAGTCTTTATTGGGTTCTACTCAGACAAAACTCAAATTACTTGAGACTCAGTTAGAGTCGGCTAGGATTGAATGGGATCAAAATCAAAGTAAGTTAATGATTACTGAAACAAAGTTGGAAGAATCTCAAACAAATTTGCAAGAAACTCAAAGTCAATTAGTTGCAGCTCAAATGCAATTGGAGCAAACTCAACATCAGTTAGTATCTGTGCAAACGCAGTTGGAAAAAACCGAAAATCAGCTAATTAATCTGAAGCAAGAACTAGAGCAAGCGAAGTGTAGGGTTTTGGCAATGGAAAGCAGCAAGTTCTGGAAGCTCAGAAGCGCGTGGTTTCAAGTCAGGCGAAAGCTGGGCTTAGCGGGAGATTAGTGAGTAAATTTGGTTGGTGTGGGAATTAGGGCGAGGGAGATAAATTGTGAGTACAAATGACAGCAAACCGTCGGTTTTTATTGTTACCGGAATGCACCGTTCCGGTACGTCTTTAACAGCTTCTTTGTTTCAGAAAGTTGGGGTTGATATTGGCAAAAAGTTAGTGGGCCCGGCCGACGGAAATGTGAAAGGTCATTTCGAGAATGTTGATTTTGTGGAGTTCCACAAAAGTGTTTTGCGATCGCACGGTATTGATGAACTCGGATGTACGTTTGAAAAAACGATTCCGGTAGCAGCAGAATACGTGGAAATCGCCAAAAGGGCGATCGAGCAAAATCAACTTCCTCACAAACATTGGGGTTGGAAAGACCCGCGAACAGCCCTTTTTTGGGATTTTTGGCTGAATTTGCTCCCCGAAGCTAATTTTATCTGTGTTTATCGATCGCCCTGGGAAGTAGTTGATTCCCTTTACCGCCGGGGAACCGATGTCAGCTTGCTGCAAAATCCCGAAATGGCAGTAAAAATGTGGATTCACTACAATCAAAAAGTTTTAGAACTTTACGAACGTTTCCCCCATCGCTGTCTCCTAGCCAACGTTTACCCCATCGGCAACACTCCTGAACTTTTCCTCGATCGAGTTAACGAAAAATTTAATGTTAACTTAGGTGCGATACCAGCCGACAATTTTGAAGAATCTTTATTAGTCAACGATATTGTCAAAAGTCACAGACCGAGTTTAATAGAAAAATATTTTCCCGAAGCCTTAGAACTATATCAACTTTTGGAAACCCAAGCTGGCAATCTCAGCAGCGAATCGAAAGGTGCGATCGATCGAGTTATTCATTTCCCAGCCTCTCCATTCTGGCCATTTGAAGATTGGCTAAAAATCCGCTTGCTGGAAAAACAGCAAAAAACCAGCTATTCCGAACTCAAACAGTGGCAAGAACAATTTCACCAGGCCCAGGCGAAAGTGTTGGGATTAGAGACAGAATTAGGATCAACTCAAGTACAGCTTGCAGGCAAAGAATCAAATTTTCAAGAAGCTTTAGCAAAACTCCTCGGATTAGAAACAGAATTAGGACAAACTCAGGTACAGCTTGCCGGCAAAGAATCGCAATTTCAAGAAGCTTTAGCAAAAGTCTTAAAATTAGAAGCAGACTTAGGGGAAACTCAGGTACAGCTTGCCGGCAAAGAATCGCAATTTCAAGAAGCTTTAGCAAAACTCCTCGGATTAGAAACAGAATTAGGACAAACTCAGGTACAGCTTGCCGGCAAAGAATCGCAATTTCAAACAGCTTTAGCAAAAGTATTAGAATTAGAAGCAGACTTAGGGCAAACTCAGGTACAATTTGAAGAAACTGAATTTATATTGCAGCAAAAGTTAGCTGAGTTAATTCAGTTAGAAACAGCACAAAGTCAAAATCAGGAAAGATTAAAGGATACTCAGGAAAAATTAGAACACTCCCGCCTGGAAAATGAAAAGTTTCGGGCAGAACTTGCTATCATCAAGTCTTCACTAGGGTGGCAACTGAGAGAAAAGTTGTGGGAAGTTCAGCGCCAAATCCGCGACTTGTTCCCTAAATTTATTTTTTCCTTAGATCGACCAACTACTTGGCAAGTTTGTGATTCCAAGCTGCTAATTGTGGGCTGGGTTTTTAACCAAAAAAGAGAGACTACAGCAGTCCGCGCCCGAATTAAAGACCAGAGTTTCGCGGGGGTTTACGGCCTAGATAGAAGTGATATAGCGCTAGCACACTCTCATATTCCGGCTGCGAAGAACTCAGGTTTTACAATTGAATTGGAAGCGCCTGCGGGACGGCACGAAGTGCTACTGGAAGCGCAAGATGAGCGAGGTAAATGGCATTTGTTGGCAGCTTATCCGTTGTTAGTTTCAACGATTCAAGCATCGTTAGATGTACCGGTGGTGTGGGAACAGCGTCAGGGTCAAATTTTGTTTGCAGGTTGGTGCTGCCACCACGATCGCAAAATTGCTAAATTAAGCTTGTTGTGCGGCGATACTTCTGTAGAATGCGCCTACGGTTTGCGGCGAAAAGATGTCGGCGAAGTGTTTCCCGACTGGGTTAACAGTTCGGAAAGCGGTTTTGAGGCCCTTGTCGATTTGCCGCCAGGGGAATGGCACGTTTCTCTGCAAGCTGAGTTAGAAACCGGGGAAATTTTGTCTTTTCAAGCGCCGAAAAAATTGACAGTGCGGCGCTACCATATCTGGCAGCGAAGTGCAGATAAGTTTGAGGAGTTATCAAGGTTTACAGCCGCTATTCAGCAGCGGGCGAGGGAGAGAAAACAGCGTCTTGGGAGAATTGTGCCCTTGCCCTGGGAAATTGTGAAAGTGCTCCGCCAGTTGGGGAAGATTTATCGGCAGCAAAAACAGTTTACTGCGCCGGGGGAATTACTGCCACCTGCGGGTTTTGTGGTGCCTCAACCTATTGATAGATATGACGCTTGGCTGGAGGTGAATCAGTGGAACGAGCACGCCCGCGATTATTTGATTTCTCGGTTAAAATCCTGCCGGGAGCCCCTGCCAAAAATTTCGGTAGTAATGCCAGTTTACAACCCGCAGATAGATTTTCTCGAAAGTGCGATCGACAGCGTAATCAATCAAGTTTATCCAAACTGGGAACTCTGCATTGCCGACGATTGCAGCACCGATTTAACTGTTGCTGAATCTTTGAAAAGCTGGGGTCAAAAGGACGATCGTATCCGCATCACATTTCGTACAGAAAACGGCAACATCAGCGCAGCAACCAACAGCGCCGCCGCCCTCGCAACAGGCGACATCATCCTGTTTTTAGACAACGACGACGAACTAACTCCCGACGCATTAGGCGAAGTCGCCTTATATTTTGCCGCCCATCCAGCCACAGATTTTCTCTATTCCGACGACGACAAAATCGACACTAAAGGCCGCCGATTCGCCCCGCAATTCAAACCGGAATGGTCGCCGGAACTGCTGCTTTCCTATATGTATCTCGGTCATTTGTGCGCCGTCAGAAGACACATTTTTGAAGAAATAGGCGGTTTGCGAATCGGTTTTGAAGGCTCGCAAGATTACGATTTTGCCTTGAGAGCCACCGAAATTTCTCGCCACGTCGCCCACCTGCCGCTAGTGCTGTATCACTGGCGAACCGCACCCGGTTCTACAGCCATATCTGGAGCCGCGAAACCCGCCAGTTTTTCCGCAGGTCAAAAAGCCATTCAAGACGCACTAAACCGCCGCCAAATTAACGGCAATGTCGCTCAGCACGCATGGGCTATTAAAGAAAATTTGGGCATATTTGCCCAGGATTTCCCGGATAACGGCCCGTCAGTAACGGTAATTATTCCTACTAAAAATCAGCTCCAATTGCTGAAATCATGTCTGGATTCTCTAGAAACTACAACATACAAAAATTATCAAGTTGCCGTTATCGACAACGAAAGCGACGATCCGAAAACTCTGGAATATTTAAAGCAATTAAATTGCCAAGTTTTGCATATAAAAAATCCTGGGGGCAAGTTTAGTTTTGCAGCAATTAACAACCGCGCTGTCGAACAAGTTGACAGCGAATATGTGTTGTTTTTGAACAACGATACTGAAGTAATTAACCCCCGCTGGCTGAGTCAAATGGTGGGATACGCTCAAATTCCCGCTGTGGGTGCAGTCGGCGCGCGGCTGTTATATCCCGACGGCAGAATTCAGCACGCGGGCGTAATTCACGGGCTGCATCACGGTTTGGCGGGTCACGCTTTTAAGCTGATGGACAAGAATAATCGAGGCTATCTTTCTCAAGCGATGGTAACGCGAAATTACTCTGCGGTAACAGCCGCTTGCACGATTACTCCACGTCAATTGTTCTTAGAATTGGGCGGTTTTGATGAGGAGAATTTTGCTGTTGCTTACAATGATGTAGATTACGGATACCGATTGTTAGAACGGGGTTATCGGTGCGTATATTGTCCCGATGCGGAGTTGTTGCACAAAGAAGGAACTTCTAGGGGTTTTACCGACAATCCTCAAGAAGTGGCGGCTTTTAGGCGTAAGTATGCGGGCAAAAATGACAGTTTTTACAGTCCTCATTTGTCTTTAGAAGATGAGTATTTTCATATTCAACCTCGACGGGTTTTTATGAAGGAAGAAGGTTCGGCAACGAGCAATGTACGGGATGTAACGGATGTAACGGATGTAACCGATAAGGAAGAACGCAAATTTAGTGATTCTGGTTGGTTGGAAGCAGAAGCAGAGAATTTGATTCATCCTATCAAAGTTTTGATGTGCAGCAATTCGCTGGATTTTACTGGGGCGCCCCTGCATCAGTACGAAATCGCGGTGAAATTGGCGGCTGAGGGTGTGGTTAAGCCGATCGTACTTTGCACCACAGACGGGCCCCTGCGTCAAGCTTACGAACAGCAGGGAATTGAAGTAATTGTGCGCGACAATCCTCTCGAACACATCTATCAGCGCGATGCTTATGATGAAGCTATCCGCAGTTTTAGCACAGAAATTGCCAGTTTAAAAGTAGATGCAATTTATGCCAATACTTTAGAAAACTTTTTTGTAGTTGATGCGGCGCGACAACTCGGAATTCCTACAGTGTGGAACGTGCACGAAAGCGAACCTTGGCAAACTTATTTTAACAGGTTTGGTTCGGAGATTGCGGCGAGAGCTTTAGAGTGTTTTCGCTTTCCTTACAAAGTTATTTTTGTGGCGGATGCCACGCGGGACAGGTATTTGCCTCTCAACAGCCACCACAATTTTACGGTGATTCACAACGGCTTAGATTTAAGCAAATTGGAAAATTTGGATAATTCTGAATTAGCTAGAAAAACTTTAGGTGTTGCGGCGGAAGATGTGGTAATTTTGCTGCTGGGAACGGTATGCGAACGCAAAGGACAGCAGGATTTAGTTAAGGCACTTTCACTTTTACCTGATAAATGGCACAATAAAATTAGGTGTTTTATTGTGGGCGATCGCCCCAGTATTTACAGCAATAAATTAGCCGATTTAGTGGGGGAATTGCCAGCAGAGTTGCGGCAAAGGGTGACAGTAGTCCCGGAAACTGGGGAGACGGTAAAATATTACAAAGCGGCTGATATTTTTGTTTGCACTTCTCGCGTCGAAAGTTTTCCAAGAGTGATTTTGGAGGCGATGGCTTGCGATTTGCCAATTGTTACATCGCCAGTTTTTGGGATTAAAGAACAAGTGCGGCCTGGAATTAATGGTTTGTTTTATACGCCCGATCGCCCGGACGAATTAGTTGCAGCTTTGATTAGTTTATTGGAGGATAAATCTTTGCGACAGCAGTTAGCTGACAACGCTAAATATGTCTTGGATTCACTTAATACTTTTGAGGAAATGACTCAAGCTTATGCAGAGATTTTTTGCGAAGCATATTTCAGCCGTCATTAGTCATTTTACAGTGCCAGCGTCCCCCCCAGTGAAGGGCAGTAACTCACCTCGTAGACTTTTGGCAGGATTTAATATAATTTGCCAAGAATTGCGGAACATATTGAAAATTGAGCCATCAATACTATAAAATAATCAAAAATGAACGATGATAAAATGACCGATCGCCCAAGAGTAGATTATGAAAGGGCCTGGGACAGTTACGCCCAACAGTGGCAAAAAACTAATGCCGAACTTGCCTATATTGGCGACGAATGGATAGGTAAAGCTGCCGGTGCCGCCAACTCCTTAGCCGAATACGAAGCGCTGATAGAACAGCAATTTATTGCACCGTACATCAAAAAAGAACATACGGTTTTAGAAATTGGTATCGGCGGGGGAAAAACTGGTTCGCTGTTGCTGAAATACTGCGATCGACTAATTTGTGCCGACATTTCCAGTCAAATGCTGCAAGCAGCCCGATCGCGCTTGGGGTGCGATCGCGTTTCTTACGTCAAACTCGACGGTTTAACATTAGACGGCATCGCCCCAGGTTCAGCGGATGTCTGCTTTTGTTACGATACAATGGTACACGTAGAGCCGGTAGATATATTCAACTACCTGACTCGAATTCCCAAACTGCTGCGGGGCGATCGAATTTGCGTGTTTCACCACACAAATATTTTTAGCGAATTAGGGTGGCAAAAATTCGCCAGCGAGTGGGACAAAAACTTGCTAGGGCACCGAGACGGCACAGCATTTTCAGTGATGACTGATACAATTATGGAAAAATTTCTCCATCATTTAAACTATGAAATCATCCTGAAAAATACATCTTCAGTACCGCGAGATTGCGTCTGGATCTGCAAAGCGCCAACCCCTAATGAATAAAACCAAAGCTTTTTAGCCGCCTCAAAATATTTTATTCCAACTAACAACAGTCAACAGTCAATCGATTTTAGATTTTAGATTTTAGATTTTAGATTGTTATCAGTCAACAGTCAACAGTCAACAGTCAACAGTCAATCGATTTTAGATTTTAGATTGTTATCAGTCAACAGTCAACAGACAACAGACAACAGTCAACAGTCAACAGTCAACAGACAACTGACAATGAAAGCATTATTTCTCCATCCCAACTTCCCCGCCCAATACCGCCACATTATCACGGCTTTAGGCGCAGATCCCAAAAATCAAATTGTTTTCGGCACTAAAAACGAGCGCCCAGAGTGGAACATTCCCGGCGTTCGCAAAGCAGCATTTACCCCCAGCCGAGAACCCCACGCGCAGACTCACCAATACGTCCGCCCTTTAGAAAGTGCCGTCATCTACGGACAAGCCGTATTTAGAATGGCAGAACAACTCAAAGCAGACGGTTTCGTACCCGATATTATCTGCGGACATTCCGGTTGGGGGCCGACATTGTTTGTCAAAGAAGCTTTTCCAAATACGCCGCTTTTGTGCTATTTCGAGTGGTTTTATCATGCTATTGGTTCAGACGCAGATTTCGACCCAGCGGAACCTTTAACAGTTGACGATATGGCCAGAATTAGAATCAAAAATGCGCCGATTTTGATCGATTTATACTCTTGCGATTGGGGTTTATCACCAACTTATTGGCAGCGATCGCAATTTCCCCCAGAATTACAACAAAAATTATCCACACTCCACGACGGCGTAGATACCGATTACTTCAAACCAGACCCCGGTGCTAAACTGGTTTTGCCTAACTTAGACTTGTCTGGCGTTGATGAAATTGTCACCTACGTATCGCGGGGAATGGAACCTTACCGGGGTTTTCCCGAATTCATTGAGTCGATCGCCTATGTACAAGAACGCCGCCCCAACTGTCACGTAGTAATCGTTGGTTCAGAAAGAGTTTGTTACGGTCGTTCTTTACCCAACGGCGAGTCTTACAAAGACTATATGCTCAAAAAAGTACCGCTAGATTTATCGCGAGTTCACTTTGTCGGGCCCCTACCTTACGGACTGTATTTAAAAGTAATTCAAGCATCCGACGTACACGTTTATTTGACCAGACCTTTTGTGCTATCTTGGTCTATGATTGAATCTCTATCAACCGGATGTTTAGTAATCGGTTCCGACACAGGGCCAGTCAGAGAAGTTATCCGCGACGGAGAAAACGGTTTGCTAGTCGATTACTTCTCACCGAAACAAGTAGCCGATCGCATTGATGAAGTTTTAGACCATCCTACCCGCATGGCAGAAATTCGCGTCAAAGCCCGTCAAACCGCCCTAGAACGCTACAGTTTAGCTAAAATGCTGCCGCAACATTTACAACTGATCGAGCAAGTAGCAAATCGTTCCATGCCGCCTACAGTTGGTATGGAACCAGAACGGGAATTAGCAGCATCTTTTGCAGTGAGAATTTAGCAATAAAGGGTAGTCCTGCATAGTCAGGACTACGCCAATTTTAACAGGAAGAAATGGCTGTACTTGCTTGAAAGTAACCATTTTTGTTACTATTGTTAAAACCCAAATAAATTCCCATGAAATCAACTACTAGGGCGCTGAAAGAATGGAATGTAGCAGTTAATGCTTTGGAACAAGGTCAAACCATTGTGCTGTTGCGGAAGGGGGGAATTCGCGAGCAAGCAGGACAGTTCAATGTCACTGAAAAACAGGTTTTGCTGTATCCAACTTTTGAACACCAACAGCCGGATTTATTAAAGCCGGAGTTTGCACATCAAGTCCAGAAAGTTGAATCTGGTTGGCATCCTGAAGTTATTAGAATTGGCAGTTGGGCGGAGATTACTGATGTTTTTTTGGTAGCTTGGGAACCGGCAATTACTGCGCTATTTCCGTACCATATTTGGAATGAAAAATTTGTAAGCGATCGCCTGAAATGGAAACAAACTCAGCCAATTTATATTTTATTGCTGCGGGCTTATCGCCTTGCAGAAATCCGCGAAATTCCCTACACTCCTGAATACGGCGGTTGCCGTTCTTGGATCGATTTGGCCGATGCTATTTCCCTGGAGGGAAGCCAAGCTGTTTTGAGCGATCGAGAGTACATTGAACGCTCAAATGAAATCCGCAATCTGATAGCGAATCCTGCGAATGCTTCTGGTTCGCAGAGAGTGACAACGCTGACGGAAGGTAGTCAGGATTTTACTCCTCATTAATAGTTTTTAAGGTACTTTTCGAGAGGCGCGCTTCTACCAAACCCAGCCCAAAATCCGCAACTAATGCCATTAAAGCGGCCGGAATTGCCCCAGCCAAAAGTAACTGATTGTTGACGGTAGCAACGCCCCGGAAAATAAACACCCCCAAGCCGCCGGCACCAATTGCAGCGGCGATTGTAGCGAGTCCGATCGCAATTACCGCAGCAACTCGCACCCCCGCCAGAATCACGCCCAGCGCCAGGGGAATTTCCACTTGCCATAACAGTTGCATATCAGTCATCCCCATGCCTCTTCCCGCTTCCGTAATCGCTGGATCGACGCCGACAATCCCAGTATAAGTATTGCGGATAATAGGCAGTAAAGAATACAGAGTGAGGGCGATAATTGCCGTGCGATCGCCTATTCCACCCACTACCGGCACCGGGATTAGCAAGCCAAACAAAGCTAAACTGGGAATTGTTTGCATAATATTAGCAAATCCCAAAATTGGCTTTTTCAATTTAGGTTTTCTCGTGGCTAAAATTCCCAGGGGCATCCCCACAATAATAGCGATAAAAATTGCAACAGTTACTAAATATAAGTGTTCACTGGCGCGCTGAATTATCTCAGCGCCATAGCGGTTGATAAAAATTATCATTAGGTAATTGGTTCTTGCTGATTGCTGTCAACCTTATAAATCATTTTCTATTTCAGGACTTGGTTCACCAGGATAGAAGCGAGAGTCCAAAATTTCCTCTAAGCTGTAAAGGCAATTTTGAGGAAATGTTTTGAGAGGCAAATCGGTTTCTCCTACTGCCAAATCTCTACCGTTTTGATAAGCTTCTTGGAAAGCTTCTTGCAAGTAAGGTTTCAGACTTGGGTTATCTTGTATCAGTCTCTGAGTGTCCCGCCGCTGCACTCGAATTGTAGACAACCAGCTACGACTCCGCTGCTGGGGCTGATATTGCCACTTCAGCAAATGTCCCAGCAAAATGCTCAAACGATTTCTAAGTTCTTGACGTTCCTGTTTGCCCAAAGATTCAATCTCCTCAATTAAATTTGGCAAGTCAAGTTGACTCCACTGACACTTGCGAAGTAACTTGGCTTGTTCTTGCGTCCAAGCATAGAAGTCTGTCTCGTAAAGACTGTGCATCGTTTGATTATCAGCTTAGTTACTAAAACTATATTATCAAATTTTTGCTAAATTATTCAAATTTAGCTACTTGCAAACATTCAAGAAATGCCCCCGCTTCTGGATGCTGAGATTTGAGAAAATCATCAGGTGTTGCCAATTCAATCAACCGTCCATCTTGCATCAAACCAATTCTAGAAGCTAACAAAAAAGCTTCTTGAATGCCGTGAGTCACAAAAATCACAGTTTTGCCAAGTTGCTGCTGTAATTGACCGAATTCCCGCTGCAATTCCAGACGAGTAATCGGGTCTAAAGCACCAAACGGTTCATCCATTAACAATATCGGAGGGTCAGCCGCCAGTGCTCTGGCGACGCCTACCCGCTGCCGCTGTCCGCCGGATAACTGATGCGGATAGCGTTTGGCGAAGTGCTGGGGGTCGAGGTTGACTAATTCTAACAGTTGGCGGACGCGAGATTGAATACGATCGCCCTCCCAACCTTCTAATCTTGGCACTAAACCGACGTTTTGCTCGACGGTAAAATGGGGAAACAAACCAATTTCTTGAATGACATAACCAATTTTTCGGCGCAGTTGAATTGGGTTCCATTGAGTTGTCGGTTTTCCCATGACAAGAACTTCGCCGCTGCTTGGCGTTAGTAAATTGTTAATCAATTTCATGGTAGTAGTTTTGCCACTCCCGCTGCGTCCCAGCAATACTAAAACTTCTCCTTGCAGCACTTTGAAATTGAGTTTGTCTACTAAATGCCTGCGGTTGAGGCGATATGTCACGTCGAGGCATTCGACAGCAACTTCATTATTGAGAGGCATGATTAGTTCCGGTGATTTTGGTTTTAATAAATCGTCAATTGGCTAGCGTCGCGGGACAATCCAAAATCTAAAATCTAAAATCTAAAATCTAAAATTGTCTTGGTTTTGCCATTCTAGCAGTAAGGCTCGACATTGGAGGCAAGTTAATTTTTTGAGCAAGTCGCGAATTCCGTCTGGGGTGACAGGATATTCAGCACCGATAAATTCGGGGTTTACTGTTGCTGTCGGGTGCAATTCTGCAACAAAACCGTAGAGTTTTTGATTGGAGAATGAGCTGTTTATCGCCCAGCCGATATTGTTAATCGGTTCGAGGCGGGCGATCGCACTTTCTGTCACGCCTAATTCTTTCTTGATTATAGCTGGAACGGCTGCTGCTGGCGTGGCTTCGGCTGGTACGCGACCGCCGGGAAAATCCAAGGTTGCTTCTGCCACGCCGGGGCGATACATCGGTGAGGGAAACAGCAATTTGTCAGCTTGAATTGTCAAGATCACAACTGAATCTGCTCTTTCTACTCGCCAATATTCTACTGTTTTTCCTTCGGTTGTTTCGAGATGTTCCGCGATTAGTTTTACCCAATGAGAGTTGATCTCTACAAAGCGATCTAGAGTTTTCCACTGGGATTTTGCAGTTTGGTTCATGTGGGAATTTTTGGAATAAATCAGATGTTGTTTGCTATGGTAGGCGATCGTTGCCGAGCGCAACAATAAGCTGTTCACCATTTAAATCTCAGAGGCTATCTATGCCAGTAAAGGGTTTCAGGCTCTGAAATACGCAGTTTAAATGCTAAACAGCTTAGCCGATCGACCTTTTCAGCTTTGAGCCCGTTTTTTCCTCTCGATTGTAAATTTTTGCTACAACCTTACACATTCGCCTAGATAATTCCGTAACATAGACTACATAATCAAAGTTTATCTGCGCCGGCGCTCTGGGTTGTTGCAACCCCGACCTGGTTCAGAGTCTTAGCCCAAAAGGAGTTGTGATGAAACTGCAAACAGATATTCGTACTTGGCAATCCCAACCAACGCCCGGAAGCTTCGCCAATGTCCGCGACTGGGAAAAATTTGGCTGCGCCGTACCTGCACCAAAATTGACTCCTTCTATGTGGGTTAAATTGTTCAACCCGCCAACGGCATTCAGCTTTGACGAAGCGTGGCTGTTGTGTGAATCTTCGGAAGAACAGTGGCTAGCTTGGATTCCTGATTATGGCGAAATTTTACTGAGTACACATGAATTTTGCGCTACTAAATCGTGAATTACGCAGACAAACTTTCATAAACCGGGTGTTAAAATCCATATCCCTCCGGTTCCACGGGATTTTTGGGAAACAAGCTGGTTTCTGCCTAATTATCTCGTTTGCAGTGAGGAATGCAAGTCCTTAAACTTTGATAAGGACTTGCATTCCTCACTACAAACCTCTTATATGATGTCGTTTCAGCCGATATCATATAAGTCCTAATAGATATTAATTGAAATTTCGCCAACAAAAAGAGCAATAGGTTTCCTATTGCTCTTTTTGTTCAAAAACACTCTCTAGTTTTTATCTTTAGATAGCGGAAGTTATATCAACTGGCTTCGATTGACCCCAATATCGCTGCGGTGACGGGTTTACTGTATCGATGCTTGCATGGGAGATATTGGTGAACCCGCCCTTACAGCAATTACGGTCAATTTAGCCCCTGTGATATTGCTGGCTTATTTGCAAACTGCACGGTTATTTGCGTTTCTGACAATCGTGCCTACTCTACCATTAATCTGAATCGGGTTCTTGGTGCTGGCTCGAATCAAGAGTGGTTGTTTTGCCAGACATTCTCTGATTGATGCTGCCCAGGCGGTGAGAGCTCCGGTGTATTCTGTACGACCCGCTGGGGCGCGAAACTGATCGGTAATTAGGAAATCCGAGGTGATGCTAGTGTCAGTACCAACATTGGTAATAATTGGAAAATCAAAGGCTCTGGGCAAGGTTCTGTCCTGGATTCTGCCCGGTACTAACTGGTATTTCTTCGATCCACCCTTGTAGTCAATACCTGCTTGAGGGCTGGTGGGAGGGCTTGTTTGAGCTAAGGCGGGAACAGGCAAGCTTGCTACCAAAACGGTGCAGACACTCCAAAATAATTTCGATTTCATTCGATTCATCTCCTCAACTTTATGACGATTAGCACTAATTTAGGTATGCTCAAAATACACTAGCTTTTATTGAGAAAGCGCCTGATGATATTGAGCTTTTGAGTTTGAGTTCAACTTACCTAATTTATTACCAAACATTCTCAAAAATGTTAAAACTGGTTGGCCTGACCAACTGTAGAAAAGTTTCAGTTGAGTTAGATATTTACACATCTGAAGTTGTTACAGCATTGGGGAGTCGGTTTTACCAGAATGATTCATTTTTGAGCGATGTCATTGGAACTTTATCAAATTTTGTCTCAGATATCAAGTTTTGCCGATCGCGTATCCTGTTTTAACACTGGTTTGTGGCTCGATCGAGGTTTGAGTGTGGCGCGCTATACCAGGGCGAGAAAGATGCTACAGTGCATCGATGGGCGTTTGAGTATTTTCAGGCGACAATAGACAGAGAAGGGGCTTGAAAATAGGTGATTTTAGTGGAAGATAGTAAATTTATCGACGTATCGGGCATTATGGGTGTTCCCGCGGCTCCGGCGGGTTACAAATCCGGCTTTGTGGGTATTGTCGGACGCCCGAATGTCGGAAAATCAACGCTGATGAATCAGTTGGTGGGACAGAAAATTGCGATTACTTCGCCGGTGTCTCAGACGACGCGTAACAGGCTGCGAGGCATCCTAACGACACCGGAAGCACAAATTATTTTTGTAGATACTCCCGGAATTCACAAGCCACATCACGAATTGGGCAAGGTTTTGGTGCAGAATGCCCGCACAGCGATTCAGTCGGTGGATGTCGTGCTATTTGTGGTGGATGGTTCGGTGGAATCGGGAGGGGGCGATCGATATATTATCGAAATTCTCAGCAATTGCAAAGTTCCGGTGATTTTTGGGATGAATAAGTTGGACGAACAACCGGAGGATTCTGTGTTGATCGATCGAACTTACGAGCAAATTGTCAATCCTGAGTGGCCTGTAGTGAAATTTTCCGCTCTCACGGGCGAGGGTGTCGAGTCGCTGCAACAATTGTTAATCGAACATTTGGAGGTTGGGCCTTACTATTATCCGCCAGATTTGGTGACTGACCAGCCGGAACGCTTTATTATGGGCGAATTGATTCGGGAACAGATTTTGCTGCTGACGCGGGAAGAAGTGCCGCATTCTGTAGCAATCGCGATCGACATAGTTCAAGAAGAAGCGAAAATTACGCGGATTCTGGCGACAATTCACGTCGAACGGGATTCCCAAAAAGGTATTTTAATCGGTAAAAGCGGCAGTATGCTCAAGTCGATCGGCAGTGCGGCCCGGGAACAGATTCAAAAGTTAATTGAAGGCAAAGTATATTTGGAGTTATTTGTCAAGGTGCAGCCGAAGTGGCGGCAGTCGCGTACTCGTTTGGCAGAATTGGGCTATCGCGTGGAAGAATAAAACTTTGGCAGTTGGCAGTTGGATTTCTTCGGTTCTTTAGACCTCTTGCAAAAAATCCTTTTCATCTATTGATGGGACGGGCTCTCCGGCCCATCCCACAAGATTTATTTTTTCTTGTGGGATGGGCCGGAGAGCCCGTCCTAATTATTTTTGCAAGAGGTCTTTTGAATCAAGAATCGAGCACGAATTTCGCTCATAGAGAGTTTCATCGGGTACCGAGAGTCTGTACAAACCCCCGCTTAACAACTAGAACGCCATTCCAATAACAGTACAGTAAACTGAGAGCAGCCCCATTCGCCCCAGTTGACCTATGCCACGTTGGTTCAATACTGCTGGCCCATGCCAAGAAGACATTCATTACGCATTGTCGCCCACGGTACGCTTACCCAGCTTAGAAAGGTTAATCGCTCAACGCAACTATTTCGTCATCCATGCACCCCGGCAAGTGGGGAAAACCACCGCTATGCTGGCGTTAGCCAAACAACTCACCGAAAGCGGACAATACACCGCCGTGATGCTGTCAGTTGAAGTGGGCGCACCCTTCAGTCAAGACATCGCGGGTGCAGAGGATGCCATTCTCGGTGCTTGGCGACGGGCGATTTCGATTCGACTTCCCCCAGAATTGCAGCCGCCTGCTTGGCCCTCGTCGGAACCGGGACAGCAAATCGGCGATGTACTCAGCCTGTGGGCACAATCTTCTCCTCGTCCTTTGGTGATTTTCATCGATGAAATTGACGCACTACAAGACCAAGCGTTGATTTCTATGCTGCGACAACTGCGCGATGGTTATCCCAATCGCCCGAAAGCGTTTCCGCAATCGGTGGGTTTAATTGGTTTGCGGGATGTTCGCGATTACAAAGTGGCTGCGGGGGGAAGCGATCGACTCCATACATCGAGTCCGTTTAATATTAAAGTGCGATCGATTACTCTCAGAGATTTTAATGCCTCAGAAGTCGCGGAACTCTACGCGCAACATACCCAAGATACCGGACAAGTTTTTACACCTGAAGCCGTAGCCTTAGCTTTTGAACTGACTCAGGGACAACCTTGGTTAGTGAATGCTTTAGCTAAGGAAATTGTAGAAGAATTAGTTACCGATGAATCTATAGAAATTACACCACAACATATTTTCTCAGCTAAAGAAATTTTAATAAAACGGCAAGATACGCATTTGGATAGCTTGGCAGAACGACTCAGAGAAAACCGAGTCAAAGCCATTATCGAGCCGATGTTGGCGGGTTTGGAACTGGGCAATATCCCCAATGATGATATTCAGTTTTTAATCGATTTGGGTTTGTGTAAGATGGATGTTCAGGGTGGATTGACGATCGCTAACCCAATTTATCGGGAAGTTTTGCCCCGCGTGCTCACCGTAACGCCAATGGCTTCTCTGCCCCAAATTGCACCGAGTTGGTTGACTCAGGTCGGCAAATTAGACACGCAAGCGTTACTCAAAACTTTTCTGGAATTTTGGCTACAGCATGGCGAACCGTTACTCAAAAGTGCATCTTATCCCGAAATTGCCCCGCATTTAGTGTTGATGGCGTTTCTGCATCGGGTAATTAATGGTGGGGGAACGTTGGAGAGGGAATATGCGATCGGACGCGACAGAATGGATTTATGTTTGCGTTATGGTGAGGTAACGTTGGGAATTGAACTGAAGGTTTGGCGAACTCGGAAAGTCGATCCGTTGAGTAAAGGGTTGGAACAGTTAGATGGATATTTGGCTCGATTGGGAGAAGATGAAGGGTGGTTGGTGATATTCGATCGACGCGAGAATGCGATCGAATTAGAAGAACGACTGAATACTGAAATTCATCTGACACCAATGGGGCGAACCGTTACAGTTATTCGTGCGTGAAGAAGTTCTGATGAATGTTTTGGTTCTGGCGATCGCCGAGGGTGTGCGATGACTCTAATCTAAAATATAATTAAGAAGGGATTGACATACACTATCGAGCTGCGGTATTACTCGATTATATCCAGTATTGTACCGCAACTGCAATACAATTATTCGATCGCGCACCCATGTAACAAGCTAGTATATCTAATCTTTTCGCCAAACCTCAAACGAGGAGATTCTCAAAAATTCCAACTATGAACTACCGAAACCACATCACGATCGAAGCAAATAAACGCGGTGGTAAGCCTTGTGTACGCGGCTTGCGAATTACGGTTTATGAAGTGCTTGAGTACCTGGCTTCCGAGATGACCGAAGCAGAAATTAAAGGGCGATTTTCCCGATTTGACGCGAGAAGATTTAAAAGCCTGCATAGCTTATGCTGCTGACCGCGAGCGTCGGTTTATGACCGCGACCTTATCGGCATGAAATTACTTTTTGATGAAAATTTGTCGCCCAAGTTGCCGAATCGTTTGAGCGATCTTTTCCCAAATTCGCTTCACGTCCTTTGATGTGGGAATGAAAGCAACGATCGACCCAATAGTTTGGGATTATGCAAAAGAAATAATTTGATGATTGTCTCGAAAGACGCGGATATGCACGACCTGAGCTTAGTATTTGGGAATCCACCGAAAGTTATTTGGCTTCGCCTTGGAAACTGTTCGACATTGCAAATTGAAAATTTGCTACGTCGGAACTTTAACGCGATCAAATTATTTTGTGAAGACGAGAATTTATCGCTGCTTGCTTTATCATAATACACCGAATCGAATTAGCGTTAGGGTAGGTAGTTTTTCCATGATTATTCCACCAATCTTTTAAAGCCTCACACGCCAATTCACTGGCATATTTACTGTTTCATAATGTTATATATCCTATGTTTTGTTGAAAATCATAAATCCCATGTGGAATAACTTTTCCGTGACCTAAACTCCAAAATTCATGATCTAAAAGCGATCGCCCAACTCTACATTCTGACTCAACGCTTGTAGCCGCTCGCGATCCAATAACTCAATCTGAGAACCATTGATCGTAATTAATCCTTTATCGTGGAGATGCGAGAATGCCCTAGAAAGGGTAGCAGAAATCGTCCCTAAAATAGCAGCTAGCTGAGTTTTAGTAACATCTAGATTAATAACTTGATCACCATTAGCGCGACCGCTCAAATCTAATAAATAAGCCGCTAATCTTTGTGGCACTTCTTTAAACGACAGATCTTCCACCATCTGTGCCAATTTACGCGAACGGGTTGCCAAACTTGTCAGCATATTGATGGCGAGCGCAGGATATTGATGAAGTAAATCCAGAAAAGCTAACCGAGGGAAGAAGATTAATTCTGTGGATTCCAATGCGATCGCAGAAGCTGGAAAAGCTTTGCCATCAAAGGTGGCAACTTCGGCAAAGTAATCGCCTCTTTTTAATAAATGTAAAATGTGTTCTTTCCCATTGGATGCAGTCTTAAATACCTTAACACGACCAGCTTGGACAATGAAAAACCCAGTTGCTTCACTGCCCTGATGGAAAATTGTCTCATCTTTTCCAAAGGTTTGCAGTTGAGCGATCTGAGCTAAAGGAATCAGTTGCTCTGCTGATAATCCTTGAAAAATTAGAATGTTTTGTAACCAGTTGCTCAAATCGACTCTATTTAACATCGTTTAGGGTAGTGAGGATGGTTGGAACAAAGCGCCGAGCTAGACAATATAAACGTACTTGAGCATTTTTTAAGGTTCTTTTTGACTTAAGTCAAAGCATTATTAGGTTCTATTCTCCTATGGTATGTCATAGGTACTTTAAAACCGAATTTATGGCTTTATGGCAAACCCAACCTTTGACAAAGTGGTGACAGCCCGCGCTCGTCCCCGTCAAATTAGCCTACCCGCTTGGCTTGTGCTAATTTGCATCGTCACTTTTTCAGTGCTGATCTTTGCAGGATCGGCGATTTATAAAAATGCACCACCGATTCCCGCGACAGTGGTTTCTCCACAACAGGAAATCATTCTGACTCAAGCGAATATTCAAGCTGGGCAAGTAACCTATCTAGGTCGTGGGGGGCAACATATTGGTAGTATTTGGGGGCATGGCAGTTATTTAGCACCCGACTGGACTGCCGATGTTTTACACCGTTGGGGCTTAGCAACGGCAGGAATTTTGCATAATGGCAATCCTGATTTTAGTGAAGCAGATTTACAGGCACTATCAGAAGTCGATCGCGCTACTCTCCAAGCGCAGGTACAGCAAGAATTTAAAACTAATCGCTATGCGTCAGAGACAGGCGCTTTAACCCTCACGGCTGCTCAAACTAAGGGACTAAGCAAGGTTTTTGATAGCTATAAAACTTTGCTATCCCAAGGCTCCAAGATTCATTCCATTCCTAGCGGTTGGTTTACTGACGACACGCAAATCCGCAATGTCACCGCTTTCTTTAGTTGGACGGCTTGGGCAGCATCTGCCGATCGCCCGAATGCACCATTTTCCTATACCGCCAACTTTCCCCACGATGACTTGATTGGCAATCAGGCTCCGGCTCAATTCTTGATCTGGTCAATTGTGTCGGTGATTGTGCTGATTGCGGCGATCGGTATATTTCTGTTTGTTTACATCACCCAAGAAGATAGCGAAGAAGTAATCGCTGTCGCCCATCGCCCCCTGATTCGGATTGCCACACCGAGCCAAAAAGTCACTACCCTCTTCTTTGGGGTTGCTATGACTTTGTTTTTGGTGCAAATGTTGATGGGAATGGTCACAGCCCATTACGCTGTAGAAGGCGACGGCTTCTATGGTGTGCCACTTCAGCAATATTTACCCTATGCCGCCTCGCGGACTTGGCATTTACAGCTAGCAGTATTTTGGATTGCCACCTGTTGGCTCGCCGCAGGGCTATATTTCGCGCCAAGGTTTGGTAAACATGAGCCGAAGTTGCAAGCTTGGGGCAATGGCGGTTTGTTAGTGGCTTTGACTGTCGTTGTTGTTGGTTCCTTAATCGGATCTTGGGCTAGTGTCCAAGGCATTATCGGCGGTGACAATAGTTTCTGGTTTGGACATCAGGGCTATGAATATGTAGAACTTGGTCGCCTCTGGCAATTATTGCTGATTGGTGGCATGGTGTTTTGGCTCTGGCTGATGTACCGCGCCCTCAAGCCTGCACTCAAGGCGGAAGGCGATAAAACGGGACTGAATCACTTCTTTCTCTACAGTGCGATTACGATTCCCCTGTTCTATGCGTCAGGGTTGATGTACAACAATCACACCCATTTGAGCATTGCTGAATATTGGCGTTGGTGGGTTGTGCATCTTTGGGTAGAAGGTTTCTTTGAGGTATTTGCGACGGTAGCGATCGCCTATCTATGTAGCGAATTGGGCTTCCTAAAGCGCTCCTCCGCCCTGAGAGCCACCTACATGACGACAATTCTCTATCTCGGTAGTGGCGTAATCGGCACGTTACACCATCTCTACTTTGCAGGAACACCTGTATTCATTACGTCGATGGGTTCCGTTGCTTCAGCCTTAGAAGTCGTTCCCTTGACCTTAATTGGCTTTGAAGTGGTGAAGTCGATGAAGCTATCCCAAGAAGCGCAAGGATTTTATCGAGTACCACTAAAATTCTTTATTGCCACTGCTTTTTGGAACTTAATTGGCGCAGGTGTCTTTGGTTTCTTAATCAATCCACCGATCGTTCTCTATTATTCCCAAGGACTAAACACAACCCCAATTCACGCTCACTCTGCACTCTTCGGTGTGTATGGCTCCCTGGCGATCGCCCTCATGCTCTTTGCCTTGCGTGAAATCACTCCCGATCGCGCTTGGGATGAGAAAAACTTCAATTTATCCTTCTGGTGGATCAATGTTGGTCTAGGCATGATGATGGTTTTAGGACTGATTCCTAATGGTTTTTATCAATTGGTGCAATCCGTTAATCATGGCACTTGGTACGCTCGCAGTGCTGAAGTCATTGGTTCTGCCTGGATGCAGTGGACAGTTTGGCTACGCATCCCTGGGGATATCGTCTTCTCGGTTGGTGCATTGATCCTCGTCTTTTGCGTGATTAAAGCGATCGTGGCTATTTTCCAACAGCCTACTCAAGCCCAACCCCTCGAAACCATTGCGGCTGAGACTCCGGTTGTCAGTCATTAGTTGCTCAATTGTTCAAATTATCTTTGGTATTTATTGAGGATTCAGTCAGTGATTCGTTTCTTAGTTGGTATTCTCGTTTTTGTGATCAATATCGTCTATGCCGATCGCCCTTATCCTCGGTTTTATGTGCTAGAAACCGTGGCTCGTGTTCCTTATTTCTCTTATCTATCGGTACTTCACCTCTATGAAACCTTGGGCTGGTGGCGGAAGGCTGATTGGTTAAAAATCCACTTTTCGGAGTCGTGGAATGAACTACATCATCTGTTGATTATGGAATCACTGGGAGGATCGAGCTTTTGGGTCGATCGCCTTCTAGCACGAGCCACTGCACTCATTTACTACTGGATTATCATTTTGGTCTACATGGTGTCGTCCAAATCTGCCTACAACTTCATGGAACTTGTAGAGGGACACGCCTATGCCAGCTACGACAAGTTCCTCAATGCCGAAGCTGAAGCTCTCAAGCAACAGCCCGCACCAGATGTCGCTATCCAATACTATCGAGATGGCGATTTGTATATGTTTGAGGAGTTTCAAACAAGCAGTGCTAATGTATTCCGTCGTCCAACGATCGACAATCTCTATGATGTGTTTGTTGCCATTCGGGATGATGAAATGGAACACGTGAAAACAATGGTGGCTTGTCAGCAGCCGACTGCACAATTCTCGTTAGTCAGTCCCCATGCGATGCAGGCAGCTTCTACGCTAAAGGTTGAGTTAACTGCAAAGACCGATGCTGTGGAACTCAGTCCGTCGAAATAGGTGATTTGAACCCGTCGTTCTCTGGTATGAAAACGTTGGTATCGCCCCGTGTCTAGGGGCGATCGCGGCTTTCTCTTATTTTGCGATCGGGACTTTATTCCATTCGTCGATCGTCTTGGACTAAAATCTGTTCTCTAAACTAATCTGTTAAAAATCCCATATTAAATTAGTACAATTAATTCAGGGAATATGCGATCGGGTGCGATCGAGTCTAATCTCAAATATAATAAAGATAGCTTGTTTCAGTGCGACGCCTGAAGTGATTGAGTCGAATCGTGCTGCGAACTCGATCGAGAAAAGAAGATTCCGATGGGGAGTAAGAAGGGGTTGACAGACATCATCGATATGCGGTATTATTCGATTATATTCAGTATTGTACCGCAACGGCGATACAATTATAAGTAGTGAATAGAATTAGCTTTATGACAATAGACTTCGGCAGTATCAAAGGCTACAATCCTGATAGAGGATTTGGGTTTGTCGGTCATACTTTTTTTAATCCTGATGGAAAAGTTTTTTTCCATATTAAAAAAATCAGGAGAAAACATCCTGAATTAGCCCAACAATTGGACAGTGGCGAAGCTTTTGAAACATTCAATTTCTGGTATGAAATTGAAACCACCGAAAAAGGCGAACAAGTTAGTAAGCTTTGGCTAAACGCAGACGATATCCCTCAAAGTTACACAAATGAATTATGTGGTTTGATCCAAAAAGTAGAGAGGATCTGGAAAAATATAGGCTCTCCAAAACCTAGTTGGCTTGACCATGTAACGATAAAGTTGGTTGGAGTTGATTGTAGAGATAAATTAAGTGTTGAGCGAGATCGCTTAGAGAGTCAGCGTAGAGTGGCAAAGGAGGAGCGCCCCAGGGAGGCAGAAGCTTTACTCCAAAATCCAATTGCAAGACTAATAGCTAATAATCCTTACAAGAAAACGAAGGCTGATGAGTCTGGGCAACAAAAGAATGAGTCTGAGCCACCAAAACCGTCGCCACCACCAAAACCTGATCCTCCACCACCACCAAAACCTGATCCTCCACCACCACCAAAACCTGATCCACCACTAAACGACCCGAACGATGAGTTGAAGCAACTATTAGCAGAGATGCGTCCTTTAAAATTTAAGAATAGTAAGGAACTCTCAGCCTATATTGTAAAACATAAACTTGGTTATAGGTATCCAAATATCTCAGGTATTGTGATAATGGAAGATGGAGGTAAAGAATGGCCGTTTTCTGGGGGATTTCCTCCAAAGATTTATAAAATTATTTGTGAAAAACTCGGTTTGGTAAACCAGGGGACGAGTGCTAGAGCAACAAAATTTACACCATATGAACAACTATTAAATAGGAAATAGATAGAAATGAGTAAACCCTTTTACAAAATTAAAGGTACAAACGATTATGGTGTTCTTGAAGGGCCGGTATGGCCAAATCCGTCTTTCTACCTCCAACTTAGGCTTGTAAGCGCTGTTGGCGGAGAGATTCAGTTGAGTTACCAGTACAAACCTGTCACGACTGAAAATCTAGTTCTAGTCTCACCGGAGGAAGTTCAAAAGGCTCTATTGGGTTTTTAGTTAATTTGTTGAAGCCCGCCTAACACTGCGTTGGTGCGGACGGAACAGAGGTTATCGGTGGGTGCTCTAACCTGTCTGCCGCCACACAACTTTATCGTTATCTCCCAAACGCTGCCTGACTTTGGAGATGCTTCGGAAGCTCGATCGCGAGTTTGACCTACACAAAATTGGTAGAATCAATAGATACGCTTCGATCGCGCACCCATGCAACAAGCTAGTAAATAAAAAAATGTTTGTGTAAATAGTTAAAATAGTACCAAAAACAACCAAGGAAAAACCCATGTTAACCCTAGAAATGGCAATTCAAAAAATCCAACTCTTTTCCCCCGAACAACGCAATAAAGTTATTGAATTTATCGAATTTATAGAATTTAAAGCCAGCCAAACTAAAACGATAGAACAAAAAAACGATGACTCCAATCAAGAACAATCCTTTTTTGAGCTAGCCGGAATCTGGGAAGGAAAAAATATCACTCTAGACGACATTCGCAAGGACGCATGGGGTAAAGAAAACCAATGATTTTGTGTGACACCCATATTCTCATCGAAAAACACAATATTTTGAGTGGAAGCAGCGATTTTTCGGTCAGTAGCAAGATAGGAAAGATAAGCCCGAATTTCCTCAACTCCCATATCTTGAGGATGTCGCTTATTATGAAAGTAAATGTAATCTAAAATCTAATAAAGATAGCTTTTTTCGGTACGACGGCTCATATGTTTGAGCCGAAGTGTGCGACGAACTTGCTGTAGGAAAGGAGATTCTGATGGGGAGTAAGAAGGAGTTGACATACATCCTCAATCTGCGGTATTATTCGGCGACATACAGTATTGTATCGCAACTGCGATATAATTATAAGTTAGATTACCAATGGAGGAATGCAATTAATTGGATAATGTAATAGAGGTAAACCCATTTAGTGCAGCTTCTTTTTTCATCGAAATGATGTTTAATGAAGAAAATATTGCCTGTGGAACAGCTTTCTATTTCATTCTTCAAGGAAATACATATCTCGTCTCTAACTGGCACAATTTCTCTGGGCGTCACCCCGAATCTCATAAGCCATTGCATTCACAGCTTGCCATACCAAATAGAATCAGAGTTCATGGGCACGATGTCGATAACTTAGGGGTTTCAGCAATATCCACATATGAATTATCGGATAGTGATGGCGCTTGTCTTTGGTATCAGCACCCAAGATTAGGAAGTTCGATAGACGTAGGAGTGTTGCCAATACCCAATAATCGTGATGCAAACACCTTTGATATCTTAGCCGCAGTAAACGAGGTTGACCCTTTCGATGACTGGCGATTAGAGATTGGCGAACAACTATTCGTTCTAGGATTTCCATTTGGTATATCAGATACATATCGTTTCCCTATATGGAAATCTGCAAGTCTCGCAAGTGAGCCTGCAATCGACCAAGAGAACCTGCCATTGCTGTATGTTGATACTGCAACTCGCCCAGGAATGTCGGGATCGCCTGTCATAAAGTATCAGCGTAGAGCAGTTAGTATTTTCGACAAAGATAGGCACAGCCGTTTTCACGCTGCATTTATTGGTATATATTCAGGGCGTATTGCACCAAAAAATCAGATTGAAGCACAACTTGGAAGAGTATGGAAAGCAGATTGCATCGAGGAAATTATAAGAGGTGCAGTACAACCCAATATCTAACAAGCGCGTACACTCGGAACGGAGGCGAACGCTTTCGGTTATGATGCAAACATGATCGCCGTCCGGTGACACGCATGACGTTAGACAGATACGCAAATGAGGAAACACAATGAATAGAACTCCAGTATCGTCATCGAATCTTGCATCAGTTGGATACGACTTAAGTACACAAGTATTAGAAGTTGCATTTCTTCATGGTGGTATCTATCAATATTCAGGGGTTCCTTCGTCGGTTTATTCTGGTTTAATGGCAGCTAGCTCACACGGGTCGTATTTCGATCAACACATTAAGAAAGTCGGTTATTCTTATAGAAAAGTTGGCTGAGTGTTCTCAAGGCTTCAAATTTTATGTGCATCATTGAATAAACTTTAAAATGGCATGAGTCCTAAACGAGTCAAGGTTTTTTGCAATCCAGTCTATTATTCTAGAGATCGACAGAAAGATATTAGACCTCTTGCAAAAAAAATCTATGTTATAATTAAAGGTATCGACTGACAATGGCTGGACACGACTTTCTAGATACAGCGCGAGACGAAAATCAATGGAAGAAAGCTATGACAACTGTGAATGAAAAAGGTGGTGCAGTCACAATAGGAGTTCTTATACAGATTCTTTCGGCTCTCATGAAACAATCGTTTGGATTATGATGGTTGGTACAAATTAGACTGGAAGACAGAAAAAGTCTTCATCAGTCATCACCATGTCTAACAAGCGGCTGCACTCGGAACGGATCGTTACTCTATAGTTAGACGCAAAGTGAGTCGCCGTGCGGTGAGCCGCCGTCCGTTATCTCGCAAACTCTGCCTAACTTTGGAGATGATTCGGAATCTCGATCGAGAGTTAAGCTAAATAAAACTCCGAGTTCTGCATCGATGCTTATTAGAAGCGAATAATTTCGATCGTGCATCGCGATCGCACAAAACAAACATCAAATTCTCGAAAGAAGTTGGTTTGCCCGAGAATTAATGGAACCTGAGAGGCTTGTGCCCAAGCAAATGCTAGGCGAACGGGTTCCAGATTCCCAATTTGAACATCTACAAATACACCCCGCGCCTCAACCGTTGCCAGATTTCCAGCCAATGGCAAGCGGACAGTTTGTTCCTCCCAAATTGCACCCAATTGCAGACCAATGTCATAAGGTAATAGATTGACCGCAGACCCAGTATCTAGCAGTGCATTCGCCGAGACAGAAAAGCCTGCATGAATCAGAGTGATGGGAATCGTGGGTAATGCTTCATCGTCAGAAAAGGGAAACTCGATCGAACTAGGCATGAGTAGATGCCTCTCGATCGTCTCGAATCATCTGCATCATAATGTTTGCCGCTTCCGTTGCATCGTAGAGCGATCGAACCGGATACTCTGATGCAGAAAAGATGACTTGTAGTTCAGCGTCTGGGATTTGCACTGCTAGGAGTTTGAAGAGTGATAATTTGTCTGACTGGCTCAGATTGTTCACCAAAGGTATTAACTCAGCGAGAGACATGGTTTAAACTCCCAGAAGTACGAGAATACATCTATCATAAACGCTGCCTGAGTTTGGAGATGATTCGGAATCTCGATCGAGAATTAAGGATTCCGTAGGAGATTCCGATCAAACTTTATCCTGCCCAAAAACAAAGAAAAAGCCGCCCTAAAAGGCGACGTACTGAGCGTAGCCGAAGTGACCACGAATTTCTTGATGGTACCCGCCACGTGATTTATCCGTGGAATCAATCCAAAATCGAAAATCGAAAATCCTCAAGCCCCCGCATTTATCTCGCGCAAGTCAATCGAAAATCTAAAATCGAAAATCTAAAATCGATTGACGGGACTTTAGCCCTCCGCTTATTACCAACAAATATCAAGGCAACTCAACCGAACTCGGTTTAGCAATGTGAGGCAAGCCCCAGCCCAATTTTTCCCGCAAAATGTGGAAAAACTCAAAAGATTGCACCCGAATAAAGCGGGCTGGGTACGGAGCTCGCTCGACTTGCACCCAATCTTCGGGCAGAACATAACATCCGCCGTTACCATCTACCACCATTACCAGGCGGGTCGGACTCGCCGGCAAAATCTTGATCGGCTCGGTGTTGGAAAACACCAAAGCCCGCGAAGCCATTGAATGCGGGCAAATAGGCAGCAACTGCAACACCGGCACTCCGGGAATGATCACAGGCCCGCCGGCAGACAGCGCGTAAGCCGTCGATCCTGTGGGAGTCGCGATGATGACTCCATCTGCGGCAATGTCAATAGAGGCGTGTTGCCCGATCGCCACTTCAAAATGACACATACAAGTCAGCGGTTCCCGGTGCAGCACCATTTCATTGAGACAAAGGGCTTCCCAGAGGCAGTCGTTTTCTCGAAACAACCGCACCGCCAGCATCGATCTTTCTTCTATTTCGTATTCTCCAGCGATTACCTTTTCCAAAGCTTGCGGCAGCAAGTTCAGGTAAGTTTCTGTCAAAAAGCCCATGTGACCGGTATTGACAGTCAGCAGCGGCACTCCGATGGGAGCGACTTGGCGAAATGCCGACAGCACCGTACCGTCGCCGCCCAAAACCACTGCAAACTCCATGTCGCTGTCAAAACCGGGGGGGACGAGTTGTTCGATCTGAGTGTGGCACAGGGGGCGATCGGGGCTAGAATAGCCCAGAATTCCTCCCGAACCAGAAACCGAGCAAACCTCCCAGCCGCGGGCAGTCAGCTTGTCTTCTAACTCTGCGGCGATGCGACAAGCCACAGGTTTAACGTCGTTGTATATAATCCCAGCTTTCGGCACTTTAAAATGTAAAGGGCATTTTTTGTTTACTCCGTTTTTTAGTCTTAAGCTGCTCGTACTCTATTTCCTTGAGCTTCTTCATGATCAGATTAAAGTATTCTTCGAGATAAGACTCCAAAGTAGTAGTTTCTTTAGGGTCGATTCCGAAGACACTGTAAACATCATCCATCGGAGCTTTCAAGGGTTTTCCGGCTGCCAAAACTTCTGAAAAAGCCAATCTGTCAGCTACGTTCCAACTCCACTGAAAGAAGGTAGCTAATTTACGAGTAGCCTGCAACAAGACATCTGGGGTGCGCGTAATTTTGGCTTCCTTCCCTGACAGCCGTTCGCACAACCGCACGATTTCGTCAGCATCCCAAGCGCGATTTCCCACCACCGGAAAGCTTTTTTTCTCGGTTTCGGGAACGGAAAGGGCCCGGACGGCAAATTTAGCAACGTCCTGAGTGTTCATGTAGGCAAGGGCGGATGGCTTGTTGGGCAGCCAGACTGCCTGATTGTCCAAAATCGGCATTGCATACAGGCTCAGCAGTCCTTGCAAAAAGCCGCAAGGTCTCAAGATTGTGTAGTCTAAACCGGATTCTGCTAAGAACAATTCGGTACAGCGCTTGATTTCCAACAAGGGGACTTGGGGATATTTCTCAGCGTCGAGAAAGGAAAAGAATATGTAACGCTTGATGCCTGCTGCTGCTGCTGCTTGGATCAGCGATACTTTTCCGTCCCAGTCTACTCTTTTGATGCTGACAGAATCGGCTGCACTGGCTGTTGCTGCATCGATGATAGCAGTGACGCCTTCTAGGGCCGGAGGCAGACTGTCTGGCTGGCAAAGGTTCCCCGGTACGAGTTCAGCGCCCCATTCTTTCAAAAAGGCAGCTTTTCTGTAACTTCTGACTAAACAGCGCACCTGGTAGCCCTCGTCTAGGGCGCGGCGGGCTATTTGGCGGCCGAGAGTGCCGGTGGCACCTAAAATCAATAAAGTCATCTAGGGATTAATTATGAATCTTAAACTTTCAATAAGATGGTATCAGGTTTTTGTTAAGTTTTTTATAAAAACTTAACAAAAACCTGAAATTTTCTCATTTTAGGCTTGAGATATTCGCCAGAAGGCTTGCTTTCGGCAGCAAGTAGACTCTAGAAGGCAGAAGGTAGAAGGCTTTTGAAGGATTGGTTGAAAAAAACTTATTCTTCGCCGCCTTGCAATTTGAGCAGGAGGAAGCCTCCACCTATACCCACGAAAATTAGGGAAAAGGACAAAAAGGCTGCATTGAAAATTTCAGGATTCATGATTTTATCTGTTCAATTGGGCGATCGCATTAATTGACACTCCTCGCCCTGAAGGCACGAGGATTCTTAAGACATTTCGATCTTAATATCCCTAGTAATAGGGTTCCCAGGCTGACCACGAAAAGCACATAGGTGTGTAGTCATATCTCCTCTGTGAATGTTTTGGGCGTAGACTTTCCCCCAGTCCGGGGGTAGGTTTTTAAATCTTGTCTGATCTGCTTATTGTACCATATTCATTTGTTTAGATAAATGTGTTATTTTACTTGAAAATGGAAAAAGCCGTCCTAAAAAGACGGGGTTTTAAACCCAATCTTCTGATAAAGATAATATAATTTGGGTCAACCCGGTACATGAATGCTAAAATTTCAGTGCCGAAATTCCTGTATTTTGTTGGAGAAAACTGCCTTGAGTCTCGATCGGGAATCCAAACTAGCTGTAACTCTGGGAGATCCGGCGGGAATTGGCCCGGAAGTGATTCTCAAGGCATTGGCAGATCCCGCTGCTGCTTTGAAGGTGACGGTTATAGGTTCTAGGAGAGTTTTGCAGCAAACTTACGATAAGTTGCGATCGACCAATCCCGCAGCAGAAGCGGCAAATCCCGAAACATTAAATATTATTGATATTGAACCAGACAACAAGTGGGGCGAAATAGTCCCCGGTGTCGGGAATGCAGCTAGCGGGGCGGCTAGCTTTGCTTACATGGAAAGTGCGATCGCCCGTACCATCGCCGGCGAATTCTCCGCGATCGTGACCGGCCCGATTTCCAAAACTTGCTGGCAGGCTGCCGGTTACAATTATCCCGGACAAACAGAACTCCTCGCAGAAAGGGCAAAATCGCAGCGGTTCGGAATGCTGTTTGCCGCCACATCTCCCCACAGTGGCTGGACGCTGGTAACTTTACTCGCTACCACACATATTTCCCTCCGTCAAGTCCCCGATGCTTTGAGTCCAGAATTACTGAGTGAAAAACTAGAATTACTGATAGACTGTTTGCGGGAAGATTTTGGGCTGGAAAGACCGAAAATTGCGATTTCTGGCTTAAATCCTCACAGCGGCGAAAATGGCAAACTGGGAAATGAAGAGCAAGACTGGATGATACCTTGGTTGGAAACGCAGCGCGATCGCTTTCCTCAAGTGCAGTTAGACGGGCCAGTCCCCCCCGATACCCTGTGGGTAAAACCGGCTAAAGTTTGGTACGGTTTAGCCAAGGAAGCTCACGACGGTTACTTGGCAATGTACCACGACCAGGGGTTGATTCCAGTAAAATTGATGGCTTTTGATAAAGCAGTCAACACTACAATTGGCTTGCCTTTTGTCCGCACATCTCCCGATCACGGCACAGCTTTTGATATTGTAGGTCAAGGGATTGCAGATGCCTCCAGCATGAAGGCAGCATTGCAGTTGGCGGCCCAGTTGGCTAGTCGCAGAACAGCAGTTAAAATAGGGCGATAGCTTTAGTACGCCAGACACTCGGAAAAATTGTGTCATTCCTATTGATTTTCGCTGGGGTGAGGCGGCAAGCAAGCTGGCATTTTTATTCGGTCGGTTAAAATCACCTTTTGGTAGCGCAGTATGGCAGCATTTAATGATAATTCCGGCAAAATATATCAGTCAGAAAAAGAGGTTTCTGATGCAACTCTGGCAAGTTCTAAAGCTGGAGAGCAACTTCAGGAATTGCTAACCATATTGACTGAATTTCAGTTATTAAAGAAATCAAAAAAAGAGCCAAGCGAGTTGAAATTACCGCTTTCGGAAAAGTCTGTTCAGCGATTAGAGGATGAGGAGAATCGGCGCAAACAATTGTCTTTCCTGATCGAATCACCGAGTATTGTACCGGAAGTATTAACTAACGATGAAGAGATACCTTCTCAAAGACGAGAAAACAATAATGAGGAACCAGATTTATCTATAGCCGGGAAGGTAGCTAAAAATAATCGGCAGTCGGAGGAAGAATTAGAACAAGCAGTTGAGCAGTTTAAGCAGTTGCAACAACTACTGTTTGAAAGGGATTTGCCGGAATTTTACAGTAATGTTTTGAGCGTGGAACAAAGGTTAGAAAATTTTGAGAAGCTGATGTCTCAACCAGAAGAGTTGATGGTTTTACTGAAACCGTTAATTCCTGAGTTGGTGAGAGAAGAATTAGAGGAGTTGAAGTCGGAATTAAAAAAGGCGATCGACCTCGCAAACAATAATAAAATTAATCGCATCGAGTTGGAGGCTAAATTAGCAGATTGGGAAAATCAAATTGCTAACTTTAACCAGCAACCCCTGCCGAATACAGAACACTTAATCCAACGGCTGATGCCAGTAGTGGGAGATCTGCTAAACCGTAAGGTAGAGGAGTCTAAGTTAGAGGTAGCTTCGGCGATCGCACCGAGAGTCAATCAAGTAATTCACAATCAAAACGGACTTGAAGAACAGGTAGTAAGAATTGAAGATAGAGTTGCAAATATTCAGCAGCGTTACCAGCAGCAACCGGAAGATTTAATCAAGCAGCTAGTACCAGTAGTTAGCGATTTACTGAACCGCAAAATTAGTGAATTAAAATTAGAGGTTGTAGAAGCTGTTGCCCCCTCAGTACAGGTAAGAATAGCTTGGGTAGAAATAGAAGAAAAAGTATTGAGCATCATCGAACGCCGACTGGCTACGCAACAGTCGCCAACTCAGAAGCCTGAAGAGATAATGGCGATGCTAATGCCGGCAATAACTGATTTGCTGAATCAGAAAATCGATGAATCAAAATTACAAGTAGCAGCGACGATCCAACCTTTGATAGAATCAGCAATTCTTCAAAGAGAAGTTCAAGGCAAATTGAGCGACGTAGAAAGTAGACTAAATAATCTTCAACGACAGCAAAAAACTCAGCCGGAAGATATAATGGCAAGGCTAATGCCGTTAATGATTGAGTCGCTGAACCGGAAAATTGAGGAGACAAAGTTAGAGGTGAGAGAGGCGATCGCACCTGGTGTCAACACGGCTATTCAAAACAGCGGTATTGCAGCACAAATTTTAAATAATGAAACTAAGATTGTTGAAGTTCAGCAGCAAGTTTTAGCCGAGATAGAAGGGTTGATGGCAAGAATAATGCCAGTGATTGTAGAAATGCTGTCCCGAAACATCGGGGAAGCAAAGCTAGAGATAGAATCTGCGATCGCCCCGGCTGTAGATGCCATCATTCAGAATAAAAGGATCGATCAAAGACTGGGGAAGATCGAACAACAGATTGTGGCGATCGAACACCGAATTTATGAATCCACAGACTTGTTTACAGATTTACTGAAACCTTTGATTGACGAGCTGATGGTTAGCCATCACGCCCAACTACAAAAGTCGGTCATCGAATCTATTTTACCATTGTTAGATGAAGTTGTAAGTTATAATTACAGACTCAACGATAAAGTAGGGGAACTCGATCGCAAAATTACTGATGCGGAATGGGGAGGCGATCGGGAAGAATTACTCGCCCGAATTAAAATCATGTTTCCCGAAATGATGCTCCAAACCATTAATGAGTCGAGACAATCATTTGTCGAAACCATAAGTCCGATAATTGATGAAATAATTAATACGAAAACCAGAGAAAACAGACAATCGATGGGAGTAGCCATATCGCCGGCTCTGACTGTGGGAATCAGCCACAGAATGAGTGAATCGCCGGATGAAATTGCAATGGCGATCGCGCCGGAAATGGCCGCTGCTATCAAACAGCAAATTCATCTCAAGCGAGAAGCAATGTCGGATGCACTTTATCCCATCATCGGCAGCACGATTTTAAAATACATCGCCGAGATGATGGGGGAGATTAATGAAAAACTAGAATCAGCTTTAAGTCCAGAGGGAATTAGTCGCAAAATCAAAGCCAAATTGCAGGGCATTTCTGAAGCAGAATTGCTGATGAAAGAAACAACACCACTGAGTGTGAAAGCTGTCTTTTTAATTCAAGCAGGATCGGGCTTAGTAATTTCAGCAGTGCAGAAGTCTGAACGCGAACAGCTAGAATCAGATATGGTAGCGGGGATGCTGACTGCTATTCGGGCTTTTGTCAACGATTGTATATCTCAGTCAGGAAATATTGCAGAGATTGATGCTATAGAATACGGCACATCTACCATAGTATTGGAAGTTGCGGGTTCGTGTTATCTGGCAGTAGTGATGCAAGGAGAAACCCGCCAGTGGTTTAAGTATAAAATGCGATCGATATTCAACAATATTGTTCAAGAATACGGAGTTCAAATTCAGTCATTTAACGGCGATCCAGCCACTGTGCCACCCGAAATAAACTCGAAATTGCAAAAATTAATCGATACAGAGGTAAAAGTTAAATCTCGTAAACGTCCAATTTTACCCACGATCGGTTTGGCAGCGTTAGGTTTAATTGGCCTACCTTGGGGAATTCATCAATACCGCAGCTCAGTTGCAGCGAGCTTAGAAGCAGATACAAATTTAGCATTACAATCTGCTCCCGATTTATCCGTTTATCGCCTCGTGGCTGATGTTAAAGATAGAGTATTGGAGATTTCGGGACGAGTGCCGAATCAAAATCTGCGATCGAAAGCGGAAAAAATCGCTCAGCAAGCGGCTCCCCAATCAAGAATTGAAAATAAAATTATAGCCGTTGAAGTACCTCCAGATCCGGTTTTAGTCGAAGCCGATGTCAAGCGGACAGCAGCTCTTTTGAATAAAGTAGAAAGCATTAATATCTCCGCTCGCTATGCAGAGGGAAAAGTCGCCATTGCAGGCAGGGTAAGCAAAGTGCCAGATGCTCAGAAAATAACTCAAGCTTTTGAGAAAATTCCGGGGGTGAAGTCTGTAACAAATACAGTGATAATAGGAACTCCACCGCCACCAAAGATAATAATGCCAGTTCGCGTGTATTTCGGTGCAGGTTCGGCAAGTTTGCAGGCGAAAGACGTAGCACAAAAGCTTAGCAAAGTCAAGGAATATATGGATAAAAATCGCACGAAGAATTTAAGGATAGTTGGCTACAGCGATTTTAAAAGCACTCCGGTAGAAAATCAAAAGTTGGCACTGGAAAGGGCGACAAATGTGAAAAATATTTTGGTTAGACAAGGGATAAATGGCAACAGAATACAAGTTGCTTCTACTAAGGGTCGTCCCGAAGGTGTGGAGGCCAATCAACCGCTGTGGCTGAGCAGATTGGTAGTATTTGAGGTGATCAATTAAAATTGGGAATGGGGAATTGGGAATTGGTAATTGGTAATTGGGAATTGTTAATTGGGCATTTTCCCTAATGACTAATGACTACTGACTAATATCATGTCCGATCGATTAACCATAATATCCCGGTCGGGGCGGGTTTTTGAGATGGTCAATTATTGGCAGGTATTGTTGGTGAACCCGCCCCTACCTGATTGCGGGTAATCGACAGGATATGACTAATGACTACTGACTACTGACTACTGACTACTGACTAATGACTTCTTCCTCTTGAATTAATCGAACTCGCCCGGAGGTAAAGGCTTGTATTCGATCGCCCGCCAAACACACTAACAAGCGGCCGCATCCGTCAATGCCCGCTGCTTCTCCGCAGATGGTTTCCGAAGCAAGTTCGATCGCCACCGGGCAGCCAATCAACGCATCGCGGCGGCGCAATTCCGGCAAAAGTAGCGCTAAACCGGACTTGGAGGCTGGCTTGTCTGTGGTAGAAAACATATCGGCTAGTTCGAGTAAATAGTGCCGCAGTCGATCGAGCAAACACAGTTCATCCGGTACTGTACTAGCAATAGAATGCAAGCTTACCGCATTACCGAGATCCCTTTCATCCAATCCCGCAGCCGCGAAATCTACGCAGCGGTTGAGTCCAATTCCCACAACGGCGCGAGTTTTACCCAAAGCATTGCCCGAAGAGGCTTCGCAGAGAATTCCGGCTAATTTGTGGCGATCGATCCAGACATCGTTTGGCCATTTCAGGCGCAGCATATCTCGACAGTCGGGAACCAAATCTTCGATCGCGTAAATCACCGCTAAACCCGCTGCTAAACTGAGTCCCGGCAACAGAGTGGGGTTGAGGTTGTCGAGTACAAAACTAACAGTCAAGACACCGCTTGGGGCGTGCCAGGTGCGCCCGTGTTGGCCGCGCCCGCTGGTTTGTCGCCTAGTAAATACTGCATCTCCGTGGTGGAGCCCGGCCGCGCGGGCGATCGCCCAACTGTTGGTACTTGGACAGGTATCCAACGAGTGTAGCCAGTGAGGGAGGTTTGGGCGATCGGGTTCTGGGCTTGCGGGCACGGGAGTTAAGGGCAATTCAGACAACGTTTGATTTGTAGTATTTGATATCTAAAAGCTGATTATCGCATTTTCCAGAAGTGCCACCTCGCGCGACGGCGAGAATTCAGAGAAATTGGAGTGTAGTACAGTTTCCGCATCAGATTTACCTTACGCCACAACATCTGTTTAGCCACCAAATCTCTTGATTTATAAGGATTTTGGGGGATTCATAGGGTTGGTTGGAGCGATCGACACCCCTTTAAAAAACCCAATTTCAAAAAAAGTTGTATTACCCCCTTGACAGTCTTGTAATACGCAACGTAGTATAAATGTATGGCGAAGGGGAAAGAGCTTCAAAGCCTTACCCCACGAGCAATATGAACCTTGAAAACAGAATAGGAAGTTAATCGTGTCACATAATTGTGGACATTGGCGGTGTAGACTCCGGCAACAATAGCCCGATCGGGTTGTAGTACGCGGAATCAACCGCCACCCCGTCCCAACTTGAGTAATTCAAGGACACAATATTGTTCATTTTCGCGGGGGTATAGCTCAACCGGTCAGAGCAGTCGCCTGTCGAGCGAAAGGTTGCGAGTTCAAGTCTCGTTACTCCCGTCAGTCGATTTTAGATTTTAGATTTTAGATTTTAGATTTACTCCACAGGAGAAGAATCTGGGAATTGGAACTTTGGTCTAAAATCTACACCTCCTGTCGGAAAGCAAGTATCCGTTTTTCGGCGGGGTCAAAGTCCCGTAGGCAAAAGTCAAGCCGTCTCCCCCTCTGGCGTGAAGATTGCGAGTGCAAACCTCGTCGGGACTCCCAGGTTAGGTGGCTGAGTGGCTCAAAGCGTCGGTCTGCAAAACCGATTTTCGCGGGTTCAAATCCCGCCCTAACCTCTGTTCCTATTTATTCGCAGGAGCAATCTCAAATCTCAAAGAGCAATCCAAAATCTAAAATCTAAAATCTAAAATCGATAGTGCTGTAGGCAAATGGTTTAAGCCGCTTGGTTTTCACCCAAGTGATTGCGGGTTCAACTCCCGTCAGCACTTCTCGTGGGTCGTTGGCAGAATGGTTTTGCAGCCGCCTTTTAAGCGGATGGATCGAGGTTCAATTCCTCGACGACCTACCAAAATTTCTATCTTGGGTCGGCCCTCCTATTGGCGTGGGTAGCTGTCTGTAAAACAGTAGCTTAAAGCGTTGCTGGTTCAATTCCAGCCCGGCCCATTTGTAACTGCATTTAATCCGCAGTTGCAATCTTGAGAACGTGGTGTAGCCGGATAACATCTCAGTTAATAAAACTGAAGATTGAGGGTTCAAATCCCTCCGTTCTCGGTGTGGAGAGGTGGCCGAGTGGCTTAAGGCGCTTTCCTGCTAAGAAAGAGCGGTTTAACAGCCGTCGAGGGTTCAAATCCCTCCTTCTCCGTTTTCCCCCGATAGCTCAGTTGGTAGAGCGCTTGTCTGAAGAGCAGGAGGTCGTCAGTTCGATACTGACTTGGGGGATTGCGTTGCCTTATAGCTCAATGGTAGAGCAAGCGGTTGTTAACCGCTAGGTTGTAGGTTCGAGTCCTACTGGGGCAGCCATTTTTTTAATTGCCGGGTAGACAAATTGGTAAAGTCGCCTATCTCTGAAATAGGAGTTTCTGTAGGTTCAAAGCCTACCCCGGTACCCAATTATTGGGAAGTCGCCTAATCGGTATGGCACCGCTCTTTGAAAGCGGCAAAATGCAGGTTCGACCCCTGCCTTCCCAGTTCTGCTATTACCAAAGCAGATCAATTACACTCCTGTAGCCCAATTGGCAGAGGCCACAATTTCAAAAATTGTGTTGTGTGAGTTCAAATCTCACTCCTGAGTACCAAATTTTCAACTAAGTTTCTACTTGCTCCTGTGGCGGAATTGGCAGACGCGGCAGACTTAAAATCTGTTTTATTTTGAGTGTGAGTTCGAGTCTCACCCGGAGCATGAACGGGATGTAATTCAGCGGCCAGAAGCCATGCTTTGGGAGCATGGAGTCGTTGGTTCAAATCCAACCATCCCGACTTTACCCCTGTGATGTAATTGGAAAACATCACTCGCTCAAAACGAGTGTTTTTTGCAGGTTCGAGGCCTGTCAGGGGTATGAGGTTTTATTCAATCTCAAATCGAAAATCTCAAATCGAAAATCAATTTTGCCCCTGTAGCCCAATCGGTAGAGGCGCTAGATTTAGGATCTAGTTAGTGCTGGTTCGATGCCAGTCAGGGGTATTTGGTGACATCGCGGGTGAAGTAGCCTGGGTAGGCTTGGCAGTCTCATAAGCTGCAAATCCGCAAGTTCAATTCTTGCCCCCGCCACCAAAAATGCAGGTGTGATGTAATTAACAACATGAGGGTTTCATACAGCCTTTTTGCGAGTTCAAATCTCGCCATCTGCTGTGCTGGTGTAGCTCAATTAGGCAGAGCAACTGATTTGTAATCAGTCGGTTGTAGGTTCAATTCCTATCACCAGCCCCACAATTGCGGATATGGTGTAACGGTAGCATTCGAGTCTTCCAAACTCTAGGCACGAGTTCGAGCCTCGTTATCCGCTTGGTTAAACGAGAGGTTTGTTAAATCTCACATCTTGCACCATTCTCGCTTAACAGGCTTTTCGGCCTGTTCCACAAGAAAATCTACTCTTTGTGGAACAGGCCGAAAAGCCTGTTCATAAAAGGCTTATTGACAAGGGTGCAACATCTCAGTTAAATCCAAAATCTCACATCTAAAATCGGTTTGCGGATGTCATGTAGCGGCTAGCATCTGAGTATGCCATTCTCAGCGCATGGGTTCGAGTCCCATCATCCGCTTTTGTAGTCCTGAGCTTCGATGGTAGAGCGTTTGCCTTACAAGCAGACGCGGGGTAATCTCCTGTCAGGACTACTAATTTATGGGAGTGTAGCTCAATGGATAGAGCGCCGCGCTATGCGCTACCGCGCACGCTTCGCTAACGGACGCGGATGTTGTGGGTTCGAGTCCTGCCACTCTCGTTGTTTTTGCTTTAATTTAAGGAGGTTGATTCCCTTGAATGGATAATTTTTTATATTACGATCGATTCCCGTAGGGAATCGCACAAATTAACAAAAAATACGGGAGTGTAACTCAACTGGATAGAGTGTCGAGCTTCTACCTCGAATGTTGTGGGTTCAAGTCCTACCGCTCCTGCTGTCTGGGGTTCGTAGCTTAATTGGTAAAGCATCTAACTGGCTGTTAGAAAGATATCGGTTCAAATCCGATCGCAATCCACCACACCGATTTTAGATTTTAGATTTTGGATTTTGGATTTGAGATTGATTTCACAAATCAATCTGGAAGCTTGAATATTCGTCTAATATTTTGTTATGGGCGACTTAATACCACTTTAAAAAACTAATTAAACTGTCGAGAATCTCCAAACCCATATCCACTAACTCATCCCCAATCTAAAATCTAAAATCTAAAATCTAAAATAGTATAAGGGGTCATAGCTCAATTGGTAGAGCGCTTGCTTTGCACGCAAGAGGTCAGGAGTTCGATTCTCCTTGACTCCACTTACGGTGTCTGAAGTCGAAGCGGTCGAGACGCTAGCCCGTGAAGCTAGTTATTAGCGGGTTCAATCCCCGTCAGACACCCCTTGGAAGATGCCGCTAAATGGTTGGCAACCAGTCTTGAAAACTGGGGTACAGGTAACTGTAAGGGTTCGATTCCTTCATCTTCCTTTTAACCACCGGAAGTCGAAAAGCGAGACACCGTGCTGATAACGCGGGGATAGGAGGGGCAGTACCTCCTCGGTGGATGGATTGGTTTATAATAAGTCTAAATTTACTACTGATTCAACATAAAAGCCATGAAAGTTCAAGTTATAAAATTAGAATTAATTCAGTGGTCTTTGTTATTGAAGGATATTCAATTTTTAAACGAAATCCAAAAACTGAAAGAAACGTCGCATGAAAAGACTGCGGTCTTCAAGTCCCGTAAATTTGGCTGTGAAAAAGGAATTTTTACTTTCGTTGCGGATGATTTTGATGAAAAAAGTCCTGGTTTTTACGATGTAAAATTGTTGTACCAAATGAACGTGAAAGATGAGAAAACTAAACTATTACGTTGCTTGCACAGTTGATGGGTTTATTGCTCGCGAAGATGGGTCATTTGATTGTTTCCCTATGGACGGAGAGCATTTTGCTGATTTGTTAGATTCCTTTCCTGAAACTTTTCCGGCTCACTTTCAGGAAGCACGAGGCATTCGTGCAGAAAACAAGCAGTTTGATGCGGTTTTGATGGGACGGAAAACCTATGAGGTAGGGCTAAATGTTGGTGTAACTAATCCTTATCCCAGCTTGAAGCAGTATGTCTTTTCGCGCACTATGGAAGCCAGTCCCGATGAGAATATTGAACTTGTTTCGGACAATCCTGTTGAATTGGTTAAGGAATTGAAAAGGGAAACGGGTAAAGACATCTGGCTCTGCGGTGGTGGGGCTTTAGCGGCAACTCTTTTTTCTGAGATTGACGAGATGATTGTGAAGTTAAATCCGGTAGTAATTGGAGCGGGAATTCCTCTTTTTTCCGGTGCAATCGAGCCGACCAATTTGGAAGTTGCCGATCGCAAAATCTACAGCAACGGTTTCATGTTGCTTCATTATCGAGTGAAGCATTAGCGATAAGCTGTTCGGCATTTAAAGGACTTGCGTAAGGTGCGTCAGCATCTAAGGTTTTCCGTTTCAGCGTAAAAGTTCTAGCTGACGCACCCTACTAGCCTCGTTACTGGTTTAAATGCTCCACAGCTTAAGGACTTTATTTGTTGCAATTACTGCGGGCAAAAAAGGACTGAAGTCCTTACTACAAAATGATTTTCTAGGAATTACACAAAAATTGTATGCGGTATTTTCTCGGTTTCAATGTTGAGTCAGACTGATATCTTGCACCATTCTCAATTAGCGGTAGGGGCGGGTTCGCCAACAGCCTTAAAGCTTGCAAATAGGTTCTATAAACCCGCCCGACCCCACGAAAAATCCTCTTATTGATATTGCTGCAAGATGTCAGGTCAGACCGATCGCCACAAATTTTTACAGAAATAGTTGATTTTTCAAAACGGTTGTGTTATACTAGCTTAGATGCGGGAGTATAGCTCAGTTGGTTAGAGCAGGTGACTCTTAATCTCAAGGTCGAAGGTTCAAGTCCTTCTACTCCCATCCCAAATAACATACGACTCACAAGGCTTAGAGGCTTTAAACTGTCTCTAGTTTGTCGTTTTCCACTCATTTTGCGCTCACGATAGCAGCCAATGGCGGTAGCGGTTGGATTACTGTGAGTGTTTGCGTTGTCGGATTTTTAATGTCGATCGACTCATCCGATCGATAAAAGTGCGATCGCCCAAGCTATTTTGAAACTGAATAACAACAGGGAATGGTGATTAGCTATGATGGCAAATCTCTCGGCGCGCTGCTATGGGGGCGATCGCGATTTAGATGCGATCGCCCATTTAATCAATTCTTGCGAAGAAGTCGATCGGCTCGATGAAGGCACTTCCATCTCGGAATTACAACAAGAATTTAACCAACCGTCCCTAGATGTAGCCCGCGATATCCGCCTTTGGGAAGATGCGGAAGGAAAATTAATCGGTTTTGCTCAGTTGTCCGTTTCTGAACCGGGGGAAGTAATTGACGGTTGGTTGTGGTTTCGCGTTCACCCCGACGCGCGCGGAGGCGATGTGGAAGCAGCCGAGATCGCCTGGGGTGAAGTGCGGATGCGCGAAGTGTCTGCAATGCGGGGCGGGCGCGTGAAGCTGCGAACCTATGCTCGCGCTGAGGATTGCGATCGCATTTCTGTGCTGACAAGTTGCGGTTTTAAGGCCGATCGCTATTTTTGCCGAATGGCGCGATCGCTCTCTGAACCGATCCCAGAACCGCAATTCCCCGAAGGTTTTGCCCTCATTCAGTTCCCCGGCGAACAGGATGCGGCAGCTTGGGTAGAAATGTTCAACCAGTCATTTATCGATCACTGGAATCATCACGATTTAACGGTGGATAAATTTAAGCACGAGTTAGCTAAACCCGATTACAGAAATGATTTAGACTTGATTGCTGTTGCTGATGACGGCACATTTGTCAGTTTTTGTTACTGCGAGATTAGTGTGCAAGAGTGCGATCGTACCGGGCGCAATGAAGGCTGGATTGCTTGTCTCGGCACTAGGCGTGGCTTCCGCAAAATTGGATTGGGACGAGCAATGTTGCTGGCTGGTTTGCATCGACTGAAAGCTGCCGGTGTCGCTACTGCTATTATCGGCGTCGATGCTGCAAATTCATCAGGTGCGATGCGACTTTACGAGTCTGCTGGCTTCCACAATATTCGCAACAGCATTTCCTATGTTAAGGATGTTTGATCGATGTTACAGATTGCGATCGCCCTTTGACCCAAGAAACCGGGTTTTTTACCGAATCTGCGGGTGGCAACGAAATATTTTGGTAAAAAAACCCGGTTTCTCGCCACTCGTGTAAGTTTTATCTAAAAAACTTTTGCTACCCCCTTGACACTTGTGTAGTATTTATGTAGCATATAAATATGGAAAGCGCAGGACAAGCAAAAACCTGTATTTTTCGTGCAAATTCTGAACCTTGACAACTAAATATTGCTCAAATTTTCAACGAACATCAATTTGAAAGTCTTGCAATATAGACTCGATGGTCATGTTGTTACTTTATACGAAAATGTTCGGTTACAAATTGACTCGATCCGAGTCAGATGTTGTACGAAATCAGTCTAATTTCAACGAATTTAATGCGGATTCAGAACAGAAAATTTCAGCCAGATTTCAATCAACCAAAAAGGCTGAGGAAATCCGCAAAATTAAACAAGCTTATCATTTAGAACGGCGCTTCTTTCAGTAAAGATTATCAGATTTCGTGAATCTTTACCGATACTGGCAATTTGCCCGCGTCTCACAAAAAGCCAAAGTCGAGAGCAGATAAGCTACTAATCCAAAATCAAAAATTGCTCTAGGAGGTATCGGTAATGGTTCACATTCGTTTTGAAGGACGTTCCTACGATCTGGCGGAAAACCAACTGGGTATCGCGGCAGGAATGAGCGACAAAGCTATTAAGGAACGTCTGGCAAATCATTTTGATGTCAAGGGATCTCGCTTCGATTCTTACGTGCTCGATCGCCGTCCCAGTGGCGATTTAATTGTTCGCCCAGAAGCCGTTTACGGCTAGAAATTCACTTAAAGCACGTATTAGGCAGCGCACCCTAACAAAAGAAGCTTACAAACTGGATACGTTCGACTTAAAATCGAATTGTAGGTTCAATTCCTACTTGCCGCGAGGCTAAAGCTTCTCTGACTTGTGCGCTGCCTTTTATAGCTGAATTTTTTATATCTATCCGGCGCTTAAAATTTCCACTTCGCGCCCCAACAAAGGAAGCTTACATACTAGCTCATTGGTAGAGCATTTCTCTTTAAAGAAAAGGTCGCGGGTTCAACTCCTGCGTATGTGCAAATGGCTTTCTTAACTTGCGCGAAGTGACTTTTGAGGCGCTATCAGCTCTTGTGGTTAATTCAGGATAATAATTAAGTAATCCTGTTTGTATTGAAGACTTCCGTCCTCAAAAATAAATTGGTATTAGCCATGAGAAAATGTTGGCCGATATCTCGCCGATGAAAGTCACAATTACTCGATCGTACATCTGGCTAACGGTTTGATTGCAAAATATGCCGATCGCACTTTACCATTTCGCTACTAGACGCGCGATCGCCTGATGTCCTGGGAAGCTCGGATTAATTGGGTTGAACCAGATTTGAAGTCACTCGACTCCGAAATAGTCCGCCAGGGATTGAAATCCCTGTCTAATAGCTAAAGTCCTCGCTATGAGGACTAAAGATATTTGTTTTTCTTGGTTTTTAATCACCGAAAATACATTTTTAAACACGCATTTCAGTCCTCTTAAGAGGACTTAAGCTTTGAGCCAGGGATTTCAATCCCTGGCGGACTAAGGCGATAGGTGCAAAATATTAGGTGACAGCAATGAATATGAATGTATTAGAGCGCGATTTGCGTTTGGAAATGCTCAACAGTCTCCTCACAACTCCTCACCGCCAATTAGAAAAAGTAGCAGAAATTCACAAGTTAATTATCGAATTAGATCCGATTTTTTACGGTCATTTAGCAGTGTGGTATCAACGCCACGGCGACGTGCGCGATCACAAGGAAGTTTTTGCCGGAAATTTGCTAACTTCGGCGCTGACGGAACACCGAGATGCCGGTTTTATGATGCTGCAAGAGTTCCCTCCCTACGAGGTTTCGCGGATTGTGGACTTTATGAAACAGCATCAGAATAAGGTGCCCCGCAGTGCGCGCACTGCTGTCACTCGCTATCTGAAATCGCGGGAAAAGAATGCACAGTTTTTCGATCGCGCCGCCATCCGCAACCGCAAGGCGATGAAGCATTTGTACGCAACGCTGCACGTCAAGCCGAGCGATCGCGCTAATGCTATTCTGTTTAAAGACAATCCGCCGGAAGACTCTCTGGCATTCGTTTTGAAGCAGTTAGCAAAGGCGGCGACACCTGCGGAACAGGCGAATTTGATTGTTGAGTACAAGATTCCGTATACGATCGCAGTTGGTGCGATCGGACAGCTAACGCCAACAGTTTTGGCGGCGCTGATTAACTCGATGTCGCCCCAGGAAGTCATCAACAATTTGAAATCGATTCAGTCGCGCGGCGCGATGGATCACCCGGAAGTCAAGCAGTTGATTGATTCCAAGCTGGATGAAGCGGCGAAGTGCGATCGGGTTTCGGCTTACAAAGCGAGTGTTGCGGGCGCGGGCGCGAACTTCGACGCAGCAACGGCGGCGAAGCTGGAAGCAGTGACAAACGAACAGGTGAAGAAGCGCGGCAAGATTGCGAAAGCAACCGGTTTGTTGATTGACAAGTCGGGTTCGATGGAAAGTGCGATCGAAGTTGGGAAGCGTCTGGCTGCTTTGATTTCCGGCATTTCCGAGGCTGCACTGTTCGTTTATGCCTTTGACACGATGCCGTATCCAGTGCAAGCAAACGGCAGCGAATTGACAGACTGGGAACGGGCTTTCAAGCACATTCGCGGTGGCGGCGGCACAAGTTGCGGTTGCGCGGTGGAAGCAATGCGAATTAAAAAGCAGGTTGTCGAGCAATTCATTATGGTAACAGATGAAGGCGAAAACGCTGCACCTTATTTTGCAGATGCTTATCAGAATTACTGTCGCAGTTTGGGGGTAATTCCTGATGTTGTGATTGTGCGAGTTGGTTCTTGGTGCGAATATGTCCAGAAGCAATTGAAGGACAAACAAGTATCGGTGGAAACCTTTACGTTTGCGGGTGATTATTACTCCTTACCGAATTTAGTGCCGATGTTGAGCCGTCCTTCGCGGCTGGAATTGTTGATGGAAATTCTGGATACGTCGCTGCCGGTAAGGAATGACAAGTAAAATGTAGGGTGCACGCTGCGACCTTATTTCTTAGTCTCAAGCGGCTGTAATATCAAGTTGGAGCGCTCCGTTACAATCTAATTCCCGGTATTGTAGGGGCGGGTTCACAGACAATAATTGCCGATAATCGACAATCTCGTAAACCCGCCCCCACCCAACGGTAAATCGCAATCTACTTATATAGTTAAAATTGGCACGGATCTGAAGGACAAGACACTATGAAACTAGCTGAAGCTTTAATTTTAAGAGCTGACTGTCAAAAAAGAATGGAACAACTGCGAGCCAGATTGATAAGAAGTGCTAAAGTACAGGAAGGAGAAGAACCTCCAGAAAATCCCCAAGCACTAATTAGCGAATTAGATGCAGGGGTGCAAGAACTGGAAGACTTAATTAAGAAAATTAACAAGACTAATTCGCTGACAACTCTGGAATATGGATTGACTTTATCGGATGCTTTAGCTAACAGAGATGCTCTCGCGCTTAAGCGCGGCATTTACAATTCTTTAGTTGACGCAAGCGCTTTGAGGCAAGACCGCTATACTCGATCGGAAGTCAAATTTTTTAGTACGATCGACGTTGGTGAACTGCAAACGCAAATCGATCGAATGTCTAGACAGTATAGGGAGTTAGATACTAAAATACAGCAAGCAAACTGGAATACTGAACTTATCGATTGAGCAAGTTGGTAGCCAATGCAATAGAAGCGAGCACAACCCCCAACAGGGTTAAGTTGGACGGTACGGTTGAGAGGCCATAACCAAGCGGGTTCAAACCCCGTATCACAAATCAAGCCTTGATTGTTACAAACGTACAGGGCATTGTTAAAGTTACTACCGCGTGCTGGTCTATTGATATTGGTGAGGGTGGGTTAGGGGTTTCTTGCTCAATTGCAAAAAGTATTGGGAATTCCAGAAGGCTGTGAGGCGGTTAAAATTTCGATTTTTTTCATCCTCAACCGAAAGCGTTTTCCCTATTTTAAATTATTCTCTAATTCGATCGATAATTTCTAGTAACTCTGGATTAGCGATGGCTGAGACTAAGTGGGAATCCGCAGCAGCCAAAGCAGCGCGTAACTTTTCCGAAGTCAGTGCGGGATATTTTTCTAACACCTGCTGTTGAGTCCATCCCGCAGCAAAGAGCCCTAGCAAAAATTCTACAGACAATCGAGTTTCTGGTGCTGCTGGTTGACTTGTTGAAGCTTTCGGGTTTGGATGAATGAGCTTTCGCCAGTCCATTGTTTTACTTAAACGATTGGGGAAGATTCCGCCGATTATACAGTATTTGGGCACAGTAGAAACACGGGCCTCGTTGACTGACTTTGTAACAGTGCCACCGCAGGTCATACCATGTTAGATTTTAGATTTTAGATTTTAGATTGGGAATCACTGATGAATTAAGGGTTTGAAGCTTGGCTAGAGTCGCATTTTTTGGGAACTGGTGTCATTTCGCGATTTTGCGATTAAATTGTTATTACGATCGCAGTACAGCACTTTCTTATAGACTAGACTAATGGGGTAGCGACGGGGCGAGATCCCTTTTTCCTTCAGTCCGTTTCAATACCGAACCGCGTTAGCCAAGCCCGCCCCTACGGGGGCTACGCCAACTAAGAGGATCGCACTAAATCTCAACCCACTGTCTAACGGACTGTGCCATCCACAGTGCAACCCACAATACAACTACTTTAACTTCTTAAAACTATGGGAAAAAAGTCGAAAGCCAAAAAATCCCAGGTCAAAAAATCCAGTTTGCTCTCCCAGCGACTGCAAGAAGCTCTCGATCGAGGCAGTAAAGTTTGGATTAAAACAAATAATAGCAGTTTCGGCGGCATCCCGATTAATTTGTTCGGGGAGTTTGCGGAACTTTTGGTGATAGTTCCCCCTAACGAACAGGCGGAAAATATCGATGCTTACGGACAAGTTACGTGGCTGATTCGACTCTCTGATATTATTGCACTCGCTTACCCTACTGAATATTGGTCTAAAGATAGATTAGAAAGTTTGCTGCCACCAGATGCAGTTACTTCCGAAGTAGGAGATTAACTGCGTAGGGTGTGCATTGCGTACCCTAATTTTAGCTGAGTTGTATTTGGTATGGTGTGCAATGCACACCATACATTTACTATTTTTTAAGCTGTTTTAGCAGCCAATATATACACCTCTTCCACCGATTTTTATCAGTTTAATTAGTTGTTGCAAGCTGAAAGCTGCACTTTACAACTGCCGCCCTCTAGTTCGCTGCAACCCGCGAGAGCTTGAGCTTCTGCTGCGGCTTTATCGTCGCCCCAGCCCGCACCTGCTCCTCCTTTGCCTACGGCGATCGCTCCACAATTATTACTATTAGATGTCAGCGGTTCGCAGTCGTTAGCACCTCCGCTTTGTTCATTGCAAGCGGCTACTGCTGCGTTTAGTGCTTCTTTCTCCGTAGCATGATCCCAACTAATACCAGTGGCGTCAGAAGTCGGAGAATAAGCAGTAGCTCCATAGCTGTCCTGAGCTTTAGCTACCTGGACTGAGCCAAAAAGAGGAAGTGTCAAAGCTGTGACTACAACCCACTTAGAAAAAAGCTTTTGCAGCATATTTACGCGATATATCTACAAGGTTAAATTGGGAGGTTCGCTCAATATTATATTAGGGTATTGATTCGCGTCAACAGTATTGATGAATCTTTATATTTATTTAATTTAAAAGTGTGTTAGGTAAAAAAGTTAAGACAGGACTTACCCATTCCGATGCCTAGAAACCGGGTTTTTTAGCGAATCGGCGGGCGGGAACGAAATATTTTTGTAAAAAACCCGGTTTCTGATTCCCTATGCGTAAGTCCTGTAAGATGAAGGAGGTCAATTCAGTGGCAGATATCCGCAAAATTATCAGCCAACTCGCTGCCCAAGAAGCGCACCTACTCGATACCCAATTTCTGGCTCCTTGCGTGCGTGGGGGAAGCGTGCGGATAAGAGTTAGCTCAATGGTTTATACTTTTGTACCGCAGCCACAAAACTTTGAAGGATGGGCTATTTTTAGGCCGATTAATGAGAAAGTTGCTGCGGTAATTGAGGAGCCGAGTTTGCCGCAAGTGGCAGAGTATTTGCAACTGCTCGTATCCGTTCGCTTGCACTTGGCTTACGTGCTGCAAGGGCAAACGTGGCTGGCTTATCCTGTTAACGAATCTGATGCTAAACAGCGCACGGATCTTGCGAAACCCGTACCAGTGCATTTAGTAACAGAAGGTTCGCAGTTTGAGCCGATTGTTGCGCGCTGGGACGGTGATTGTTTGTGGTTTGAAGAGATTGACAGGCGCGCCGATCCGCTGCCGTCTGAGAAGTTGAAAGCAGCTTTAAAAAAGTTGATTTTGCCTCAAGAAGTTCGCTTTAAAGGGATGACTCCGGAAATGCGAACTGTTTACGAATTGGTTTCCCGAAATATTAAAGATTTCGATCCAAAAGTGCGGGAAGAAAAGCGCTTGCAGGGGGCATTGAAAATGGGCGGCGGTGAATTGCGGGATTTTTTAGATCGCGAAAATTATTGGCTAGTTGAATGGACTAGCGGAACCGGAGAACATCACACTTCTGCGATCGCCAAAAATGACTTGACAGTTATGAGTGCGGGGATTTGTCTCAGCGGATTGGACAAAGACTTCGACTTGCATTCATTGGTTGGAGTCGTCGAAAATCGATAATTCTTGATTACCATGAGTATATTTTTTCACGAACAACTTTACAGAAGTGCCGCCGTGATGTCGCAGATAAAAAATTTCCCGGTAACGGTGTGCGGGGCGGGCGCTTTGGGTGCGAATATTACAGAAAGTCTGGCGCGATCGGGCTTTTGCCAGTTAAAAGTCATCGATCGCGATCGCATCGAAGAGCGCAACCTTTCCACTCAACCCTATTATCGATCGGACATCGGCGCATTCAAAGCCAAAATTCTCGCCAACAACCTCTACCGCGCTTTGGGAGTCAGCATTGACGCGCACTCAAAAGAATTGACGCCCGCAAATGTCGATCGGCTGCTTGCTGTCAGCGCCACAGTCATCGATACTTTTGATAACAGTGTCGGGCGACAAGCAGTCAAGGATTACTGTGCGAGTGCCTCCCTTCCCTGCGTGCACGTCGGATTAGCTGCAGATTACTCGGAAATAATTTGGAACCAACACTATCGGGTTCCTTCAGCCGCGAATGATGACGTTTGCGATTACCCGCTGGCGCGAAACTTGGTAATGCTGACAGTTGCAGTTGCCTGCGAAGTAATTGTTACCTTTGCTGCTACCAAAGAGCAACAAAATTTAACTTGCACGATCGGAGATTTTGCAGTAAAGCCACTTATATTGTAGAATGTCGGTTGACTGTTGCCAGAAACTCGGTCAAGATTGGATGCCTCCATCTCAGAAACCCGGTTTCTCACCCTCGAAAGAGATCGTCAAACCTACAACATACGCTTGAGAAAATTAACAGGGAAAGTATGTCCGAACAAGTTTGTACTGGTACTATTTCACTAGAATGCAAGCCAAAACCGCCCCCTCCTCCGCCTCCGCCTCCGCCTCCGCCTAAGCCTAAGCAGCAGACTTTTTATTATTTAGTAGCAGTTCTGGGCTTATTAGTTTTGACTGGCGCCAATGCAGCAAACTATACAGCGGGCAGCACAATTTGCCCCACTAATGATTGCAACGAACCAGAAGTCAGACCCCATAAAAGGATTTTAAAACACGGATCGAGAGGGGCAGATGTGAAGAAACTGCAAAAGTTGTTGAACGCGCGGGGCTTGTCCCCACACCCGATCGTAGTTGATGGCGTGTTCGGCCCGACAACTCTCGCAGCAGTGAAGAAATTTCAGCGGCAAGCTCATATTCCTGTAGACGGAGTTGTGGGAGGCCAAACTTGGGACAGACTGTTTGCTAGTTCGTAACTTTAAGCACCGGACAACAAAAGTTCCTAAGTCATCATTGCTAATCATTAATCGCTGCGGTTTGTAGTTGCACAGATAGCGCATTTTGTGCAACTACAGACACAGGAACTTTAATCAACAATCCATCGCATACTAGATTGCTAATGAATGAAGTTTTAGATTTTTGGTTTGGTCGCTCGAATGAAAAATTAACAGGGAAAATATGGCAGGATCACAGACTTTTTATTATTTACTAGCAGTTCTCGCCCTATTAGTTTTGACGGGCACAAGTAGAGCCAACTATGCAGCGGGTTCCGCAGTTTGCTACACTGATGATTGCCATCGACCAGCAGTGAAACACCATAAAAGGATTTTAAAATGCGGCTCGAAAGGGCACGATGTGAAGAAACTGCAAAAGTTGTTGAACGCGCGGGGCTTGTCCCGATACCCGATCGCAATTGATGGCGTTTTCGGTCCGACAACCGAAAATGCAGTGAAAAGATTTCAGCGGCAAGCTCATATTCCTGTAGACGGAGTTGTGGGAGGCCAAACTTGGGACAGACTGTTTGCTAGTTTGTAACTTTAAGCACCGGACAACAAAAGTTCCTAAGTCATCATTGCTAATCATTAATCGCTGCGGTTTGTAGTTGGACAGATAGCGCATTTTGTGCAACTACAGACACAGAAGCTTTAATCAACAATCAATCGCATACTAGATTGCTAATGAATGAAGTTTTAGATTTTTGGTTTGGTCGATCGCACTCTCCTGAGTTTGGCAAAGTCCACAAGAAATGGTTTGAAAAAGATGCGGATTTTGATGCCCAAGTGCGAGCGCGATTTCTGCCGCAATACGAACTAGCCGCCTCCGGTAAACTCGACTCATGGCAAGATTCCCCCGACAACTGCCTCGCATTAATTATACTGCTCGATCAATTTCCGCGCAATATGTTTCGCGGAACGCCCCAAGCATTCGCCACAGACAACAAAGCTTTAGCCACCGCCGAATACGCTGTTAATAATAAATTCGATCGCGAATTGCTGACTGTACAAAAATCGTTTATTTATCTGCCTTTTGAACACAGCGAAAACTTAGAAAACCAGCAAAAATCTGTCAAACTATTTCGCCAACTCAGCGGCGAACCAGACAGCGATTCAGTCATTGAATACGCGCAGAATCATTTGGAAATAATCGAGCGTTTTGGGAGATTTCCCCACCGCAATGAAATTCTCGGACGCGAAACAACCCCGGAAGAAGCGGAATTTCTGAGACAACCCGGTTCGGGATTTTAAAGGGCGATCGTAAAACTTTTTTGCGATCAGTATAAATACTGGTGAACCCCACCATGACTTTTTTGCCGATCATCAGTATAATACGGAATAATTATCATCTCTTCCCACTTGATATATAATCATGAAAAACTTTATTGAAGCTATTGGTGGACTAATAGGAATCCTAGCTTTTGTGAAAGGCATTCTTGAGTTCGTAGATCTCAATAGGATACGTAGATATGAGAAATTTCATGAGATGAGCCAAAGATTCGATGAGAACGAGTCAATCCAGAAAGTCTGTGAGCTTTTGCAAGATAGATATAGCAGCACATCAGTCACAAAACAGGAAAAAGAGGTATTTATCTGCTTTTTGGAAGAGATTTACTTTATGATTATGTCTGGGATAATGAAAAAGGAAATTGCACTGTACACCTTTGGCTATTATGCAAGAGAAGCAATGCACAACCAAAGATTTTGGCACGATCTTGATAGGGGGGAAGAGTATTACACTGTATTCCATAAATTCTGTCAAATGGTCTCTATCTTTGAGCCAAGCAAACTCGGAGTCAAGGAAACGCTAAAATACTGACCACCATGAAGATAAATTCTTAGGTCACAATGTAATTTTGACTGGTTATCCTTTGATTTAGTTTCTTATAAGCTAAAAAAAGTGGAACAATTAATCGGATTTAAACTAAGTAAATTTCCTCTAACTCTCAGAAGCATAGTCAATTTAGAGTATTTCGACGGCCCGCTACTATCGCTTTTTGAGAATGAATACGGCGATAGCTATCTTTATTCTTGGTGCGATGTAGATAATTTGTACAATCGCTGGTTGGTTTTCAGAGTTGCACAACTAACTCTCAAGCTTTACATAGAGGGACAAGTTTCATTGCACGAGTTAATTGTAAATCCTGTTGACGGATTTCTATATTCATTAGATATAGACAATGATTTACAGGTAAAAAACACTTATTTAATTCTGCCTGATAATTTACCGGCAATCTACTTGCCAGAAACAGATTCCTATTACGAACTGTCTGATTTAAATCGCGAAACTGCGGAAGAAGATAGGTTATTAATTTTTCAAAAAATTTCCGGCTAATCTCAACTTAGCAAGGTTTGAAGCTGACTAAAAAACCCGAGCCCCGACTTCTTGAAGAAGTCAGGATCTAATCCATCGCCCAATCGTCAGCCGCGATACTGCACTCGATAAATCCGGTTATTCGCTTCCTCAGTAAACAGCAAACTCCCGTCCGGTAAAACCAGCAAACCAACCGGCCTCCCCCAAGTTTTAGGGCCAGACGGATCTGTGAGAAAACCAGTCAGAAAATCCTCATAATAACCTTGAGGGCGTCCGTTCGCCGCATTAAAAGGTACAAACACGATTTTATAACCAGTTCCAGAGTTCCGGTTCCAACTGCCGCGAAACGCCACAAATGCGCCGTTGAGAAATCTTTTGGGAAACGTTTTGCCGTCGTAAAACTGAAGCCCCAAAGCCGCCGAGTGCGCCTGAAACAGCACGTCTGGCATTAATGTTTTAGCCGCTAAATCAGGTCGATCGCTATTGCCGTTTCTGGCGTGGCGCGGGTCGAGCAAATTCGGCTTAAAATAAGTGTAAGGCCAGCCGTAAAACTCGCCTTGACGAATTCTTGTCAAGTAATCCGGCACCAAATCATCTCCCAAACCGTCGCGTTCGTTGACTGTCGTGTAGAGTTGATTGGTTTTTGGGTGAAAATCCAATCCCACCGGATTTCGCAACCCAGAAGCAAAAATTTGTTGGTTCTTGCCGTCCAAATTCATCACTTGAACAGACGCCCTCGGCAGCGGTTCGACATCGGCATTAGACTGCGATCCAACTGAGACGAAAAGCTTGCTATTGTCGGGGGAAACGACAACATTTCGCGTCCAGTGTTGGTTGTAGCCGCCGCCCGGTAAATCAGCAATTTTTTGACCGGTACCTGTCAATTGTTCCTGCCCTTTTGTGTAGGGAAATCGGCGGACTTCAGCGGTATTTCCGAGGAAAAAATAGCGATCGGCAAAAGCCATGCCAAAGGGAATATTTAACCCGTTTTGGACACTGGCAAAAGTTTTGCGAACCTCAGCAACCCCGTCGCGGTTGGCATCGCGCAACAGTGTAATCCGATTCTGCCTGGTTTCTGTGACCAAAACATCGCCTGTCGGCGTCAAAGCCAGCCATCGGGGAGCGTCTAAATTGTCAGCAAAAACGTTGACGACAAAGCCAGGAGGCACTCGCAGCACTGGCGATGCGGGAATCGGTATTACTTGAGGAGGTTTTGAGGCGCTGTCGCTGGCTCCTGGCTGCGGCAAAGCAGTTGCAACAATACGGATTGGCTGCGGCGACAGCGGTTTGGTCGGTACAATTTGATTTGTCCCAACATTTGTCAGCGGTGCACGGGAGGGAATTTGCGAGACGGGGCTGTTGTCGCCCACAGCAGGGGATCTCGCATCTGTAGCTCGATCGCACGCAATCATCGGCAACAGCAGAATTAGCAGCAAGAAACGCAGGTAATACATAGCAGCGATTTCTCCACAATTGCTGGACAATTCTATTATTCTAACTGCTATTCAACAGCTAAGCCACCGCCGGCGCGGTGGCTTAATTCCATGTACTGATACCAGTTGCCAAAAAGAATGCAAGTGTAGGCCCGTGTTCCAAACCTTGATCTTCATCAGTCAATCGATTTTAGATTTGCTATTTTAGATTTTAGATTGAAGAAAGCAATCCCACGAATTAATCCGGGGGCCCCGGATCAAATTGCTTGATTGTCATTCCCAATCTTCAATCTTCAATCTAAAATCTAAAATCTAAAATCGTATAACCTAGCTCTACCAAAGTCCTCTCACAGGAGCCGGACGGGGAGCCGGAGCCGGAATTGGACGGGGAGCCGGACGAGGAGCCGGAGCCGGAGCCGGACGAGGAGCCGGACGCGGTGGGGGTTCTGGAGCCGGACGCGGTGCCGGTGCTGGGGTTGCGGGACGAGCAACCGTTGTGGCTACCACCTTATAATCGGGGATCACCGCGATATTTTGGATCTGAGATCCGGCGACGGTGGCTCTGACTTTCATTCCCGGTACTAAGCCAATAATTCTCAGGACGCATCTTTGAACCCTGAGAGTCCTGTACGGCGCGCTTTCTTCGCGAATAGTTACTACGTCGCCGACAATACTTTTGACAAAACCGACAATGGTTGTAGTGTTTGCTGTTGTGGTGGTCTGCGTTTGGGCTATTTGAGTTGCAGGGTTAGCCATCGCAGGATGTACTGAGACCGCCGAAATTACCACCGACAGTGTTGCACCTGTCAATAATTTGATGTTCTGAAGACGCATTGAAACCTCACATTAACTGCTATTCAGGGTCGGGTTTGCTTCCGCTGCACGAAAGTCCCAACCTCTATACCTAATCCAGTTTAATCCCCAAAGTAGGAAATTTATGACAATCTCAAAAAAAGATTATCGAACAAGTATTGAAAGACTAAATTTTACATCATAAGTTCCCGATTTACAACAAGTTCAGCGGTTTGCATCTCTAGAGTGTTGCCGTGATATATTGAGTTTATTCGATCGACCGTTGCCGTTTTTTTCCGCCCACCTAACTGTTGCTGGGGGAGAACTCTACCCAAAGACAGATTGTGATTGCCGGATACAGCAGCGCCATAGTTTGAATACTCGATCCCCAGTCGGTCATTGCTAAAAAATCTAATTAGTCGGAGGTAAAATCTAATCATTTTCTGGCAATATTTACGCATAAACCGGGTTTTCTCACGACATTCTATTGCGTAACTCCACTGAGCCACTTATAAAAACCTTGTGGTTTTGGTATTATTGCCTAAGCTTTGTGTTGAGTTACCAGTTATCAGTGGTGGAATTTCAACTAAAAACTGTACAGCGCAGTTGCCGTCATTCGATTTTAGATTTTAAATTTGAGATTTTCGATTGACTTGCGCGAGATAAATCCGGGGGCTTGAGGATGCAAGGATTTGGGATTGGGGATTGATTCCACGGATAAATCACGTGGCGGGTACCACCTTTGAAATTCTTGGTCAAAAAGCATCTCAAAATTTTTCGGATCGGGTGCGGTTGGCGGATAATTAGATCGGAACTTTGTAGGAAATGCTGGTGAGGAGTTTAGCGAAGAAAACAATGGTGAAGAGCAAATTTTTGTTTAACAAGTTAATTGTACTGAGCTTGAGTGCAGCCTCGCTGTCGGTCGGCATACAGCAGCAGACGACTGCCGAAGTGGTGGCTAATTCAAGCAATAGTGCGATCGCAGCGCAGCGGCCCACCTCCGAGACACAGTTGCCGAATCTCGGAACCCCAGAACTGCCTCCCTTGGGAGAACCATTTCGTTACATTCCCCAGGAACCACAGCCTGCGGTAAATCCTATTGAGGAAGTGCGTTTAGTGCTGAAATTGCGAGAACGCCGCGTCTATGTTTACCGACAAAATAAGGTGCAAACCAGTTTCCCGGTTGCTGTGGGAAAAGGCGGGTGGGAAACTCCTACGGGCAATTTTAAAGTTATGCAAATGATCAAAGATCCAGTTTGGCAAAATCCTTGGACAGGAGAACTTATTCCTGCTGGGCCAGACAATCCATTAGGAAGTAGGTGGATGGGGTTTTGGACGGATGGCAAGAATGTGATTGGTTTTCATGGCACTCCGAATCCAGAGTCGATCGGGGGGGCGGCTTCTCACGGCTGCGTCAGAATGTTTGATAAAGACGCACAGGCTTTATTTGAGAAAGTCGCCGTTGGCACACCGGTGATAGTTGAGCATTAATTATTTGGAGTTTGGGGTGCATCAAAATATCTAGGAACAGGCAAGATGCCTGTTCCACAAAAATTCAATACAGGCAAGATGCCTGTTCCACAAAAATTCAATACAGGCAAGATGCCTGTTCCACAAAAATTCAATTTTCTTGTGGGGAGTAGGGGTTGGGCAGGAGAGCCCGCCCATGAAATACTAATTGATAATGGTGATTTTCGGCGAGTTAGAACTTACACCTTAAACCTCTGTCAGCAAGAGGCTTTCCGGCCTGTTCCACAACAAAGAGTTATATCATGTCCGGTCGATTCCCTCCGCTTCGCTTCGCCCGAAATCAGGTAGGGGCGGGTTCAACAACAATATCTGCCAATAATTGACAATCTCAAAAACCCGCCCCGCCGGGATATTATGGTTAATCGATCGGACATAATATTAAATAGATTGCTGGTATTTTTCCAGCAACTCCGGGATGTAATCGTAGCCATCAACACCGATCGCCGGAATGATATTCGCTCGACTTTTAGCCAAAGCTTGTTTAAAAGATTCCGCCCCCATTTGACCCTGCAAAATGGTCAACAAACCAGCCGATTGACGCCACTCCATCGCACCAATTTGCTCCAAAGTATACATTCCTAAACTGCCTGCAAATATCGCTTTTTCTAGTGAGTTGATTCTGTAATAAGCTTGAGCCAAGTAAGCCAAATTCAGACCTTGCAAATATAAATCCCCTGAAAATTGAGCCGCTTGCCAACCTTTGAGCAAATATTCGATCGCAGCTTCAGCATTTTCCAGGGCGATTTTAGCAATACCGAGACTGCTGGAACAAAAAGCTTGACTTTGGCGATCGCCCAATTTTTCCGATAGCAACAAACCTTGTTCCAAATAACCGATCGCACTCTCATAAACCTCCGGTTCCACCTCCTCCAACTGCCGCGCTTGAAACACTTCGCTGTAACCCAAATTAGCCAGAGCATTTGCCTCGCCTTGTCGCTCTCCCGTTTGTCGTGCCATAATTAAAGCCCGCTGGCTGTAATTAATCGCTTCCTGATAATTTTTTTGAGCAACATAGTTGCGGCTGATGTGATTGAGATTGGCAACTTCGCAAGCTTTGTCTCCTTCGGTACGGGCAATTTCCAGCGCTTGCTTGTGCAGCAAGAGCGATCGCTCATAGGCCCCAGCCGCCTGCATCGAATAACCCAAAAGCGTCAGAATCCGAGCTTTCGCTTGAGTGCCTTCAACTCGCCGCAGCGGTTCATCTAAATAATCCAAAGTATGACGCAGAGCTTTACCATCAAACGAAGCAAAAATCCCCCCGTAAAGCGGAAAATATTCCCGCTGAGAAAAAGCGCGCAAAATTTGCAAAGTTACTTGAAAACAAGCATTTGCCAACTGTTCCCCGCTCTTGGTAGAATTATTAAATCCACTAGCTAGCTGACTCCAAATTACCGCAAAAGTAATGTAAGTAGAAATTGAAGCTTTTGTTGACACTTTGGAATCGTAAACTTGCTTGTCAAACCATGTCGCCAACGCCCGCTGCAAGCACTGCAAAATAATCGCCACTTCCACCAATATGCCTAAATCTAAATTCGATTGCTGGGCTGCGAATTGAACTACAGATTCACCGAGGGCAATAGTATTTAAAAGAGCCTGGGGAAAGGGACTGTTAACTTTTTTAGCCCAAAAAGCCCAAGGCCCATTTTGTTCTGGACTACCGGCAAATCCTAGCTGCTGCGGCTGATAAATCCAGCCCACAAGTTCCGGTTCCAAACGCTGCCAAGATTCTAAACCTTTAGCGATGCCGGCGGTGATTTGCTGCAAATCTTGTTCGGTTTCGGGATTGGCAGTTTGCAGCATTTGTTGGTGCAGAGATTTTGCCAATTGCTGCAATTGAGCGAGAGTCAGCGGATGTTCTTTATTCGGATCGATTACTTGCAATAATGCCAGGAGGCGGGCATTAGATTCAGCACTAACGATTTGTTGGATTGAGGATGCAATTGCGCGATCGACGCGGTTATCTTTCTGCCAGCGTTCCCATTCTCCTTGGATGGTTTTGAGAGCTCTGAGGCTGCGATTTGCCTTTGCTTGTTTGATTTCGTCTTTTTCATTTCTGAGTTGATTTTCGGCTGCATCAAGGCGTTCGCCGAAACAGCGTTCAAATATTTCGCCAGTACCGGTGCTAATGTCTTGCACCAGCATTTGATAAACTTGTTCTTTGGAGCGAATTTGACCTTTGAGGGTGATTTCGACAATTTTGTCGATTAGTGCTAGGTAGCGATCGCGCAGTGAGGTAGAGTCTGGCATAATTTATTTTTAGTTAATAAGTTTTTATGGACAGCGCTTGCAGCTTGCACCATTTCATGCTGCTATTTAATTTTACAGCTCATCTGGATTAATGCCCATTGCTCGCAGTCGATCGGCTAATCGGTTTGCTCGCTGACTTTCTAATTCAGCTCGCTGACTTTCTAATTCAGCTCGCTGCCTTTCAAACTCCTCTGGAGTCAGAACCCAATCGCCACTGACATCGTACCAACGCAGCCACAATCTCGAACAACCTTGATAACAACCTTCCCACAAACCTATACCTAATTCTAATTCCGGTATCCAGAATCGCGGCTCGGTTAAAACTTGTTCGCGGTAACGATTGCCAATCAAACGAAATACTCTCAGTTGATTGTTGTACCGACTGAAAACAAAGTAGTAAGGAATCTCCAAAATCTGTTCGTAAACTCGGCACTTAGTAGGCGGTTTATTTGGTGCTTCTTCTGTGATTCCTAAATCCTCCTCTTCAGTTCCAGGTGACAGCAGTTCCACTACTACCAGAGGACTGACATTTTCTTGCCACATCACGTAGCTGAGGCGCAATTCGTCACCTCGATAAAATCTCGGAACCCCCAAGACGACAAACCAATCAGGTCTTTTGTACCAATTGAGATGGTTAGAATCGTAGTAGAGATTGAGGTCTGTCGCTATAAATATTTGTTCTGGCGGATGGTTAGCGGGGCGGCAGGTTAAACGCAGCAGTTCCGGTTGAAACTCGTGGAATTCGTCAGGCAAACCGGGTTCCTCCGGGTCTTCACTGGGTAAATCATACATCGTAGGGAGGACTTTTGTTTGCGAAGGCTGCGAATCCGGTACGTACATCGTCATAAGATTACCCAGGCGAGACGGCTTGAGGAGATTGAAGCGGTACGGCAATTGTAATATTATAGCGGTTTTCCGTTGAATCAGCTAGATGCCTAGTAATTAATCATGGATAATTGGTAATCAGTAAATGATTTTCAAGCGGGAGGCTATTTATTAAAATACAAATGTGAGGCATAATTAGATTGCAGATTTTATCGAGTTTTTTGTGATTTCAGAAACTGTTACCATCTCAAAAAGCAATTCCATCTTAGAAGCACAAGGATTAACCCGTCGCTTTGGCGGCTTAATTGCTGTAAACAACGTATCTTTTACAGTTGAAAAAAACGAGATTTTTGGATTAATCGGCCCTAACGGCGCGGGCAAGACAACTCTATTTAATCTCATGACTGGACTGATACCTGCTTCTAGTGGCAACCTGATTTATCAAAATGAAAATATTTCCCAATTGAAGCCTTATCAAATTGCTAATAAAGGTATTGCCAGAACTTTTCAAAATATCCGGTTATTTGGGGAACTTTCTGCTGTGGAAAATGTAGCGATCGCCCGACACATCCACAGTCGATCGGGCAATCCAGTTTTAGCGGTGCTGGCGGGGATTTTCGGCTTGCCAGCATCTAACGCAATGGAACGCAAAACCCAGCGAAAAGCCTTAGAATTGCTTGATTTAGTCGGATTGGGCGATCGCGCGGGCGAACAAGCGAAAAACTTGCCCTACGGCGACCAGAGGCGCTTAGAAATTGCCCGCGCTTTAGCCCTAGAACCGCAAATATTGCTGTTAGATGAACCAGCAGCGGGGATGAATCCCAATGAAAAGCACAAATTAAGCGAATTTATCCGAGAAGTGCGCCAACAATTCAATTTAACTGTAATATTGATCGAGCATCATGTACCGCTAGTTATGGGATTGTGCGATCGCATTGCCGTCTTGCATTTCGGTCAGCTTATTGCCTTGGGCGAGCCTGCTATTGTCAGGAATGACCCCGCTGTGATTGAGGCTTATTTGGGAGATGAAAAATAGACCTCTTGCAAAATAATTTTATGATATAATGAAAAGTTTTGCTGAAAGTTGATTGAATCCCAACTCTTAACTTATTTTCACTCTTGTCTTGTTATCAACAAAATA
>NZ_JAUBTG010000023.1:11266-89602 GCF_036702395.1 Microcoleus sp. D3_18_C2 | reverse complement strand
CGTCCCGCCCGTCATGAGTGGACGGGCGGGACGCCCATCCCACTTTCAAGAGTGGAAGTTATTTAATTCTCATTCCTAACTGCTTTTGTCAAGGCAGAGAGAGACTTTATGAGTTTGATGGGTTTTTTTGTAAAAGTTTGATACATTCTTCTAAGTAAACCTTGTGGCTATCGAGGAGAGAGTGTAAATGGCTTTTTGACCGAAAGCCTCCAGGATACCCGCCACGTGATTCATCCGTGCAGAAATAAAAAACCTGTATCCGATAAAGGATCCCCCGAATTTATCTCGCGCAAGTCAATACTTCAATTCTTTAATCTAAAATCTAAAATCTAAAATCGCGCCATCGATTGACTGCCCCATAATACGTTTGTTTACTCCGCTCATTGACAAGGGGGCAAAACGATGCGTTTTTTTGTTTAACCCCAAACATAGCCACATAAATCCCCAGACAATACATGATATTCATTCTGTAAAAATACCACTAAGTTGCCAGAAGTAATCTCAGCTCGATGAGTCTCCAACCAGCCTGTAATCTCCTGTTTCTTTTATCGTTTATGGGTCTGATTTAGGGTTGAGTTTGGGAGTATTTTTCACCTAATCCGTGCGCGGTTCGATCGCGAAAGTTTGAAGGGCGAGAGTGTTGAATTATTTGGTATGCTGTCGTGCATTTAAATTGTATATTCAGGGCGGGCGGGACGCCGAACCCCCTACTTCCCACACGAATTTATTTTTTTTGATATACAATTTAAATGCCGCCACAGCTTAGGTTTTTGAGAATAGTAAGCTGTGGAGCATTTAAACCACTAACGAGGCCAGTAGGGTGCGTCAGCTCTCGATCGCTTCCACCGGCAAGGGAAACGCGGAGGACGCTCCGCACCCTACAATACTATTTTAAATGCTCCACAGCTTATCAGAGCGCAATTAGAGCTGAAATGAGGAGCGATCGCACCAACCCGGTTTTATCAAAAAATCGGGTTTTTAGATGTGGCATTAATGGCGAGGCTTGGTGGCGATCGGCTGCCAATAATACCTGCAATTGACACAATCCTCGACGCGGGATCGTTGCCGATGGTAAAACTTGTGTTGGGAAAAAACTTGACATCAGCGGGTAATTGAAAGTAAAAATAAATAAAAGCAATAAAAGCAATGAGGCTTTATGTTTGATTCGCAATTTGATTCGCAATTTGATTCGCAATCGGCGATCGGCAAGTGTGGCATTGAGAAGTTGCTATACCCTAAAACAATTTATGCTAAAATACATCCGGTAATATACGGAGTATCTAGGATTTTTTCGCAATCTAAAATATAAAAGATAAAATCTAAAATGGCAACAGCTATTGTTGAGCTGGAAATCTCCAAACTCCCGCCAGAAATTACGGTTGATGAGCGTTACAGCAAAGCCTTGGTTTTAATTCGACTGCACGGAAAACCGATCGGTCAAGCTCTTTTGTCCGTAGTCGGAGGTGGCATTGGCGGTGACGAATTACGGGAAACACTGATGAAGGCTGCGGGGGACAACTTGTGGAAAAACTTGCTCTACGAGACTCTAGAATGGGATGAGCGGGGGTCGGTGGAGGTATTGCAGATCGCTACAGTAGCGGTTTGCACGCGCGATCGCCCGGAAGATTTGCGGCGCACTCTTGACGCGCTGATGCAGCTCCCAGACGAGGGTCAGGAATACTTAGTAATTGACAATTGCCCCAGCACGGACGCGACGAAGGAACTGGTCAAAAATTACCCACAAGCCCGCTATGTGCGCGAAGACTTACCAGGCTCCAGCGCTGCCCGTAACCGAGCTTTACGCGAAGCTAAACATGAATTCGTAGCGTTTACAGATGACGATGCGGCCCCCGATCCGAACTGGCTGCGATCGCTCTTGCGAAATTTCAGCGATCCGCGAGTGATGTGCGTCACGGGGCTGGTGATGCCCTTGGAACTGGAAACCGAAGCGCAAGAATGGTTCGAGCGCTACAGCCCCCACGGGCGGGGATTTGAGCGCCGAGTTGTTGATGGGGCGCACTGCAATCCTCTGATTGTGCATCTTGTGGGAGTTTCGGCGAGTATGGCTTTGCGGAAAAGTTCGATCGACTACATTGGGCTGTTTGACGAAGCTTTGGGGGCGGGAACGCCCACGGTGGGTGGCGAAGACTGTGAACTTTTTGCCCGCATTTTGCGCGCGGGCTACTGCATTGTCTACGAGCCGAGAGCATTGAGTTGGCACCGCCATCGGCGCACTTGGGAAGAATTGCGAAAAACGCTCCAAGGCTACGGCATCGGAGTCTATGCTTTCTGGACGCGGATGTTTGTAATCAACAGAGAATTCAGTGTGCCTCTATTAGCTTGGGGATGGCTGTGGTATAAGCAAATTCCTGAATTAATTGCTTCTTTGCGAAAGCAGCCGGATGCGGTTCCGAGGGATTTGCTGTGGGCTCAACTGCGGGGCTGCATTAGCGGGCCGATGGCTTATTTTGCTTCTAGGAAGTTGTTACAAAAAATGAAGGGGAGCAATGAATAGGGATTTGTAGATTATTTTTAACGGTCGATGAAGGGAGATGAAATGCAGATGAAGTTAATTGTTGTAATGTAAATATGGAAAATCTAACAGTTAGCATAATTATTCCTAGCCACAACCGAAGTTCTTCGCTGCGGCGGGCTTTGGATGCTTTGCACTTGCAGACTTATCCGATCGACCTGATCGAGGTTATTGTAGTGGCAGATAGCTGCATAGATAATACTTTGGCAATGCTACAAGACTATAAAGCTCGGTTTAAAGTGCAGGCGATCGAGGAAAATTGCCGGAGTGCTGCCATCGCCCGCAATACGGGAGCGGCTTCGGCTACGGGGCAATTGCTGCTGTTTCTCGACGACGATATCGAAGCGCTGCCGCCTTTGGTGGAAAGTCATGCGCGGGTTCACTCTTTGCGTCCGGGCTCGGCTGTCATGGGCCCCTATCCGCCTAAGTTGCATGGAGGAACTACATTGTTCGAGGTGGAAGTGCGATCGTGGTGGGAAGAGAAGTTTTATCAGATGAGTCAGCCCGGTCATCGATTTACTTATCTAGATTTGCTCAGCGGCAACCTTTCTTTGGATGCAGAACTGTTTGCTCGTCTCGATGGGTTTGATTCGGCTTTTGGGAACTGTGGCGGAGAAGATTATGAGTTTGGGATGCGTTTGCTGAAAGCTAATGTACCTTTTGTTGTGGCTGCTGAAGCAGTGGGCTATCATTACGAACACGAAACTAACAATCTCGATCGCTCTTTCGGCAGATTTCGTCAGGAAGGGCGATCGAATGTTTTGATCGGGTACCGACACCCGGAACTTAGACCGATACTGCCGATAGCAGTCTACGAAACTGCTGACTCGCTGGTGGATAAAATTGTGGTGGCGGTCACGTTTTTCTGGCCGGCTGCTGTGGATTGGCTGGCTGTGGGAGCCAGGAAATCTCTTGATTTACTCGAAAGCTTGGGGATGCGGGGAACTTGGCGGTGGTTGCGGGCAAAATTGCGCGCTTATTGGTATTTGCGGGGTGCTATTGATGAGTTGAAAAGTCGATCGGCTCTTTCTAGTTTTATGCAAGGTGAGCCTGCTGGTGCTGACTTGGGCAGACATGAAATTGAAATCGATTTGCAGGAAGGTTGGGAAGCAGCAGAACGAATCATTGACGAGAAAAAACCCGATGGCATTTACCTCAGTTACGGTGAACTGTCTGTCGGTCACGTCACTCCCAAATTCGGTGTAGAGCCACTGCGGGGCGCTCACTTGCGATCGATTCTGGCCCTTGACTTTGCCGAACCCCTGGCTCGGGCGATCGCGGTTAAGGGTATGCCCAAAAGTGCTGCTCATTCCGAGCCTAGCTTGGTTGACAACACCCTACTTCAAAATCTACAGTTGTTTACAGTATTGGAGAAAAAAAACCTGAAAACTTCTTCCTAGAAATGACATAATTAGATTAGATAAAAAACAGAATATAGAGGTGTAATCAAGTCAGACATTAAGTGATAGAAAATAGTAATTTAGATATTAAAAACCACAGAAAGTGACAAAGGTAATTATGACAATAAAATTGATCGAAGCAGATTTTTTAGAACCAATTTCTGACAAACAGACTCTGGTACAGACCCTGAATTTGGTTAAGATTCTGCCCTGGAATTTATCCGGGGGAGAACCTCAGATAGTTGCTGGGGGTGTGCTGTGAGAAATGCGGGAAAGGTAGCTTATATTCGCAAAATAACTCATTTCTTTGATTTGCTACGGGTATTGGTCGATCGCGAGATGAAATTACTTTACAAGCGATCGACCTTGGGGATTGCTTGGACTTTAATCAGTCCGCTGTTACAGTTGGCTGTATTTTCCTTTTTGTTTCGCTCTGTAGTACCCCTTAATATTCCAAAATTTTCTTCCTTTGCTTTCAGCGGCTTGTTAATCTGGAATTGGTCTCAAACGGTATTATTTAAATCAACGGCATTAATTACCAATCATAAGCCACTAATCAGGCAGCCAAATTTCCCGTCGGCAATTTTGCCGATAGTCACGACGACGACGGGGCTCATTCACTTTTTCTTAGCATTGCCGGTGTTACTTATCTTTCTGGCAATTGATGGCGCTCCTCTGAATGCAGTGCTCTTGTTGTTGCCGCTGCTGATGATTATTCAGTTTTTCCTGACAGTTAGTTTTGCTTATCCCCTTGCCGCTTTGAATGTCACTTTCCGCGACACTCAGCACACTTTGGGAGTAGTTTTGCAGATGCTGTTTTACCTGACTCCGATTTTCTACGACATCAGCAGCGTCCCCGAAAAATTTAAGATTTTTTATTACTTAAATCCAATGGTGCCCCTGATTGAAGCTTACCGCGCCATACTTCTTAAAGGTATGCAGCCGGATTGGTCTGCTCTGTTAATTTTGAGCTTGGCTGTGGCGGCTCTTTTACCCATCGGACTGGGAATTTTTAGACGGCAAAGCGCTCATTTTGTGGAGGAAGTGTAAATGCGTGAAGCAATTATTGTCAAAGGTTTGGGTAAGCGTTTTAACCGCTACTCTACCGCGAAACCTCATACGATTATGGAAGCCGCTTTGTCCGGTTGGTGGAAGCTGAAGCCGGAGGCGAGTTTTTGGGCGCTGCGGAATATAAATTTTACTGTTTCTCCTGGCGAAATGCTGGGAATTCTTGGAAAGAATGGCGCGGGAAAATCAACGCTGCTGCAAGTTGTAGGCGGTATTTGCAGGGCTGAGGAAGGTTCTATTAAAGTTAACGGCAGAATTGGCGGGTTGTTAGATTTGGGTGCGAGTTTTCACACGGATCTAACGGGCAGAGAAAACGTGTTTGTGGGCGCGGTGGTGGCCGGTTTGACTCGCCGGGAAGTGGCGCGCAGGTTTGACGATATTGTGGAATTTGCAGAGTTAAAACAGTTTATTGACAGCCCGACGCGGACTTATAGTACGGGGATGAAAATGCGGCTGGCTTTTTCGGTGGCGGTGCATACCGATCCAGAAGTGCTGTTAGTTGATGAACATTTGTCGGTTGGTGATGTGGCTTTTCAAACTAAATGTTTGAATAAGATAACTGAGTTTAAGAATCAAGGATGCGCGATTGTTTTGATTTCTCACACTGCGTCGCAAATTCAGAAAATGTGCGATCGGGCTTTGTGGCTGAAATCCGGTGAAATCGTCGCTTACGGGGAACCGGAAGTGGTAGTCGGTCAGTATTTGTCAGAAATGCGATCGTCCACAGAAAATAGCACTCCCCTGCGTGCTGCTGAAGCTACAAGTAGCGGTTCGCCACTGCGAGGTAATCAGAATCGCTTCGGTACTATGGAAGTAGAAATTACCGATGTCAAAGTGTCGCCAAATACGGAAATAGATAGCGGTGATGCTATTAGCATTGAAATTCATTATTCGGTGGCGCAGGAAATTTCTGCTGCTATTTTTGCCGTGACAATCAGCAGGGATGATGGTCAAAGTTGTTTTGAGACTAATACTAATCAAATGGGCAGACTGCTGCCGCTGGTGAAAGGGAAAGGCAAAATCCGGCTGCAAATAGATAGGCTGGATTTAGGAAACGGTCAGTATTACGTGAATGCTGGGGTTTACGAGGAAACTTTGGCTTACGCCTACGATTATCAGTGGCAGGTTTATCCGCTGTACGTGCGATCGACTGTAAACCAAAAAACGATTCTTTGTCCGCCGTACCGCTGGGAATTTGAGGGCAAAATGCCGCTTATGGATGTGGCCGAACCAGCCACGGCAACTTACGATTTGGATAATAATCATCCGGGCTACGCCAAGATTTTGACTCAGTTGGAAAACAAGCAAAAACCTGACTTTTTAATAATTGGCGCTCAAAACTGTGGCACAGAATATCTATACAGCCATCTCGAAAATCACTTGCAAATTATCAAAGAAGGTTCTCGAGATATTCACTTTTTTGAATTAAATTTTGAGCGTGGTGTTGATTGGTACAGCAAGCAGTTGACACGGAGTGTAGCGAGTGAGAAGGTGATCCTGTGGGAGATGACTTCTTACTATATTTATCATCCTTTGGTGGCGGAGCGAGTTTACAAGTGTTTCCCGGATGTTAAGCTGATTGTAATGCTGGGAAACCCAGTAAAACGAGCGTGGATGCACTATCATTTAGAAGTGGCGCGAGGCACCGAAAAGTTGGATTTTGAAAAGGCGATCGCTTCTGAACCCGCTCGACTCAAAGGTGAGATTGAAAAAATCAAAGCAGATGAAAATTATTACAGTTTCAATCACCAGCATTATTCCTATTTGTCGCGGGGAATTTATGTAGAACAAATCAAAAATTGGCTCGACTATTTTCCGAGAGAACAGTTGCTAATTATCAAGAGCGAAGATTTTTACGCACATACAGGCAAAGTATTTTCCGAAGTATTGAAATTCCTGGATATTAGTGAAAATACAAGTAAAAAATATGAAATTAATCATGTCGATGAATACAGCCAAATGCCAGCGACAATAGAACAAGAATTGACTAATTATTTCAAACCTTACAATCAGGAACTTTCGGATTTATTGCATGAGGATTTTAGTTGGAGTTAGGAAAAAAGTTTTTAAATGCAGAGTGCCCAGAGACGAACATGAATCATACCTCTTTCTTCTCTTCCTCTGTGCCCTCTGCGCTCTCTGCGGTTCCTAAAAAAAAAATTAATTCACAAACCATCTATCAGCTAGAAAAATGAAACGGATATTTTTAGTAGGCTCTCCGAGAAGCGGCACAACCATGCTTCAAAGTTTATTAGCTGCTCACCCTGAAGTTATTTCTTTTCCTGAATCTAAGTTTTTTCACTATTTACTGTACAAGAAGTTTGCGGGAAAGTTGCCAGGTAGGATGGAAGCTTTTTTTAAGGATGAGATTAATCGGCCTGAACTTTTGCAAGGTTTTGATGATAGTCAAACTGTGGCAACTAAAGTTAGTTGGTTTGTCGGAGTTTTGGATGGTTTGGCGGCGGAACAAAACAAAAGTATTTGGTTGGAAAAAACGCCGGAACACATATATTTTATTGAGGACATACAGCGCTTTTTGCCGGATGCTAAATTTATACATATTTTGCGAAACAGTATGGATACAATAGCTTCTCTGCATGAGGCGACTAGGAATTCTCATGATTTGTGGGGGCCTGGTTGGGATTTAAACCACTGTATCCATCGCTGGAAGGAGGCGATGTTAATTAGTCACAAATATGCTAAAAATTCTAATCATATATTAGTCAAGTATGAGGAAATACTCGACAATAAAGTCAAAAAATTAGAAAAACTTTGTCAGTTTATGGAAATTGAGTATGATGATAAAATGCTGGAGTTTTATCAAGAAAAAGCTGCTCATCTCAGTTTAAATCTGCCTTGGCATCAAGGGATTGATAGAGAGGTTAAAAGTAATAAGGTTCACAAATATCATAAAATTTTTAATGACCAGGAAATTCGATATATTTTAGATAAGATTAAGCGAGTAAAGGGTGAAATTGCCTGGAAGTTGACGGTGGAAGTGAGCGAACCAATTTCCGATATTTGTAATCTTCCGCAAATATACGATCGCCTGTGCTGTACGATAAAACTAGAAGGAATTAAACTCGGTATTGTTGAATTGCCGATTTGCGATGGCATGGTTGCGGCTTCGGTGTTGGCGGATGCGGTTGCAGCCCAGTTTGCTTGGCAAATTCTCGATCGCTTCTTTCAACGCAATCGCTGCGAAAAAGGCAATAAATTGTGGGAAACTGTGCTGAAACCATTGCACCCTAAACATGACTGGACGCTATTTTTGCAAGAATTATGGGGGCGTCCCCATTGGAATTTGGAGGATTTCTACAATCATGAAATAGCTGAGGAAGTCCCAACAATTACCCTCGAAAAAGATTTGATTGCTGTAGAAGTTAGCGAGGAATTTGCTAATATAAAAGTTGAGCTTTCTGAAATAAACCTGCTGGTGAAAGTAGGCGGCGTTGCTGTCGGGATTGTCACTGTTGCGGTGGAAAATAATTTTGTTTCGGCTCAAAAATTGCGATCGACAATTAATCGAAATATTGGTTTTGAGTTGTGCGTCGCCGCCGTGCGAGAAGCTTTGCTGGGAAAACCACTCAACGGCAAGCAATGGCTACGATCGCGCTTAGCCTCTTGTGCTCAACAAAGGTCTAATTTGCCCGACAGTTTGAATGCAGCGGGTGCTGGGGGCATTTACCCCCAAAATGCGGTGATCTTCGGCAGGCGATCGGGTGCGATCGGGACAAGTGTCAGCCGTCGCGCCTCACTCCCGGCGGCTGCGCTACAGGAAATCGAGTCAGCCGCAGCAATCGCGGGGGAACCGACAATGCAAATTCCCCAAGAAAACGAGTTCCCAAAGCAAGTATTTTACGCACCGGAAATCATTCGCTCAAAATCTTCTTATCAGGAAGTTTCTCACTCCGTGAAACCTCAAGTTTTGGACAACCATAGCGTTACACAAAGGCTGCCGATTCTCTCCTACCGCCGCATTTCTCCTGACAGTTTAGACGCAGTTAGCCCCCAGGTTTTGGAACAACAGTTGCAGTATCTCAAAGATCGCGGTTATTATAGTGCGAGTTGGGAAAATTGGCAAAGTGCGAAACGGGATAAAACTCCTTTACCCGGTAAAGCTGTATTGATGACTTTTGACGGCGGCTATCTCGACTTTTTCCAATATGCTTGGCCTCTGCTAAAACGCTTTGATTTTACAGCGACTGTTTTTCTCGTAGCTGAGTCAATAGGAAAGACAAATAGTTGGGAAAAAGCCGAATTTGAAGAAGTGCAGTTAATGGGATGGCCGGAAATTTTGCAACTGCAGAATGCAGGAATTGAATTCGGTTCTATGTCTGCTACTCATCAACCTTTGACGGCATTGTCGCCGACAGAAATTGTGCGGGAGGGGGCGAAATCCCGTGCTATCTTAGAACGGGGATTAGAGAAATCTGTTAAATGTTTTGCCTATCCTTACGGGGATGTCGATCCAATTGTAGCGCATTTAATTGGAGCGAGTGGATATACTTTTGGTGTATCATATAAATTAAATTATAGCAGTTTTGACGATAATTTAATGTCTCTGCCGCGCATTAAAGTTACAGGAGAAAAATTTTTATGGCAATTAGGTTTGTAGGGTGCGTCAGCCAGCGAGATTTTTCCCTCAACTAACAATTTTTCAACAGACGCACCTTACTTTTAAGTCAGTAGGCTGCGTCAGCCAGCGAGATTTTTCCCTCAACTAACAATTTTTCAACAGACGCACCTTACAAGTGAAATCGCTTAATCAATCCCTTGATTTTCCGCTGCAAATAACCGCCGAATCCTCTGGAAATTCTCTCAAATTTATAATAAAATAAAATATCCATCACCTCTTCAGTTTTCATATACTTTAAATAAGAAATCATTTTATCGGTTAGTTCATCATTAACATCATCGATATACTTTCTCACCGCCAACCTTTCTGAAATATTCCATTTCCGATCAAACTTGCGGTGCATTTGGGTCTCATAATCCCGAAAATCTGAGATTTTCCCCTGCAAATAGCTTTGAATATATTTCCCTGCGATTTGGGCACCATCCATCCCGTGTCTAATCCCTTCGCCGCCCAAAAAATTTACTGTCGAGACAGTATCGCCGATCGCAATTACATTATTTTCTTTCCAATAAATATCCTTCAAACCAGGACTGTACTTCAGCGTCGAACCATGTTTGTCAATAATTTTATAACTTTTAGACTTCAGATATTCATCAATCAGTAAATCAATATATTTTTTCAGCGGTGACAAATGCCTCACCGTTTTCGGGTCTAAAAAAATGCGACCCGCACCAACTTTCAGTCGGTTTTGTTCCATTGGGAATATCCAGGAATAACCCTTCGGCATCCATTTATCGCCCAAAAAGAAGATTAAATCACCGCTGTATTTATTGTAAACTTCTGGCTCTACTTCAATTAAATATTCAATTCCAGTTCCCGACAAAAAATTGGGCTTATCATTCTCTTTTTCGTACATAACCGCCCTAGCGAAGCCAGTAGCATCAACCAATACTTTCGTGCTAACTTGGATAAGTTTACCGTCGGATAACTGTTTAAATTCGACTATTGTTTCGCCGTTTTCTTGTGAGTGTCGAATGTAGCGATAACCAAGCCAAACTTCACCGCCAAATCGCTCAACTTCGCTAGCCAAAAATGCTCTAAATTTAGCAAAGTTGAGAACAACTCCCAAGCTTTCGGGAGACTCCCAAGTTTGACTGACTTTGCTAGTTTCAATAGTAAGTTTGTGCCAAAAACTGCCGATAACGGATTCAGGTAAATCGAATTTAGAGAGGGTTTCTAGAGGTGTAGCGGCGCTAGAAAAGTCATTTTTATTAAAATTGTCGTTTTGCTCTGCCAGCAAGACTTTGTGGCCGGATTGGGCTAGGATTCTCGCGCAGTGACCGCCTGCAGGGCCTGCTCCTACTATTACTATGTCAAAACTTTTTAAATTCATTTTGCTTTTAACTCGCTTCCAATGTCAAAACACCCGCCGAAATATCAACTACCAATCGCCGATTTTTCAACAACTGGCGGCCGATTAAAATTTCCGGTACTCCGGCACCCATTAGGGTAAAATCCCCCGGATTCATCCGTAATCTCGCTTTATTCAATTATTCAATTTCAAATCTAAAATCTAAAATCTAAAATCTAAAATCGATTGACTGTCCATTGCTAACCAGCCCGAAAAACCTGTATCTAGCAGGGCATCAACAGGTAATTCTAAGCCGTTATCAGCAATCAATTCAATTTCCAAAAATAGCTCATCCTCATCACCAAATGTTCCTTGAATCATATCGTGCCACACGCCCCTGTATTGTTGATGCGGAACATGAAGGGGATAGCATTTGGATGTTTCTGGCGACACATTTTGGTAGCCACCATATCATCTTTGTCGATAAAATAGTCTCCGCTGTCGGGTTCAACGGCCATGTACCAGTTGTAGTGGGTTTTAATCAATTCTGGTTTGAGGCGATCGAAAATTGGTTTGCAGCGCTGATAAAATGCTTCTCTTTCGGCTCGCCACTGGGCTTTTTTTTCTTCTGACCACTGAATTTCTGGGAACAGTCTTCCCCGCCGCACGGTACGATTTGGTTTTACGTTAGTCATTGTTTTTTCTCCCTTATCCTCAAATCTTCCTTCAATCATGCTGCTCTTTCACTGTCATAGATCGGAGCTAGAATGGTAAGGTGCGCTGCACCCTACCATTCTAGCTATTTACACGCTAACAGGAGACTGTTTGCGGCTGAATGTTGCTAAGATACGATCGCACATTTGCGACGGAGTTAATCCTAAACTGGCAAATGATTGTTCAGGCGTTGCATGATCTACCAATGTATCGGGTACACCCAACCGCATCAGGGGCACGAGGACATTATTGTCGAGCAAAGATTCGGCTACTGCTGAACCAAAGCCTCCCATCAAACAGCCTTCTTCCATTGTGACAACTTTGCCGATTCGCTGTGCTAAAGGCAAGATTAATTCGGTGTCCAAAGGCTTGACAAAACGCGCATTGATGACAGTTGCTTCAATACCGTGCTCGCTCAGAATCTGGGCGGTTTGCATTGCCGGATAAACCATTGAACCATAACCCAAAATCAGCACATCGTCGCCGTTGCGGAGAATTTCAGCTTTGCCGATCGGCAATTCTTCCCAACCTTCCTCCATCAAAGGCACGCCGTAACCGTTGCCGCGCGGGTAACGCATGGCGATCGGGCCACTGGTGTGGTTAATTCCCGTGACTACCATCCGCTGCAATTCTGCCTCATCTTTTGGTGCCATAACTACCATATTTGGCAGGCACCGCAAGAAAGAAATGTCGTACATTCCTTGGTGAGTTGGGCCGTCAGCACCGACAATGCCCGCGCGATCCAAACAGAAGAAAACTGGCAAATTTTGGATACAAACATCGTGAATTATTTGGTCGTATCCCCGCTGGACAAATGTCGAGTAAATTGCCACAACCGGGCGCATTCCTTCGCAGGCTAAACCAGCGGATAAAGTCACGGCGTGCTGTTCGGCAATCCCGACATCAATGTACTGTTTAGGCAGTTTTTCATGAAGTTTATCCAGACCAGTTCCGGTTGCCATAGCAGCGGTAATGCCGACAATTTTCGGATTATCTTCTGCTAGCTTGACTAGGGCGTGGGCAAAGACTTTCGAGTAAGCTGGAGGCTTTGGTTTAGTGGAGGGAATGCCTTTGCCTGTGGCTAAGTTAAAGGGATTTTGGGCGTGATATCCTACTTGGTCTTTTTCGGCGATCGCATATCCTTTGCCCTTCACCGTCACAACGTGAACTAGCACAGGCCCTTGGATAGTATGAGCTTGTTTGAAAGTGGTAATTAACTCTTCCAAATTGTGTCCATCTACCGGGCCCATGTAAGTAAAGCCCAATTCTTCAATTACTGCTCCAACTTTCGAGACAGCCAAGCGTTTCATCCCTTCTTTGAGGCGTTCCATTTCTGGAGTAAAAGTTTCGCCGACAAAGGGAATGTGTTTGAATTGTTCCTCTAAGTTATCTTTGAGAAACTGCACCGGTGGCGACAATCGCATCTTGTTCAAATAGCGGGTAATTGCGCCGACGTTGGGCGAGATTGACATCTCGTTGTCGTTGAGCACAACTAACAAATTGGTTTTCGGCATATGGCCCGCGTGGTTAATCGCTTCGAGTGCCATGCCCCCAGTCAAGGCGCCGTCGCCGATGACTGCTACAGTTTTAAAGTTTTCCCCCTTGAGGTCGCGCGCCATCGCCATCCCTAACGCTGCGGAAATGCTTGTGGAAGCGTGGCCGGCGCCGAAGTGGTCAAATTTGCTCTCGCAGCGCTTGAGATAGCCTGCAACGCCGTCTTTTTGGCGCAGGGTGTGAAATTGGTTGTAGCGGCCGGTTATCAATTTGTGAGGATAAGCTTGGTGGCCGACATCCCAAGTAACTTTGTCGCGATCGAGGTCGAGTGTTTGGTAGAGTGCTAAGGTCAGTTCGACTACACCCAATCCTGGGCCGAGGTGGCCGCCGCTAGCGGCTACAGTTTCTAAATGCTTTTCTCGAATTTGTCGGGCAATTTGTTCGAGTTGATGAATCGAGAGGCCGTGTAATTGGTTTGGGTGAGTCAGTTCGCTGAGATGCATATTTTAAAATCTTGCTCCTGTGAATCAGGACGAATCCTTAACAGATATAGGTTGTGCCTGCAACGTTGGGTACGCGCAAACGTTAGAATAGTTTAACGGTTATTTGAGAAAAACTGTTAGGCGTAACAATTTTGTTATTTCGGGTCTGGTAATTATAGTTAATAAATTGTGCGCCGTCAATCGATTTTAGATTTTCGATTTTCGATTTTAGAGGCGACCCCACGGATAAATGCGGGGGCTCTTCTGATTTTCGATTTTCGATTTTGGATTGATTGCACGGATAAATCACGTGGCGGGTACCACCTTTGAAATTAGTGGTCAATATAAAAAAGCTTATGTTGTTAGTTCCTAATCGCTAATCGATTTTAGATTTTAGATTTTAGATTTTAGATTTTAGAGGCGACCCCACGGATAAATGCGGGGGCTCTTCTGATTTTCGATTTTCGATTGATTCCATGGATAAATCACGTGGCGGGTACCACATGAAGAAATTCGTGGTCAATATAAAAAAGCTTATGTTGTTATACCATTTATCTAAAGATGTGCTATGGATGAAGTCTTAGCCCCCCCGCGGGAGGGGGGGTTGGGGGGGGTAATATCTAGCGCTACTTTATGAAATTGGTATTAGTTCCTAATCGCTAATTGTTAGCTGCATGGAGATTCTTAAGCATTTTTAACTACTTTTTGTAGTGATGGCTGACTTTTTAGCCATCTTGTTTCTGCAAGCGGAATATGATACAAAATCATTAACTGTGATGGAGCATCTCATATTTGTAAAAACACTTCTTCTGGCTCCTTCCTTCTGCCTATTTCCTTATGCCTCAAATTAATTCAATAGACCTCTTGCAAAAATAATTAGGACGGGTTTTGGGGCCCATCCCACAAGCAAAAATAACTCTTGTGGGATGGGCCCCAGAGCCAGTCCCATCAATTGAGGAAAAGGATTTTTGCCACAGGTGTAATCTCCCTTACTCCGCTGATGGCAAAGGAGTTTCCGCTTCTTCGGGGGGCGGAATTTCCGCAGGAGTCGATTCCGGCGACGGCGAGAGACTCTCGCTATCGGGGGGCGGAATTTCCGCAGGAGTCGATTCGGGCGACGGCGAGGGACTCTCGGCCCCTGGCGAGGGAGTCTCCGAAGGAATCGGGGCAGGAGTTTCCGGCGGTGGGGGAACTTGTGCGGGTTCTGGCTGGGGGCTTTGGCGGCTTTGCACCCACAAACCTAAACCGCCGCCGGCTAATATCAGCCCCAACACCGCCAGTAGGGGCAGTGGCAGCTTGGATCGCTGTTTTTGAACGGGTTCCGGGGCGGGGGAAGTTTCGGGGTACAACAACTGTTTGGACGATTCTGAAAGCTGAGATTCTGGAATCCTCCCGGACTTCTGGAGGGACGCAGCGACGAGGGAAGGCGGCAGCGACACCGAGGCTGACACTGGCGCTGACGCCGGCGCTGACGCCACCGCCGGATCAAACAGTACCAATCTCTCCGGCGACATCCGACAGTGAGTGGCCACCACGGAGGTGTTGTCATAACCGTTTTTCTCGTTGGCGAGACGAATCCAAGACTGAACCGCAGCTTCCAAAGACATTTTGCCCTCAAGCACCTCTGGGCCGTAATTCTCCCAAGATTTCTCTACCCAGTCGTTGTCGCTCAAACCGTCGGAACACAGCAGCAGTAAGCCTTCCTCTTCGACAATAAATCGCTGAATCGTCGGGCGCAGGAAATCGGCATCCCGCGTTCCCAAAGCTTGAGTCAGGGCTCCTGCATCGGATCGCAGTTGAGTCTCCCAGTACAAACAATGTCCTAGCTGGACTTCCCTTGAGGCTACGTCGTCGTCCACAGTCAGCCGGTGACAGTAATTTTTGCCAATCCAATAAGCGCGGCTGTCTCCAACATTGACTAAATAAAGTTCGTGGCTGTTATTCGAGGGCAAATCCTCGGAATTTTTCACTTTTTGAGGCAACTGGAGGGCCATCACCAAAGTCGTCCCCATCCGCTGCCGCAACTCTTTTCCCTGCTCGTTATTTTGAGCAGAAATCACATTATTCACAACTCGGACTATTTCTTCGAGTTGCTTGATCACCATTGTTGGCGTCATCAACTCTTCTTGTTGAGCAATTTCTGCGAGCAAATTTTGGATTAAAGCTTTCAGGGATTGCACGGCTAATTGACTGGCAACTTCTCCTCCTTCGTGGCCTCCAACCCCGTCGCAAACCATTGTTAAGTAAGGAATTAATTTCTCGCCCCCTGAAGTTTTGCTAAATTGAAAATCAGCAGCAACCGGATAGCAACTGTCTTCATTTTGGGAGCGCTGTGGCCCGGTATCAGTCATGCCGACTACTTCTAAGTGTAGAGGCAATTGAGCGGCTTGTTCTAATAGTAAATCGTTTAGTTCCAGGGCGATCGCGTCGAAATTCATGCTGCTGCGGCGCATAAACTGACAAATCTCTCCGAGTTTCGACTGCACCTCGGGTTGCGCGGATTCCACCAAACCTGACCACACATCTCCCAAATCCCGCAGCGTCGGTACAAAATTGCCCCGGTGCAGTTCCAGCAGGCGTACCCGCCAACCTTCCACCCGCAAATTTTCCGGTACCAGCAAACTCGAAGCGACTCCCTGTTCCGATAGCGGCCCCCACAGTTGGAGCATTTGCCACAGCCAGTAAACTTGGCGCGCGCCGGTTGTCCCAGACCAAGCTTCTAAAATAGAAGGATACAGGCGACCGAAATTATTGATGGGCACATTTTCCAACAACAGCACCTCTGTCGCTTCGGGTGCTTCCCCCAGGGAACAATAACCGTATACTTCCGGCGTATGCAGCCGTTGGGGATACAAATGCAGGTAAGGCATAATCGTATCCGGCAGGTGTTCCGGGACGCTTGGAGGCAAAGCTGGGCGGCTGTCGAGCCAGATTTGCGGTGCAATGACAAAGTATCGATCGGCTATTACCTTACCCGCCGACACTTCCTCGGCTGCTTGCCCCACCACCCACACATAGCGATAAATTAAATCCGTTTCGCACGCTGCACAGTGCTGGCGGCCAAAGGTATTGCGGGGATCGGCACAGCTAAGATTCGGGCAATAAATGGGTTCGGAGAAACTGCTGATCATATCGAAATAGTTTGTGTAAAAACATTCTGAAGATATTTGATTCGCCAGCCCAAATTCATGAGCTTGAGAATAAACTGATTTTAGCCCCTATCAATTTCTTAACTGCCTTTGGGCCCCTAGAAATTGTAGTTTCTGCCAGTCTGCACCGGCTTAAATTGTAATTTAAGTTACTTAACTCAGACTTGGAGTACGATGGAAGCCTCAACCTGGTACCACGGCGCGAAAAATCGATCTGAGGGCCAGCAAGTCGCAAACCCTTGCAGAGTCAGTTGTTTGCATTTCTTAAATCTTAAATTTCCAATCTAAGATCTAAATAGTATCACCTATTCTTTTTATGATCTGGACTCCGACGCTCCTTTGGCTGATAGCTGGGTCTTTGCTCTGTTTGGCAGAGATATTTCTCCCCACTGCTTTTGTCGCTTTTATGATGGGACTGAGCGCCTTCGCCGTAGCTGGATGCTCTCTAGTTCTACCTTACGTTAATTTACAAATATTCCTCTGGATGGTATTTTCGACAGTTTTTGTGCTGCTGTCTCGGCGGTTGATACCAAAAGGCACGGCAAGGGCGATCGCAGATTCTCAGGAAGCAAAAACTTTAACAGAAATTCCCCCCGGAGAAGCCGGCAGAGTCATTTATGAGGGGAATTCTTGGCAAGCTCGCTGCGAAGACACGAAGGCTACTATCCCCCCCAACCAAAACGTAATTGTCGTCGGACGGAAAGGCACTACTCTGATAGTTTTGCCAGAAAATCTCTTGCATTCTTAAACAAAATGCGTAATTAATCACAGGCAATTAGTAGTCATTAGTCAGTAGTCATTAGTCAGTAGTCAGTAGTCAGTAGTCATTAGTCATTAGTCATTAGTCAGTAGTCATTACTCATTAGTCATTAGTCATTAGTCATTAGTCCACAAACATTTAACAGTCAACAGTCAACAGTCAACAGTCAACAGTCAACATTTATAGGAGGCAACCGTGGAACAATTTTTTTTACTTGTATTTTTAGCACTCGGTGGCTCAGCCCTCGCAGGTTCCGTCAAGATTATCAATCAGGGAAATGAAGCGCTGGTGGAAACTTTAGGTAAATACAGCGGCAAGAAACTCGAACCCGGTTTGAATTTTGTCACACCGTTTTTCGATCGCGTCGTGTACGAGCAAACAATTCGGGAAAAAGTCTTAGATATTCCCCCGCAAGCTTGTATCACCCGCGATAACGTTTCCTTCACCGTTGATGCTGTGGTTTACTGGCGCATTGTAGACTTGGAAAAAGCCTGTTACAAAGTAGAAAATCTCCAGTCAGCAATGGTAAATATGGTGCTGACTCAAATTCGCGCCGAAATGGGTCAACTGGATCTCGAACAAACCTTTACTGCTCGTTCTCAAATTAATGAAATATTGCTCAGAGATTTAGATCTTGTTACCGATCCTTGGGGAGTGAAAGTGACGCGGGTAGAATTGCGCGATATTGTCCCTTCTAAAACTGTACAGGAATCGATGGAATTGCAGATGGCAGCCGATCGACGGAAGCGGGCGGCAATTCTGACATCCGAGGGCGAACGCGAGTCAGCAGTTAACAGCGCCAAAGGTAAAGCTGAAGCGCAAGTTTTGGATGCAGAAGCGCGCCAAAAAGCGACTATTTTGGAAGCGGAAGCTCAACAAAAGGCGATCGTCCTGAAAGCTCAAGCAGAACGCCAAAGTCAGGTTTTGAAAGCTCAAGCTACTTCTGAGGCCTTGCAAATAATCGGCAAAACTCTGCAAAATGACCCCAATGCTCGCGAAGCTTTACAATTTTTGTTAGCTCAAAACTATCTGGATATGGGTCTAAAAATTGGCAGCAGTGGCAGCAGCAAGGTGATGTTTATGGATCCGCGCAGCATTCCCGCTACGCTCGAAGGAATGCGATCGATCGTTGGGGAAGGTAATAATAATGACGTGAACAAGTAGGGAGCATCTCATATTTGTAAAAACACTTTTTCTGGCCACTACGGTTCAGTTAAGCTCGATCCCCCCTAGCCCCCCTTAAAAAGGGGGGGACAAGAAATTACTCAAAGTCAACCCCTACTCCCCTTCTTAAGGGGGATTTAGGGGGATCTCGCCCGGAATAAATAGTTTTAACCCAAGCGTATTGTTCTTCTGGCTCCTTCCTTCTGACTCTTTCCTCCTGCGTCAAAACTCCAATTTTTGGCTTGGCTGCTTTCATTGAGAGGCTCCCCTTGGTATCTATTTAAACATCAATATTCAGGCAACTTATCTTCGCCCTTAACCTAATAACTCGACACATTTAAAACGATCGCCTCCCTATCTCCCAACACCAAACCATACTCCAAACCCTCAACAACCGCCTGATAAGAAGCATCCAAAATATTACCAGAAACCCCCACAGTCGTCCAGCGGTCTTGACCATTGCTAAACTCAGCCAAAACGCGAGTTTTAGCAGAAGTTCCCGCACATCCGTCCAGAATTCGCACCTTATAATCGGTTAAGTTAAAATCAGTAATTGCCGGATAAAAATTCCGCAAAGCCTTCCGCAAAGCCGCATCAAGTGCCGAAACAGGCCCGTTTCCTTCCGCACATTCCAGAATATCTTGACCGTTAACAGTCACCTTCACGGTTGCTAAAGAATTAACTGTTTCCTCCCTACCTTTATCGCAGTGAACTTGAAAACCTTTGATTTCAAATAAACGCTTGCGCTTTCCCAAAGCCTCCCGCATTAACAATTCAAAAGAAGCTTCTGCACCCTCAAATTGATATCCCTGGCTTTCCAAATCTTTCAATTTTTCCAAAATTTGGCGGCAAGCAGGATTTTTGCGATCGAGATCCATGCCAAAAGTGCGCGCCTTCGCCAAAACATTGCTCAAACCCGCTTGATCCGAAATCACAATTCGCCGCCTGTTGCCAATTTTTTCCGGTTCCAAATGTTCGTAAGTTAACGGATTTTTCTCAACCGCCGATACATGAATTCCGCCTTTGTGAGCAAAAGCCGAAAGGCCTACAAAAGGAGCATGATCGTCGGGAGCAAGATTGACAATTTCACTAATCGAGCGACTTACTTGAGTTAATCTAACTAATTGCTCGTCTTCAATGCAATTCTGACCCAACTTTAGTTGAAAATTAGGAATTAAGGAACATAAATCGGCATTGCCGCAGCGTTCGCCGTAACCGTTTATAGTTCCCTGTACCATCGTCACTCCTTCTTGCACAGCAGCCAAAGCATTAGCAACCGCAACTCCAGAGTCGTTATGAGTGTGAATTCCCAGTTGAACTTGAGACTTTATCCCCCCCTTAATAAGGGGTTGAACTTGAGACTTTATCCCCCCCTTAATAAGGGGTTGAATTTGAGACTTTATCCCCCCCTTAATAAGGGGGGGTTGGGGGGGGTTAATTTCCGATTCAGAAATATCCCAACTTTCTATTATTTCTGCCACCTCGCGAACAACCTGACTGACTTCGTGAGGCAAAGTACCGCCGTTAGTATCGCAAAGCACCAGCCATTCTGCACCGGCAGCGGCGGCTACTTCTAAAGTTTTAATAGCATAATCTCGATTGTCTTTGTAGCCGTCAAACCAGTGTTCGGCATCGTAAATAACGCGCCTTCCCTGACTCCGAAAATATTCAATTGTATCTCGAATCATCGCCAGATTTTCTTCTAGCGTGGTCTTCAAACTTTCAATAACGTGCAAATCCCACGACTTGCCAAACAGCGTCACCCAGCGAGTACCGGCGGACAAAATAGCCTGCAACATTTCATCATTAGCTGCCGTAGTTCCCGGCCGCCTAGTCGAACAAAAAGCTACAACTTCTGCTTGAGTTAGGGGCTGTTCTTTGAGACGCCAAAAAAATTGTACGTCTTTAGGATTCGCCCCCGGCCAGCCGCCTTCAATAAAGGGAATTCCTAAACTGTCTAACTGTCGAGCAATTCGCAGTTTGTCTTCGAGAGATAAGGAGAGTCCCTCACACTGAGCACCGTCTCGCAGCGTGGTATCGTAGATCCAGAGCCGATTTGTCATGGGAAATTGCGATCGAGAAATTGGTAATATATCACTTACCATATTAGATGAATTTATTTGAATTTAATGCGATAATATATAGGAAAATTAACATAAATCTAACTGGGGTAAATTGCTGTGGTCAAGGTACAAGCGCAAGGAAAAACATTTGAGTGCGATCGCGGAGCCAATCTCCGTGAAGTTTTGCTCAAAAACGGCATCGATCTCTACAACGGCAATGCCAAAGTCATCAACTGCCACGGCCTCGGCACTTGCGGCACCTGCGCCGTCACCGTCGAGGGCGAAGTTTCCGAGCCCCAGTGGCGCGAAAAAGCCCGACTTTCGGTTCCTCCCCATTCTCCCGCCTCCAACCGCCGTTTGTCCTGCCAAACCAAGGTTTTAGGCGATATTAAGGTGACAAAATATGACGGTTTCTGGGGTCAGGGTTCTGAAACTGTCTGGAAACCCCAAGGATAGATTTTTTGTTAAGAAAGGCTGATAGGACGATCGCCTTGCCAGATAATCTGTAAGACTTGCATAATAATTCTAACTGTAAGGTGTGCTTAGCGCACCTTACCCTCCAGAAAGCCGAGAGGTCAATCGATTTTAGATTTTAGATTTTCGATTTTCGATTGAAGCATTGACTTGCGCGAGATAAATACGTTCGGCAAGTTTCTCGGATACACGTTTTTTTTTTATTTCTCCACGGATGAATCCGGGGGCTTGTATCCTAGATGCTTGATTGTCAAAAAGCTCAGACAGTCCATATAAAAGTTAATGAATTCATCTAAAGATATTCTGATTATTGGCGGCGGAATAATTGGCCTTTCGCTAGCAGTAGAACTGAAATTGCGAGGTGCATCTGTCGCGGTTCTCACCGCCGATTATAAACAACCGACTACCCGGGCTGCCGCTGGAATGCTTGCCCCGCAAGCCGAACGAATTCCCCCCAGTCCGATGCTAGATTTGTGCTTGCAAAGCCGCGCACTGTATCCCGCCTGGGTGGAACAGCTAGAAGACATTACCGGATTGAAAACGGGATATTGGCGATCGGGAATTCTCGCACCAGTTTGTCAAAATGAGCCTCAAGAAAAGCCGCTTTTGGCCAACCTTAATTATCAATGGTTGGACAGAGATACTGTTCGCCAGCACCAGTTTGGATTAGGTCAAGAAGTAATTGGCGGTTGGTGGTATCCTGACGACGCTCAAGTAGACAACCGCGCTTTATTTCGGACGCTTCAGGCCGCAACTAAAGAATTGCAGATTGAGATTATTCAAGGCAGTGCAGAGGAAATCATTCGGCAGAAAAACCGAGTTTTTGGAGTGGAAACAACGGCAGGAAAATTACAAGCTGACCGTTATGTTTTGGCTGCGGGCCCTTGGTCTGAGAAATTATTGGATATTCCTGTTTTTCCAAGAAAGGGACAAATGCTGTCAGTATGTGTACCAGAAGATTGTGGAGTTATCCAGCCCCTGCAAACCGTTCTATTCGGGACGGGAATTTATATTGTGCCACGTCAAGATGGCAGAATTATTATTGGCGCAACTAGCGAAAATGTGGATTTCACGCCGGGAAATACGCCTGCGGGAATCCAAAGTTTGCTAGCAGGAGCGATTAAGTTATATCCCGAATTACAAAATTATCCGATTTTGGAGTTTTGGTGGGGATTTCGGCCGACTACGACCGATGAATTGCCGATTTTGGGTGCTAGTGCTTGGGAGAATTTGACATGGGCTACGGGGCATTACCGCAACGGCATTTTATTGGCTCCGGTGACGGCTAAATTGTTGGCTGATTTGATTGGGAATCAGAAATCAGATCCGTTATTGGCTGCTTTTCATTATTCGAGATTTCCTGAATCTTGGAAGGTTTAAAATGGTAAATAGTGAGATTTGTTGCTTTTTTTAAGACGAGGCAGAGCCGCATAACGAGAAACGAAAGTCAACCAAAAGGATATTTTTTGCTATAATCTAATCAGCACAATAGGGTTTTGTAAGTTATGACTTTCAGTGATGTGGTCGAGACGATCAAGAATCTTTCTACTGACGAAAAGCAAGAGCTTCAACTGTTGTTGAAGCAATATCTCCGGGAAGAACGTCGCGAAGAGATATATCAAAACTTTAAGTCAGGGCAGATTGAACAACAAAAAGGTGAACTGAAATTTTTCGCTAACATCAATGAACTCCGAGTGACGAAAGAGTAATTTTCTACTTTACAGAAGACGGAAAAGCCGTGTTTGTAGATTTGGGAAGTCATCATGAAGTATATTAATCGACACAACAGTGGCTAAAGTACCGCTGTAAGTAGCGCGCCTAACCATTTTTTTGTAAGTCCTCAATTAGTTTGCATCCTGTTTTTTGGGTTGGTTTAATTCCCTGCATTTAGCGGCAGCCAAATCGTAAGCATTTTGGTAATCGCTACCGCCTAACATCAAATCGCCGTAATATTCATAAGGTTGATTGCCATAAATCGGCAGCGGGTCGTCTTCAGGATAATCTTCTTTTGATTCTTCTAGGATTGCTTTGAGTTTTTTGACGCTGAAGCGCTGGACTGGGAAGTAATGAATGTCTTGAGCGATGAAACCGAGATGGGGAAATGTTGGGTCAACAATTCGCTCGTCGAGTTCAATCCAGCTATACTCGATGGGTTTATATGGCACTCCCGGCACAGCTAAAAAGCCTTGAACATAAATTGCGCCCTCGGTGGCTAACGCTGCTTTACAGGCGTTGTCAAAGCAGTTTTTACGGTTGCTTTTGATGCGAGTCGCCATTTCAATAGAAAGCGCCTCATCTAATAGTTCGGTCATAATCCCTTCTAATCGCGTGTGCGATTAGATTGTAGCAAATCCGAGCTATCTCCGAGCACAAAAAACGCAGGCAATTGCGATCGTCCTTCAAATTCTCGTCTCAAGGAGTTGATCCAAAATCCTCTGCGCTTCTGGATGTTGTGTCAGCTTTGGTTTCCGGGGCGGGCGGTTTGTCGATCGCCCCTATCGCCCGCCCATAAAAAGTTTTCGCCAGTAGCCCAACTTTTGAGCGTGCGATCGAGTTGGGCTACAACCCGGTACAATAAAGTGTGCCACAGACGATGCAAGCAAAAATAGTGGCATAAATTACTGAATAGCCTGCAACCAACCAATCATATTAATGCCTTCCGGTGCAGCGATTTGTTCGGCTGTTGACAGGCTTCACAGTTTTTTCTGTAAACAAAGCAGAGTTGTGATAACCTCATAAATGTGCAAAAATCGGTTCCAACAAAACTTTGGGAAGAAACGGGGAAAGTCCGGGGTAAATCCGCCGCTGTCCCGCAACTGTGATGCTAAGCGAAGCACTTATCCACACACCATAAACATACTGAATGAAAAGCGCGATCAAAAAGTCGGATTTTGTGCTAGCTCCTTATATGAAGAGCAACAACTTGAAAGCTAGTTGCCAAATACTCAATACAGTGGTTCCTTATATATGCTTATGGTTTTTAGCATTTAAAGCTGCTGCCATTTCTGTATTCCTTCTTCCGCCGATAATGGTGTTGATGACACTTTTTTCAGGACGTTGTTTCTCTTTGATGCACGATTGCGGACACTATTCTCTTTTTAGTTCCAAAAAAGTCAATCGCATTATGGGTTTCCTGCTAGGTATCATCAATGCGATTCCTCAGTACCCCTGGTCGAGGGGGCACGCTTATCACCACAAACATAATGGTAATTGGGATATGTACCGCGGCCCTTCGGCGTTGATATCCACCGAAAAATTTGCGGCGCTAAGTCCATTTAGTAAAAAGATGTATCAGTTACTCCGACACCCATTGATGCTGTTTCCCGGTGGTTTTTTCTATCTAATTATTAAACCAAGACTCGCACTGATATTGGGAACTACGGGTTTTATCCGACATATTTTTGCTTGTCTAAATCAAGATTTTGGCATAGGTTTATCGGGAATCATTGCTTCTTATAAATCCAAACATTGGTATACGACGGCTGAATTTTGGGATTTACTGTTCAACAATATTTGTGTTGTTGGTAGCTGGATTTATCTGAGCAACTTACTGGGGTTTGGCTTTTTCTGGAGTGTTTACTCAATTGTCATGACCTGTTCGGCGGCAATATTTATCTGTATTTTCTTTGTTCAGCATAATTTTGAGGGTTCCTACGCTCATAAAGCCGAAGGTTGGGACTATATTCTTGGCGCAATTGAAGGCAGTAGTTACCTAAAATTACCGACTATTCTCAATTGGTTTTCTGCTGATATTGCTTACCACAATATTCATCATCTCTCTGAGCGAATACCTAACTATAATCTTCGGGCTTGTCACAATGCTAATATTCACCTGCTTGCTAATTCAAAATCACTGACAATCCGCGATATTCCTGACTGCTTCCAATTCATTCTTTGGGATGCTGCTTCAGATAGTCTGCAATCGATTAAATTATTTCAGCAACAAGAAGAAATTCCCTTCAGTAATGTAGCTAATTAAAATCGGGGGGCAATAAATTTGGTGGATTCTTGCTCCCCAAAATCCTATGATTAGGGATGCAGCGAGTGGGAGAAATTTTAACAGTAACTTTCCTATAGCCATCCTCGCAGGAGTCGTAAATTTTTGACCCCACCCCCACCCTCCCCTTACTAAGGGGAGGGAGTAAGAAATTCACAAATGATTTAGGATTGCTATAGTTAAGTAGGTGGTTACAAATAAACATTAGATGGGTCTGGCGGGTTTAGCCGGGAGCTATGCTAGCAGCCAGTTTATTCTGACAAAACCCGCCCTCCTCGTGACCAGTTTATTTGCACCTGCCTATTTATCTAGGGTCTAACTCTAGATCACTCAAAGTATCTGTCACTTGTCAATGCAGCAATTCCTCTAATTTTTGCTGGTTCCACAAATACTGATAAAGCCCTGTTTGCCCTACCAATTCAAGGTGAGTGCCACTCTGAACTATTTCTCCTTGCTCCATCACAAAAATGCGATCGGCACTAGCCGCCGCCGACATTTGATGCGAGATAAAAATTACTGTTTTGCGATCGGTTCCCGTTGCCAAGTTTCGCAAAATGTCGGTAGCAGTTTGATTGTCAACGCTGGAAAGAGCGTCATCCAAAATTAACACCGGGGCGTCAACTAACAAAGCGCGAGCAAGTGCTGTCCGCTGCCGCTGTCCGCCGGATAAAGTAATGCCGCGCTCGCCGACAACTGTTTTGTACTGCTGCGGAAAGTTGAGGATTTCGGCGTGAATTTGTGCTTGTTTTGCCGCCGCTTCAATCTCCGGCTGTTCCGCTAAAGGGTTTCCGTAGCGGATGTTATTCTTGATGGTAGTGCCGAACAGAAAGCTTTCTTGCGGAACGTAGGCGATCGCCCCGCGCAATTCGGTCAATTTTACCTTGGTAATATCCTGTCCGTCTACAAATAACTCGCCCGGATCGATATCTAGCAAGCGTGGCAGCGCATTAGCTAAAGTTGATTTTCCTGAGCCGATCGCCCCAACAATTGCGACAGTTTCTCCCGGTTTTATGGTAAAATCAACATCTTTAAGCGCGGGTGTCTTAGCGCCCGGATAAGTATAATTTAGATGGCGAGCCGCAATTTCGCCTTTGACTGGAGTTGCAAGTTCAACTGCATCGAGAGCATCCTTAATTTGCGGTTCCACCGTCAGAATTGATTCGATGCGATCGACACTCACTTCTCCCCGCTGGTAAGCAGTAATTGTGAAACCCAACAGCGCCGTCGGAAACACCAAACGCTCGACATAAATCAGCAACGCTACAAAATCGCCAATGCTAATTTGACCATTAGCAATTGCCCCGCCACCAGCAGAAAGCAGCACCAACAAACTAATGCTTGCCAAACCGCCCAGCAGCGGAAAAATAAAGTTTCTAGTTTTTGCTAATTCCAAATTTGCTGATAGCAACTTCGCATTGGAATTGCGAAAAGCTCGGCGTTCGTTTTCTTCTTGAGCGTAGATTTTAATTACGGACATCCCGCTCATATCTTCCTGAATTAAATCGCTCATCGCCGACAATTCCTCTTGCACGGCTAACTGTTGGATGCGAAGTTTGTCGCTAAATAACTGTACCAAAACCAGCATTAAAGGATAAACTGCGATCGCAAACAGTGTCAGCCTTACATTAATCCCCAGCATCACCGGCAAAGTCAAAGCATAGGCAAATGCCGTATTCGCCAAACTCAGCACCGCAAACCCCACCAAGCGCCGAATATTGTCTAAATCGGAAGTAGCCCGGTTAATTAAATCCCCTACCGTATTGGCTGCAAAATAAGACGGTTCTAATGTTAATAAATGATTAAATATTTGCTGTTTGAGGTCAAATTCGACTTGACGCCCGACGCCAAACAGCAAAATCCGCGACGCCATCCGAATCACCCACATAATTGAGGCGAGAATCAGAATTAGTGCCACGAAGTTGAAAACTTCGTCAAATTTAGTCGCCACTTGCAGAGTGTCAACTGAATTCCGAATCAGCAGGGGAATGTAAACGCCCACAGCATTGACAACTAATAGTGAAAAAACGCCCCAGAAGGTTGGTTTCCAGTGCGGGCGCATATAAGAGGCGAGTTTTTGCAGTCGAGAATAACGAGCCATAGGAAGAAGGAAGAAGGAAGAAGGTTCGGCAGCGGATTTTGTAACGGATGTAACGGATGGATGCTGAAGGAAGAAGGAGTCTTCCCCAAGGTTTTCAGCAATTAAGAACGTCCTAATAGTCTTGGCGGTTGCTATAGAAGGTAGAAGTTTGAAAAAAGAATAGAAGCTCTATCGAAAGGTAGATGACCGAAAACACAAGTTAAGAAAATTTGAATAAAAATTCTGCTTGGGGATGACGCGCCATAAAAGTTGGGTTTGGGGCCGAGCCAAAACCCGATCGAGATGTAACAAACCATATTATATCTGCGGGACAGGATATCTGTGAGGACACGGCAGTGCCGTGCCCCTACCCGCTGTGGCCACACGGCATTGCCTTGTCCTTAGCCACCCGGAACGATCGCCCCAATCTCCCATCCGCCCCCCCAATCCCCCACACGGTTGAGGCGCGCTACAATCAAAAATCGATCGACTTAGCACTCAGACTCAGAGAGTGCTAAATTTGCTAATGTAAGCGATTGGAGACAAACATGACAAAAATAGTTGCATTTAGCGACAAATCTCGCCGGGCACTAGAACGCGGCGTCAATCAACTCGCCGATGCTGTCCGCATCACCTTGGGCCCGAAAGGCCGGAATGTCCTATTGGAAAAGAAATACGGCAGTCCCCAAATCGTTAACGACGGTATCACCGTTGCTAGGGATATCGAGCTCGAAGACCCCCTGGAAAATGCTGGCGCTCGCTTAATTCAAGAAGTCGCCTCCAAAACTAAAGATATCGCAGGCGACGGCACAACAACCGCAACGGTTATCGCTCAATCCCTCATTCGCGAAGGTTTGAAGAATGTCGCAGCAGGCGCAAACCCAGTCGCGCTGCGCCGGGGTATTGAAAAAACGATCGCCCACTTGGTGCTGGAAATCGAGAAATTGGCCAAACCCGTCGAAGGAAGCGCCATTGCTCAGGTCGCCACTGTCTCCGCCGGTAACGACGAAGAAGTCGGCGCCATGATTGCCCAAGCAATGGAAAAAGTCACGAAAGACGGCGTAATTACTGTTGAAGAGTCGAAATCTCTGACAACGGAATTGGAAGTGGTCGAAGGGATGCAGTACGATCGCGGATATCTTTCTCCGTATTTCGTCACTAACACCGATCGCATGGAAGTTGAGTACGAAAACGCTCGCATCCTGATTACCGACAAAAAAATTAGCTCAATTCAAGAACTAATTCCAGTTCTCGAAAAAATCGCCCGCACAGGTCAACCGCTGCTAATTATCGCCGAAGATATTGAAGGCGAAGCTTTGGCAACTCTGGTAGTCAACAAAGCCCGCGGCGTATTGAACATCGCAGCAACCAAATCTCCTGGTTTTGGCGATCGACGCAAAGCTATGCTTCAAGATATCGCCGTACTCACCGGCGGTCAACTGATTTCTGAAGAAGTCGGACTCAGCATCGATACCGCAACCCTAGAAATGCTCGGTACCGCCCGCAAAATTACGATCGACAAAGAAAACACCATCATTGTTGCTGGCGACGAACACAAAGCTGACGTGCTAAAACGGATCGAGCAAATCCGCAAACAGCTAGAAGCGACGGATTCCGACTACGACAAGGAAAAGCTAACCGAACGCATCGCCAAACTCGCCGGCGGCATCGCTGTAATTAAAGTCGGCGCAGCTACCGAAACCGAGCTCAAAGACCGTAAACTGCGTATTGAAGACGCTCTGAACGCTACTAAAGCTGCTGTGGAAGAAGGTATCGTTGCCGGAGGTGGCACGACCCTAATTCACCTGATTACAAAAATAGATGCGATCAGAAATACTTTAGACACCGAAGAACAAGTAGGCGCTGACTTGGTGAAGAAAGCTTTGGAATCACCTTTGCGTCAAATCGCTGATAATGCCGGCGTTGAAGGTTCGATCGTCATCGAACGAGTGCGGGCGAGCGAGTTCAACGTTGGCTACAACGCTCTCACCGACGTGTACGAAGATATGATTGCCGCCGGGATTATTGACCCGGCTAAGGTAGTGCGATCGGCTTTGCAAAATGCCGGTTCCATTGCTGGCATGGTGTTGACCACTGAAGCTGTGATTGTCGAAAAACCCGAGAAGAAAAAAGCCGGTGGCGACATGGGCGACATGGGCGGCATGGGCGGCATGGGCGGCATGGGCGGCATGGGCGGCATGGGCGGCATGGGCGGCATGGGCGGCATGGGCATGATGTAGTCTTCAGCCATAAGCACCATGCGTGTAAACAAGCGCGTCTTATGTACTACCCGTCTACTGTTTGACGATTAAGGCAGCTTATCCCCCCGGCATCCTGATAGTCCGGGGGGATTTTTCATTCTCTTGTAGGGGCAATCCCCCGTGGTTGCCCCAATATTTGAAACACCGATTCCCTCGTCCGTGGAGGGGGTCGGCACGGGCACTACCCCTACAAAAGCCTGATTTTCATGAGAATGAAACAGCCCTGCTTCTTAAGGGAGATGCAATGGGGCTCGGCATTAAGCTATAAGCGATAGTTCTCAGGGATTTTAAGCTGAAGTTGCCACCTATGCAGTGCGGGCCCTCTCGGTCAAGTTACATCCTTCCCAGAAACCGCGTCTCCCCCTCTCCCCTGATCCTTTAAGAGGACGGAGTTACATTGTTGCTGTGCAAGTCTTGAGGAGATTGAAACAGAGTTTCGAGATAAACTCTCGCAGCTTGGCGATAACTGCGCGAAGCTTCAGGCGTACCGCTATCGGCATTCTGCAACAAAAACAGCGACAGGGCGGCGCAAAATACTCGGTCTAGATCCCATTCAGGATGGGTTTCCAGGTAAGTTTTGAGAGAATCGTGCAGCGTTTCGGGAATTTCAGCAAAAATACTGACTGTTGGGTTGATCATTTTGTTTAGTCTCGCTAATAAATTGAAAACAGAACCCCCCTTCGGCCGGATACAGGTGCAGGCACAGCCGAAATCAGAGCGCTTTTTTTTAGGTCGGTCGCATCATTGTGCGCTATGGGGGGGTGGGTTTGTCAATGTTGCGAAATATTACAAAGTCCTTTAGATAAAAAAAAGGTTTACCAAATAATCAGCTTTTCAGGGATTTTTTTGTTACATATCTTTATGTGTTGGGGGGTTTATGAGGAATTAGCCAGCAAGTTAAGGAAATCCCCAATTCCGCAGCAAGATGCTACCGTGCCGTTAATTTCTGTGGAAAACTTTGTCGGATCTGTGGAAAACCTCAGACTTGCCTGTGGAAACGCTGTGGAATGTTTAGGGAAAAGTCAGGGAAAAAATAAGAATTGCAAAGGGCATGGGGCATGAGGCATGGGGCATGGGGCATGGGGCATTGTTGACTGTTGACTGTTGACTGTTGATTAATGTTATTGGTTATTTGTTATTAGCCATTGCAAAGGATTAACCACTGACAACTGACAACTGACAACTGACAACAGTCAACTGACTAAGTGCCACTCTGCTGCTTTTTGGCGGATGGTTGCCAATTCTGCCGGCGGCATTTTGTCGAGATTGGCTAAGATAAAGCTCATGCGACCGATCGACTGAAGTTTGTCCCGGTGGCGCGCTAGGAAATCCCAGTAGAAGAAGTTGAAGGGACAGGCGTTTTCGCCCGATCGCACAGTGCGATCGAATTTGCACCCCCGACAATAATCGCTCATTTTATTGATGTAATTGGCAGAAGCAGCATAGGGCTTCGAGGCCAACACACCGCCGTCAGCAAACAAACCCATGCCCAGCACATTAGTCTGCATTACCCAGTCGTAGGCATCCACAAACGCACTGTGGAACCATTTTTCTAGCTCCTGGGGCGAGATTCCCGCAATTAGACCAAAATTGCTCAAAATCATCAACCGCTGGATATGGTGCGCGTAACCGCTGCCTTCGACTTGAGTTAAAACTTGGCGCAAACAGTTCATATCTGTTTTACTAGCGTCCCAAAAAAACTCCGGCAGCGGTTGAGTGTGGTTGAACCAATTCTTTTCAAAATAATCAGCATCCACGTAAAAATACACACCGCGAATGTATTCTCGCCAGCCCAGAATTTGGCGGATAAAACCTTCGACGCCGTTTAAATTTAAGTTTTTTTCGAGGTAGGCTGTTTCGGCGGCTTGAATAACTTCTAAAGGATGAAGTAATCCAATATTGAGATACGGAGAAATTAGGGAATGCCACATTGTTTCCTCCCCCGTTACCATCGCGTCTTGATAAGGGCCAAAAGCGGGGAGACACTGTTGGATGAAATTATCTAATACTTGCAGTGCTTGCTCTCGTGTAACCGCCCAGCGAAAAGGTTCAATGTTTCCGTAAGTTGGGAAAGATAGAGATTTAACTTGTGCGATAACTTCTTGAGTTATGGCGTCCGGTTCAAACCAGAGAGGTTTCGGTGTATCCAGTTTTCCTTTGGGTGGCTGACGATTTTCTTTGTCAAAATTCCACTTCCCTCCCACAGGTTTATTGCTGCTATCCATTAAAACTTGAAAACGCTGGCGGCTGGCTCGATAGAAGTCTTCCATTAACAAACGTTTGCGGCTTGAAGCCCAATCTTTGAATTCTGTTTGTGTCCAGAGGAATTGATTGTTGGGAATTATGGTTATTGGACAGGGGAGTTGCAAGTTTTGAACGAGCTGTAAAAAAGGTCGATCGTTCGGAGCCATTACCCGCACTTCGGTGATGTTGTGAGCTTGTATCCAAGCTTTTAGAGGTGCTTCAAAGTCCTCCGATTTTGTGTAAGTAACTTGCCATCCACTGCCGCGCAATTCTTTAGCGAAGTGCCGCATGGCCGACCAAATTAATACTAATTTTTGTTGGTGGTAGCGCCGCTGTTGAACGTGCTGCCAAGATTCAATTAAAATTATCGGTAGGGAGGGTTTATCATCTGTGCGGTTGAGAGCAGCTTGGTTCTCCCACAGTTGATCGCCTAAGATCCAAACGCCAACAGTCATTTTACTTGTTTTTTAGTGAAACTTATTTTTTACTTTTTATGATGCCTGGTGGTCTAGTCAAGAAACTTAATTTATTGACAACTCACAACTCATAAGTTTTCAGGTTATCCTGAAAACTTACTAGAGCATAACATTGATTTCCAAAGATAGGGACACCGACCAGCAAATTTAAATTTTATGTCCGTGTATCCTTCAGATGTTAATAACTTGGTCAGCGTATCTACTGAGAAAAATTTAATGTGGTCGTTATCCCAAAGCACGGTAAAATGTTGATCTAGTTTGCCAGAAACCGCTAAAGCCAGATTTTTTAAATAGCCGTGATAGGGTGTGGAAATAATTAGTCTTCCTCCCGGATTGAGGCATCTTTTTGCAGTTTTTGCTAGTTCTTTAGGATAAAGCAAGTGTTCGATTACTTCAATAGCTAAGACAACATCAAATGAGTTCAAAATATCGGTATCTGGAAGGTCGTAAATATCTGCTTCGATAAACTGACAATCGGGGAAACTTTGACGGGAGATGGCAATTCCGGCCGCTGAAGTGTCAACGCCGACAACTTCGCAGCCGTGCTCTGCGATAACGTGACTGAGGCTGCCATTGCCGCAGCCGAGATCCAAAACTCGGAGTTTTGTCTTGCTGGTATGCTGAAGTGTCGCCAGCATTTCTAAAAGGGGAGATATCAAATATGCGTGATGATATCTCGGACGGTTGTTTGTGTAATAATACGTATAATTGGTAAAGTTTTTTTTCATCGATTAAGCTATGGAGATTATTGCCGAGACCGCGAATTTACCGAGCGTGGGTCCACTGTTTGGGCCAAGGTTCCCCACATTACGGTTGTCAGAGTCGATCGGCAGCTCGATCGTCTCATTCTTTTTGTTTGACAGGTGAATTATTTTCACTGAATCAATCGGATGGCAAAACAAATCTTTGACAGGGTGCCAAATCTCACATCGCCCATCTCTGGCCAACCTCTCGAAGGCATTGGGAAAGAAAAAGTCCGATCGAACAAGAATGATCTCTGTACACTAGCCGGAAACCGAACTTTTTGCCTGTTAATTGGGGGCGAGTGCATCTATGCGATTCTAGCTTCAAGCAACGGCGGTATGTCCACCCGACGCTTTTTGCAGCCTGAAAAAATGGCACCTGGGCGATTGGATGCCAGTCGTTCCGAGAATTGAGAAGGGAAGTGTGACCGAAATCACAGGCATTTGCGAAACAAATTGCTGAGCATCTTTGGCCCCACACACTTAGAATCGAGATTATTACAGTGGCTTCTATAATTGTGTTTAAATGTTGTTCGGAAGCTGTGTTGTCCAGTCAGCAGAGCCCCCTAGACAGATTCATGCTTTCGGTCTGGTTTATTTCACTTTAATGGTCGCTGTTGGGTGTTGCACCTTAATTTAGATATTTCCTATGGTTAAGTTAGGTCAATCCTCCTTTCGCCGTATTTTACTGTCGCGGATTTTGTTGCTCAGCGTACCTGTTCTACTGGTGGGGGAGTATGTTACCTATCGCAAGGCACGCTCGACGCTTCTGGAAACTGCTCGTCAAAACTTGACAGAAAGTGCAGTCAGAAAAGCAGACACTATTGAACAGTGGGCGAAATCGCTGAAGTCGAATCTGATCGGCGCTTCGGAAAGCTCGATGTTGCAGTCGGTAGATCCGAAGGATTATCAAAAGTTTATTGCCCAATTAGGGCAGCGGTTGCCAGCGCAGGTTGATTGCTTGCAATTGACTAATTTAAAGACAAATCAAGTGATAGCAAGCACTTGCGGGCAGCAGCCGATTCAGTCGTTGCCGGCAAAATTTTGGCCGCCCGTACAGCAGCAGCAAACGCTGCTGGACGACAAGAGCGTTTACATCAGTCTGTCCTTACCTCCGCAGCGACAGGGGACAGCAAACGATCAGAATGTGACTTTGGGGGCTGAGGATTTTCCCGATGCGGGTAAAGAAGGCCGCGATAGCCAAGCGAGTTTGGTGTTGAGCGCTCCTGTTTACATTCGTCGGGGCAATACCCTGCAGTTGAGTTATGCTTTGAGTTTGCAGTCGGCCTTGCCTGTCCAAACCAGCGCTCCCAAGGGTTCTTTAGCTGGCTATACGGTGGCGATCGACCAAGATGGGACGATTTTGGCGCACCCGAATATCAATCGCGTGGGCCGCAATATTGACCAAGAGGCAGATGCCGCTCGACTAAAAAGTATTGTCAGAAGGGCGATCGCCGGCGGAACAGCTTTTCTCCACCTATTTTCCTTTGAAAGAAATGGTGTAGAGTTGCTAGCAGGATACGCCGCTATCCCGAGTCCTTCAACTACACAGGAGAACAGCAAGTGGATTATTTTAGCTGTCTCTCGTTTAGATTACGCTCTGTCGGGTTTGGAAGAAATTCAGCAAGTTTTATTTAATTTAATTGTAGGTTTGGTTGCTGCTAGTATCATCGCCACTTTATATCTGTCTCGCGACTTGGCGCGTCCTGTGGAAAAACTGAGAGACTACGCGATGAAAGTAGATACAGAAGCGTCGCAGACAGTGCCCCAAGATTTCCAAATTAGGGAATTCAATCAACTATCAGAAGCACTCAACAGCATGGTGCAGCGCCTTAGATCCTGGGCAAAAGAATTGGAAGTCGCCACCAAAGAAGCGCAAGTTGCCAATCAATTAAAAAATGAATTTTTGGGGAATATTTCTCACGAATTGAGAACGCCGCTCAACGGAATTATTGGTTTTATTCAAATTGTGCGGGACGGCTACTGCGATGACCGAGATGAAGAAATGGAATTTTTACAGCGGGCCCACGACTCGTCAATGCAATTGCTCAATATTATTAATGATATTTTGGACATTGCTAAAATAGAATCCGGCACGTTCTCCATGATGTTAGAAGTAGTTGATATTACTCAGGTACTTGAAGACGCGATTGATTTGCAAGCGAGTCCAATCGAGGAAAAAGGCTTGAAGTTAAGTTTGCCAGCTCCTCACGATCCGATTATTGTTCATGCCGATCCGGAGAAGCTAAAACAGGTGTTTTTAAATGTTTTGAGCAATGCGGTTAAGTTTACAGAGTCGGGCAGCATTAATATATCTGTGCGACTAGAGTCGAGAACTAATTCTGGTAGTTTTAACGGCAGTGCTGAAAGTACGACGGGCCCCAGCGGTCAAAGCGATTGGGTGGTGGTGACAATTAAAGATACGGGAATTGGTATCGATCCCGAGCACCAGCAGAAATTGTTTCAACCTTTTGTGATGGCTGATGGTTCTACAACTCGCAAGTTTGGCGGTAACGGTTTGGGCTTGGCTATCTCGCGAAGGATAATGGAATCTATGAGCGGAAGCATTACCCTGCACAGCGCGGGCGTGAATCAAGGTACTACGGTGATGATTTCTTTGCCTGTCAATCAGCAGTCAAGTTTTTATTTTCACAGCCCCGACTTAGTAACGGAAAAGGGAAGTTTTAAAAATTGAGGAGTGATGTTCCCCATCTAAAATCTCAAATCTAAAATGGTATTAGGGGCTGTCCGCCGAGTTCGAGGGATTTGCTCAAAGTGCTGAGAATGCGGATTAATTCGACGGAGGCGGTGCCCGAAGAGGTAAGACAGGGGGTATTTGTTTGCACGGAATTGAGGAAGCGATCGCACACTCGCCTCAGCGGTTCTACTTGTTCTAAACTCAACACTTCGCGGTGTCTGAGGCTCTTTGGCTGCGGCGCGATCGCACTTTCAAAAGAGTTATTCTCTTCGCCTCCCCAATCTGGATTCCCACGCTGCACAATCAGGGGAGTTTCTGGCGACATTTCGTCAAAAATCAAGGTTCCCAAACTGCCAACAACTGTTAAGCGCCGTTGTTTGTCGGGATTTAGCCAGCACAGGTGAATAAATGCTTGAAATCCGTCGGGATAGGTGAGCGTTACCCAAACTAAATCTGCTAGTTTTTCTGCAGGATTAGTAGTCAGCAGTGAAGGAGAAAATTGATTTTCAATTTCTGCTGCTTCTTGATTTATTCCTTCTTCCCTATTTCTTCTTCCTTCTTCCTTCTTTTTGACATCCATTACATCCGTTACATCCGTTACATCCGTTACAGAATCCGTTGCCGAACTTCCCTCTTCCTTCGGAAAAACAGTGCCGATCGCCCTTACTTCAATTGGCGTTTGTTCCAACCAAGTATTGAAAATAGCGATATCGTGAATAGCCAAGTCCCAAAGGGCATCAACGTCATGGCGCACCGGTTCAAAATGGGTGCGCTGGGCGTAACCGTAGCGCAATTTTCCAAGTTGATGCTGTTGAATAATTCTTTGGCCTCGATCGACTGCTGGATGAAACAGATAAGTGTGGTCAACGAAGAGTTGCCGCTGCTGTTTTTCGGCTAATTGACAGAGTTCTATTGCTTCAGTCAGGTTGAGGGCGAGGGGTTTTTCTGCTAAGACGTGGTAGCCTTGTTTCAGCGCTGCTGCTGCGAGGGTGTAGTGTGTGGAAGCTGGAGTGGCGATCGCCACAGCTTGCAGTCCCGGCAAGGCTTGCACTTGAGACCAATCGGTAGCTAGAATCACCGAGGCATCAAGATTAAACTGTTTTTGAACGGCAGCCAATGAATCTCGATTCGGGTCTACCACCGCTAAAACTTGGCTGTTGGGATGTTCGAGAAAGTTGCGAATTAGGTTAACTCCCCAGCGGCCTGCACCCAATACAGCTATTCCGATTTTCATTAATTATAAGTTCAAAAATCGCACAGCAATTTTAGCATATTTTGTTATTATTATCTATGTTTTAACTCAAAAAAATCACTGTTGACTGTTGACTGTTTGCAGTAGTTATTGGTTATTGGTTATTGGTTATTGGTATCAGCTAAGGAATGAGAATTAAATAACTTCCACTCTTGAAAGTGGGATGGGCGGGACGCCCATCCTTTTTGGACGGGCTATAAGAGCCCATCCCACAATAACAATTAAAATTGTAAGTTATTTAATTCGCGCTCCTAACAAATAACCAATAACTGATAACACCAGTCAACAGTCAACAGTCAACTGACTACTCACTACCAACTAATTTATTGAAAGCTGCCTGAGCCGCTGCTTGTTCGGCCGCTTTGATCGATCGACCTTTTCCCTCTGCTACCAACTTTCCCTGAATGAGAACTTCTGCGGTAAAACGATCCTCTCCGCCCTGCACTGTCCCAGTTTCTTGCACGCTATATTTAGGCAAAGTTTTGTATTTGCCTTGAGTCAACTCTTGGAGAGCAGCTTTGTAGTTTTGGCGAGCCGGATCGCTGCGGATTTCCGCCGCTAAGCGTTGAAAGTGAGAATCTAGCCAAGGGCGAATTAATTCTAAGCTTTGGGTACTCAAATAAAGCGCAGCCAGTACCGCTTCCAAAGCATCGGCCAGCCGGGGCTCAGCGCCTGTTTTGTCTGCAGCGGCGCTGCTGGAAACAATTAAATAGCGATCGAACCCGTAACTTTCAGCGATTTTAGCAAGAATGCGATCGCTCACCAAGATCGATCGAATCGCAGCAAATTCTCCCACTGTACAGTCAGGATAAATCTCAAACAACAATTCCGACGCAGCCAGCCGCACTACTGCATCCCCGACAAACTCTAGTTGCTCGTAATTCGCCTTAGCTGACGCGCTCGCATGAGTCAAAGCTAAATCGACGAGATGCCATTTTATCGAAGCATTCTTCGTCAGTCCCAATTTTTCAATTAATGTTTCAAGTTGCTTTTGGCGACCCGGATAAATCATACCATTTTAGATTTTAGATTTTAGATTTTAGATTTTAGATTTTAGAAGTGGGAATCACGGATGACTATCCGGGTTTGGAGCTTTTCAAAAGTTGCATTATTTTTTTTAACAGGTATCAGATTCATATTAATAAAAAAAATTTAGTTGAAAGACTAAATATTCCTCCGGGTGCTTATGGTGCACCTTACCCAAAATCTTCCTCCGGGTGTGCAGTGCACACCTTTCCCAACATAAAACAGGTCGAAAAGATTTGTTGACCTGATTCCCAAGCGGTAGTTTTAATTAAATGGGGGGAGGAAAAAGTCGGACATAAGCCGGGTTCTGTTCTCTCAACTGCAAGCAGTTTTCGAGGGCAGTTATCTATCTGGGACGCCTGTTACCAGACGCCTCAAGCGGTACCAAAAAACGGAACTGGTAAAAAACCAACCATAGTCCCTCCGACCTTGCTCCCAACTGGGGTTTACCGAGCCAGCACCTCTCGATGCTGCTGGTGCGCTCTTACCGCACCTTTGCACCCTTACCAAATTAGTTGTTGCTTCCCAGTCAAAAATCCTCAGTTACTTACTAATGGCCAATGACTGCTGACTAATGACTAATTGGCGGTATCTTTCTGTGGCACTATCCTCACGATCGCTCGCACTGGGCGTTACCCAGCAAGTTTGGTTTTTCGGGAGCCCGGACTTTCCTCAGACAAGCTTTCGCTAATCCGCAACCGCCTGCGCCTACTTTTTCCCCAGATTTATTGTACGCGATCGTTCGTCAATCTATTTGGGATTTGAGATTGAATATTTTAAATTGTCGCCCACTTAACTTGGACATTTGTGTTTACTCTCACATCTGGCACTATTGTCAATAAGCTTTTTATGAACAGGCTTTCCGGCCTGTTCCACAAGAGATGAATTTTATTGTGGAACAGGCCGGAAAGCCTGTTCTTGACAATGGTGCAACATTTGTGTTTATTCAAACTCTTGTACGGTGGGCCCGAAAGCCCGCCCAACAATTACAGCATATTCCAGGTTTGTGAAGTACACCTCAGAAACCGGGTTTCTTTACAGTTCTAGCCTTTAAACTGATTCTGTTCAAGAAACCCGGTTTCTCTGTACTACACATATATGGAATATGCTGTAAATTTCCCTGCAACTCCCTTAAAATCACTCACGGATGAATCAGGGGGCACAAAAGTTGGCAATTATCATCCAAGGATTTATCGCACGGATTCAACTAGGGGCAGGAAACCTTTTCACCTAACAGGATTTTGAATTCTTCAATCTTTAATACCCAATCTCAAATCTTCAATTCGGTTACTTTAATGAGTCATCTTTGATAGTAGAAAAATTATCAAACCAGCCGCGGCGCCAGAAAAAGTAAACTAAACCAGATGCGATTCCTACCATAACAGCCCAACACAGCGGATAGCCAAAATACCAATTCAGCTCCGGCATATTCAAGGGCGATTTCTCTGTATTGAAATTCATCCCGTATACTCCCGCCACAAAAGTTAGAGGAATAAATATACTCGAAATTACCGTCAGCAATTTCATGATTTCATTCATTTTATTACCAACCGAAGACAAGTAAACATCCATCAAACCAGAAGACAACTCTCGATAGGTTTCCACCATATCCATCACCTGCACCGTGTGATCGTAACAGTCCCGCAGGTAAATTCGCACCTCTGGACTAATCAAATCACTACTATCTCGAATCAAAACATTAATTGCATCCCGCTGCGGCCAAATGGCGCGGCGCAGCGTCAGCAATTCTCGCCGGATTTTATAGATTTTTTCCAGGGTTTTGCGGGTGGGGTTCACCACCACTTCATCCTCTAATTCTTCAATGCGCTCTCCGTAAACTTCTAATACAGGGAAGAATCCATCTATAATCGAATCTAACAGAGTATAAGCCAGATAATCTGCGCCGTGTTTGCGAATCATTCCTTGTCCTTTACGAATGCGATCGCGCACTGGTTCAAAACAATCATAGTCCGGTTCTTCCTGAACAGTTAGCAGGTAATGCTTGCCCAAAATAAAACTTACTTGTTCTTTATGAAAAGTATCTGATTCTGGATGCAGCATCACCATCCAAGCAATGATTAAAAGATGTTCTTCATAGTCTACTACTTTCGGTCGCTGGGGAACATTAACTACATCTTCCTGAGCCATTACGTGCAAATTAAATACTTCGGCCATTTGCCGCCAAGTTTCTTTGTTTCCTAATCCCAACATATCAACCCAAGAAACAGATGCTGTATCTAAATACGCAGCCGCTTTTTGAGGATTTGCCAAGTGGGCGCGAGTAGCTGCTGTGTCGCAATAGTCAATTAATACAATCTCCGGAGGCGGCGCATCGGGTTCTAAGTCGAGAGTTCCCGGCGGAGCCCCCTGATCGTCATAAAAATAGTCAACATAGGAATCATCATCATTATCTTCTTCTTCTTTAATTTGTTTGGCAACGGCACTAGAAGTATGTATGTTTTTGTATACCATGCTAATATTCCTGACTTTTAGAACCTTTAATTAGATTATCATTTTTCTGGTGCAACTACCAATTACCAATGACTAATTACCTCTGCCGAATTGGAATCTCGATCGCAAATTCAGTTCCCTCTCCAGGCGCGGAAATGCAATGCAGCGTCCCTCCGTGTCTTTCCACCACAATCTGATAGGAGATAGACAGTCCCAAACCTGTACCTTTGCCTACTGGTTTAGTAGTAAAAAACGGGTCAAATACCCGACACTTAACAGGCTCTGCCATGCCATACCCGTTATCTGAAATTACGATCGCCACCCGATTGTTCTCCAGCAACTCCGTGCGAATCCGAATCCACGGCAATGCCGCGCAACTTAAAGGTAAACTAGGAAAATCTTGCCGCTCCTCTTCCGAATAACTAGACAATTCCAACTTCCGCTGCCTGACATCTGCTAAAGCATCAACAGCATTATTTAAAATATTCATAAACACTTGATTTAACTGTCCCACGTAGCACTGTATCTGCGGCAGTTTCCCATATTCTTTAACTATTTGAATAGGACGATTTCTGCCATTTTCTTTAATCTTGTGTTGCAAAATCAACAGAGCACTGTCTATTCCTTCGTGAATATTAACACGCTTAAGATCGGATTCTTCCAGGCGGGAAAAGTTACGCAAAGACAGAACTATTTGGCGAATTCTATCTGCTCCGGTTTGAATTGAGCTCAGCAGGTGCGGGAAATCCTCTTTCATGAATTCCAGTTCTATTTCTTCTGCCAATTCTTGGATAACCGCCACAGGTTCCGGGTAGTGTGCTTGGTACAAACTGCACAGTTGCAGCAAGTTTTTGGCATACTCACTAGCGTAAGTGATATTACCGTAAATAAAACTAACAGGATTATTGATTTCGTGAGCAATTCCCGCCACTAGCTGTCCCAAACCAGACATTTTTTCCGCTTGAATTAGTTGAGCTTGAGTCCGGCCTAATTGTTTCAATGTTTGCTCTAGCTGGCGATTTTTATGTTTTAATTGAGCTTCGGCTTGTTTGCGCTTGGTAATATTGCGAGCTAGAATAATAATCTGATCTGAATTAAACGGCAACAGTCGGGCTTCATAAGTTGTTTCTCCTTCCGACATGGAAAGCGAATATTCTATATCGATGGAATTTCTTGTTTCGGAAACTTCAAAGATTGCTTGGGTAAATTGGCAGGCGACATTGTGTGGCAATATGTCTGTCATTCGTTGACCAATAAAATGTTCGGGAGGCACGTATAAAACCGAGGAAGTTCCTGACAAATAATCCACGATTTTACCGTCAGCATCTAGTCGAAAATACAAATCAGGTAAAGCGCGAAAAACAGCTTCTAACTCTAAAGTTTTTTGGCGCAATGCTTCCTCTGCGTAGTACCGATCGCTAATATCAAAAATCACCCCGTCCAAATAGCAAACGTTTCCCTCTGCGTCGAACACAGGAGAACCCTTATCCCAAACCCATTTAACCGTGCCGTCTGCTGCGAGCAAGCGGTATTCCAAGTTATAAGACTCTTTGTTTTCTATGCCTTGCCGAATAGTTTCTTCTACTTTTGCCAAATCTTCCGGGTAAATAATACTAGCAAAAGTCCGGCTTCTCCTGTCCAAAACCCAAATAAAATCTGCCGCATGGTAGCCAGTTAATAAGTAAACGGCATCGCTAATAAAATTAGTCGAAAAATCGCACTTCCAGCGATAAACCACTCCGGGAATATTAGCTACCAAAGACCTAAATCTTGATTCACTTCTACGCAAAGCTGCTTCCGATTCATGTCTTTCTGTAATATCGTGAGCGAAAGCTAGCACTGCAAATACATTGCCTTCAGCGTCGCGCAGGGGAAGTTTTTGGGTGTCCAAAATATGTACTGAACCGTCTGCAACAGTAGCCATATCGCAGGGATTGTGGATAATTTCGCCTGCCAGTACAGCAGAGTCGTCTGTGCGGAAGCCTCGGATATTTTTGGCAGAATTTCCAAACACTAGCTCTACTGAAAACCCTAAGTCTAAATCAGATTTGCTAAGGATTTCTTCGACTGTTTTACCAATCGATCGAGCGAAACTATTGTTGACCAAAATATAGCAAAAATTTTTGTCTTTGGCAAAAATCCAGTCGCTGGTTTTGTCTATAACTGTACGCAGGAATTGTTCGGAACGTTCGGTTTTTTCCAAAGCTACCTGCAGTTCTAGTTCTAGGCGCTTGCGAGCAGTAATGTTTTCAAAAGCAACACCGACGCAGTTGTTGGGTAATGGAAAAGCTTTAATAGAAAAAGCGCGAGTTATTCGACCCCCTTCATCGCAGTCAATATCTTCAAGTTCTACGGCTTTCTGGGTGCGAATTACCGAAGCAAATGCTTGGGGAATGTTTTTCGATCGCAGGTGGGGAAAAATCTCGTCGATTGTCATTCCCAAAACATCAGCCATTTCTAATCCGGTAAATAGGGTAGCTGCAGGATTGGAGGCGATCGCCCTGAGAGTGCTATCATCGTCTATATTTTCTAAATGGTAGACGTACAAACCAATTTGCATATTCTCCACAATTTGGTCGTAGAGGCGCACGCTTTCGTCTACCTGCCTGCGTTCGGTAATATCTTCAGTAATCCCCAAAACGTACTGAGGACGGCCTGCGGCGTCGAGAATTGGCACTTTGCGGGTGTGCAGTATTCTCATACCTTTGTGGCGAGTTTGGATCGGCTCTTCGGCTATGTCTTTAACATTAGATTGGTTGCGATCGCCTGTCAATATTTCCCTGTCTTGAGCAGTAAAAACATCAGCTTGTTCTTTGGGGTAAATATCGTAGTCATTTTTGCCGATCGCCTCATCAGAGGTAACACCTGCGATCGTTTCTCCCGCTTTATTCCACAGCACAAATTTCAGCGAAGAAGCATCTTTAGCAAAAACTCCCACCGGCAGATTTTCTACTACGGAATTGAGGAACCCTCTCGCTGATTGTAATTCAGCTTCGGCACGCTTGCGTTCGATGCCTAAAGCGATGACATCAGCAACCGATGCTAAAGTTTCCTGAAAAGGTGCACTCAGCGGCTGGCGGCTGATAATTACCATGACTCCCACCAACCGTTCTTCGACTATCAAAGGGTAGCCGGCGAAGGTTATAATTTGGTTGGGAATTTGGCAATTTGTCGGCTTTTGACTGGTGTTGATAATGGCTACTTCGGACTTTTGCGCCTCTGTTGCTTTCGGGGATTCTTCCTCTGGGAGTCCAAAATTGTTCAGTTCAAATCCGCAGTCAAACTCTGGTTTTTGCTGTTTGGCGATCGAGTTAACCTTACTTTCAATAAAGCTAGCGCGATCGTCTGTGCGGCTGTATATTCCCGATACTGCTTGCAATTGGCAAACATTATGTTGAGTGTTGAAAGTCCAAATTTCCGCCGAAGTGACATCGAGATTTCGCACCAGTGCCTCGCAGCAGGGAAGCAGGATATCTTGAGGGTGTCTGGTGAGGGCAATACCCACATCGGCTACCATTGCTGTGAGGCGAGAAGCTTGGGCTTTTTCTGCTTCCAACCGTTTGCGATCGGTGATATCTTCCACCAAAGAAAGCACAGTAAAAGTGTCGCCGCTGCGAATAATCGAGTTGAACCAGCGACACCAAATTACCTGTCCGCTTTTAGTATAGTTGCGGTTAATTGAAGTATTGCCGTTGCCAGTGGCTAGTTCAAGCTCGATCGCGCTTACAGCCTCTCTATCTTCCTCGCAAACCAAAGCCAAATCGCCGAACTGCTTGCCCATCATATCATCGGATGTCCAGCCAAAGATTTCTTCGGCGCGTTTCGACCATTGAACTATCCGAAAATCTTCATCCCAGCCTACCATTGCCAGCGGACTGTTAGCTGCATTCAACCACAGTAAATGGTTCGATCGGCGCAACTGTTGAGTTTTCTGCTGCTGCCAGCGGTAATGCCTGGTGATATCTCTACCGACGCCCAAAACCCGCATCTGCTTGCTAGAGGCATCCACCGCTGGCGTGTAAGCAGTTTCGTAAATTTTAATCCCGCCGTCTGCCGTCGTCACCTCATGAATTGCCAGCCGTTTTTCCCCGGTAATAAATACTTGTTGCAGGCAAGAATCAATCTGCGAGATTATATTTTTGACAGCAGCATTATTGGGATATAATTTTAATAATTCCTGATTAGTTTTGTTGACTATTTCAGCCGGATCCAATCCCATCCAAGCAGCAGCGACTGGATTTATCGATAGGTACTTTTGCTGTCGATCGCACTCTAGGAAAGCATCAACAGAGTTAGAGAAAAAAGACTGAAACGAGTTGATAACTTCCTGCATGGGTATTTTTTCATGAGAAAAGCTTAGTATTATGGAAACCTCGTGTCTTTAGGCTCATATGTTGCACCATTTTCAATAAGCTTTTATGAGCGGGCAGGATGCCAAACCCACAAGAAATTAAATCTTTGTGGAACAAGCCGGAAAGCCTGTTAAGCGAGAATGGTGCAAGATGTGAGTAGACCGATCGAGGTAGCACTCATCAGGCAGTTTTAACCGCCTTGAATATTGATTATTACTACACAGGGCTACTTGGTCACTTGGTACTTTTGCGATCTACTTTCCACGGAACAATTACCGTTTCAAATATTTCACCCGCTATCTCATAGCAGCTTGAGCTACACCCATATTTTTGATAACCTAATCAGTTAAGACGATAGCTGGTCAACTATGTCTTTTGATTAGGGCATAAAGCCCCATCTCTTCCGAGCGGGGTGCTGACTTGCTTAAGCTCTCCAATTTTCCTAAAGTTAGTTTAACCCAGTCAAATCTTTTTGGACACTGTACTGCTGCGTTTCCCGGTGCAATTTTCGGCGCTGTTCCCTATAATACAAAAATTTTAAACAAATAGTATTTTTGGGAATATAGCTTAATTAAAGCAGATGCTCTTTTTTTAAAGCAGACCCAGCGGATACAAAAGCGAGATCGAGAGACGGGGAGACGGGGAGGTGGGCAGAGGCTAATCCACAACCTGCGAGAAAAATGCTTCAGAAATGCCCGACAGCTTACCGATTCCCAATTCCCAATTCCCGATTCCCAATTCCCGATTCCCAATTCCCAATTCGGTAATCTGAAAGCGGTTTGGCAGTACGCCCAGCAAAGAACGCAAGCCGTGCAAAGCCATGTAACATAAAGATTGCGATATTTTTCTATGTAATATGGAACTATTAGATACCTTGATTGTGGGTGCGGGTATTAGCGGTTTGAGTTTGGCGCACGCACTTCACAAGGAAGCAACGAGTCCATCCTCGCTGAAGATTTTAGTCGCTGAGAGTCAGGGACGTGTGGGCGGGAACATCACCACTGTGACAGCGGGGGGGTTTCTCTGGGAGGAGGGCCCGAACAGTTTTTCGCCGACGCCAGAATTGATGAAGTTGGCTGTGGATGTGGGATTGAAGCAGGAGTTGATTTTTGCCGATCGCAAATTGCCTCGTTTTGTGTATTGGCAAAAAAAGCTGCAACCGGTGCCGATGACTCCACCGGCGATGATTCAGTCTCAGTTACTGAGTTTTCCGGGAAAACTGCGGGCGTTGTTCGGGGCTTTGGGGTTTGTCGCGCCGGCAATGGGCGCTGGACTTTCGCAGCAGGGTAACGAGGAAACTGTTTCTCAATTTTTCCGCCGTCATCTGGGGACGGAAGTGATGCAGCGGTTGGTGGAACCTTTTGTTTCTGGGGTTTATGCGGGCGATCCGCAACAACTTAGCGCAGCGGCGGCTTTTGGCCGGGTAGCAAAGATGGCCGATCTGGGTGGCGGGCTGGTGGCGGGGGCGCTGCTTTCTGCTAGGAAAAGACCCCCCCAACCCCCCCTTACCAAGGGGGGGCTAAAGACTGTTGCAGACCCGAATGTTCCTAAAACTAGGCCGGGGGAGTTGGGTTCGTTTAAACAGGGGTTGAAAGCTTTGCCAGAGGCGATCGCTGCTGAATTGGGCGATCGACTGAAACTCAACTGGCATCTGACTCGCCTCGATCGTACAGAACGCGAAACTTACATTGCTGTATTCTCGACGCCCGACGGACAGCAGGAAGTTGAGGCGCGTACCGTGGTTTTGACCACGCCGGCTTATGTTACAGCCGATTTGTTGCAGCCTCTGCAACCAGAAGTTAGCACTGCTTTACAAGCTTTTACTTATCCTACGGTTGCCTGCGTTGTCTTAGCATATCCGCACTCAGATGTCAAGAGTAAATTAGTAGGTTTTGGAAATTTAATTCCGAGGGGGCAGGGAATTCGCACTCTGGGGACGATTTGGACATCAAGTTTATTTGCCGATCGCACGCCTGCAGGCTGGCACACTCTCACCAGTTTCATCGGCGGGGCAACAGACTCGGAAATTGGCAATCTCGACTCAGAAGAAATCGTTCGGGAGGTGCACCGAGATTTGTCTCGGATTTTGCTGAAACCAGATGTGCCACAGCCAAAAGTTTTAGCGGTGAATGTGTGGAAGCGGGCGATTCCTCAGTACAATTTGGGGCATTTCGATCGCCTGCAACAAATCGATGAGGGCTTAAAATCTTTGCCGGGGGTGTATTTGTGCAGTAACTACGTTGGCGGCGTGGCTTTGGGAGATTGCGTGCGAAGGGGTTTTGAGCGTGCACGAGAAGTGGGCGAGTATTTGCAGAAAAAACAATCAGATACTCGATCGATCTGAATTCTTGTGTGGGGAGGGCGGGTTTACAAATATCGAGGATGTGAATCAGAGATATTGGTGAACCCGCCCCTATACTGCCTTCTGCCTGGTGTGCCGACGGACGTGCCGGCGAATGCTACTAGGTTGTTGGCTCAAACTTGTAACCCACCCCCCTGACGGTTTGAATCATCGGCATTTGATTGGGATCTAGTTCAATTTTGCGGCGAATTTGACCGATATGAACATCCACCACGCGATCGGCTCCTACATACTCGTAGTCCCACACTTCATGCAGCAATTCCGATCGCCTCCACACGCGACCGGGTTTGCTAGCCAAACAGTACAGCAGGTCGAATTCTAAAGCAGTCAAAGCAACTATCTGGCTGCCGAGAATTACCTCGCGGCGAACCGGATCTATTAGTAGCTCTCCAAAAGTAAGACTTTGTTGTTCCGCGGGAGTAACAATGCGTTTACGCTTCAAAATTGCTGCAACGCGAGCTCCAATCTCTACAAGACTAAAAGGTTTAGTAATGTAGTCGTCAGCACCTTCGGCAAACCCTTTCATTTTGTCAGCTTCATCGGTTCGGGCAGTCAGCATCAACACAAACACGCCCGTGCGTCTTTGCATTTCTTGACACAGTTTATAGCCAGTTGTATCAGGTAAATTTACATCTAGAACTACTAAGTCAGGATTGAGTTGCTCAAATAATTCCAGACCAGTCTGACCGTCCTCGCCAGACTCAACTTGATAACCTTGCTGGCTCAAAAAACGGTGAATTAAATTTCGGATTGCCGGGTCGTCATCAACCACAAGAATTTTTACAGGGGCCATGACCACAAGTTTGCTTGAAGAATTAGGCAAGAATATTCAGCCATAATAATAGAAAACTGGATACAAATCTCGAAAAAATTGAGCTTTTAATAGTTATAGCCATATTTATAACCTACGCAAGATTTCGGGCAATAAATCTCCGGGAACTTTGGATAAGGCTAAATTTTGGCCTGGCAGCCCACATTCACTATAGAAAGCTCTAATCGTTTTGACAATATAGCTCAATGCTGTTTGCCGGGAATCAGCAGCTTGGGAGTTTGCCGTGGCTTGCAGGTTGAGTTTATCCCCATATATTAACCCTTTGTCATTGAGATATTGTCCCCATTCGGCGCACACTTGCAACTGGTGGTGCAGTGCTGCTTCTAGATGGCTTGTCTGTGCGACTTTGTTAGTGGCGAAATCTGGGTCGGTGGCTAGTTGATAGTGGGCTAGTCCGAGATTGTTGCGGGCGGCCAAGGCGTCAAAGGTGAGTTGGGTTCGATCGAGCTTTCCGGCGATATCCAAGGCGGCTTCGTAGGCGGTAATCGCCTGCTGCAATGATTCCGTCCGCGCCTGTTTCTGCTGAAACTGGTTCGCCAAATGCCAATAAGCGGTACCGAGATTGTTGTAGGTGGCTGCTGCTGCTGCGGGTACTAATTCGCGGGTGCGGTATTTCAATGCTTCGCGGTAGGCGGAAATCGCCCTGACTAGCAGGGGTTCTGAGGGTTGGTGCTGGGCGAGGTTCCAGCAGGCGGTACCGAGGTTGTTTTGCACTCCGGCATAGTTGAGGGGTTCTCGTTCGGGACTGTAACAGGAGAGGGCTTGGGTGTAAGCTGCGATCGCGCTTTTGAGATATACGATCGGCTCACCATCTTGAGCTAAATTCCAGTATGCTGTCGCCAAATTATTCTGAGCTGCAGCGTACTGCTGGGGCTCCACGGCGGGATCGAGATCCAGCAGCGCTTGTTGGTAAGCTGCAACTGCGTGCTGCAAGTTCTCTGTCTTGTCTCGATAGCGAGCTAAATCTGCCGAGGCGATTCCCAAATTTTTGTTTAATCTAACGCGGGTTTGGGGTACGGTTTCGGCATCTGTTCGGTTCAAACCTTCAAGGTAGAGGGCGATGCTGCGTTCAAGGCTGGATACTGGATCTGAGGCGTTATGCTGCGTGCGATCGCGCGATAGCATCCAGTAGAGAGTGCCGAGATCGTTGAGCAGATCGGAAATTGGCGGTAGGCTGTGGGACTCCTGGGCGTACTGAGTTAAATTTTGTGTCAATTGGGCAATCAGCCGCGCGCATTCCTCAGTTAGTGGTTGATTTTGCTGCGACTTGCTGTCAACTTCGAGATACGCAATCACTTGTTCGATCGCACCAATGGCGATGGTCAGGTTTTGCTCTGAAATGTCTCCGCCCAGAATGCGATCGCGGTAGTAATTTCCCAAACCGTGATAAGCCAAAGCTAATGCTTCACAACAACACTGATGTTCTTGCAGCAGTTCGATGTATTGCAGGGTTTGCAGCGGCAGAAAATTCTCCTCTGATGCGGGATTATTTTCGGCTGCCAAATCCTCAGAAGCTGCTGCTAAAACCAAATCTGCCAGTTGGACGGATTTAGAATCAGGCGCTGGAGACGGGGGATAGGAAATTGGGGATTGTTCCTCATCTGCCAGTTGGACGGATTTAGAATCAGGGGCTGGAGACGGGGGATAGGAAATTGGGAATTGTTCGTCGGGAATTGGGGATTGTCCAGACAAAGAAGATATTAAAAGTTTGTTGCCAAAGTCTCCGCTGTCGCGCAGGTTTCGCAAGTCTCCTGAGTTTCCGAAGTCCTCAAAGTGCCCGAAGTCTTCCTTAGCTGGAGTTGGTTCGCCTTCAAACTCAAATACTCCGGTTCGCCAGTGCCAAAATTCTGGGGCCGATTGCTCGATCGAACTCAGCCAGGGGCGCGACACCCACAGCAACAGAGTAGACTCGCACATTTGCAGGTTTGCTTCGATGTCTCTCAAATAGCTCAGGAACGACCACTGCACGGCTGCTGACTGCCTTGTCAGGTGTTCTGCCCCGATAATTTGAAATCCCGGCAAAGGGCTGTAGCTGCCCCTGTTTTGGGGCGGTGGGTGTTGAGTCAGCCACGCGGCGATCGAACCCCAAGGATTTGGATCGCTCAAGTCGAGTTCCAAGCTGACAAATCGGGGGTAGTCGATCGGGGAGCGAGGATCGGAGCCTGCGCTCTCTGCGGCTAATTCTGTCTGCAAGCGGGCTGCCAGACAGTCTCGCAAGCACAAGTCGTCGCAGGCGGCAATAAAAATTTGACGGCGTAAATTGAGGTCGATCGCCTGTTTCAAGCGTTGGTAGATCAGCTTGTTCGAGCTAGAAACTTTTTGGGAAGGAATAGACATCAGGATCAGCCGATTTTAGATTTTAGATTTTAGATTTTGGATTGTAGATTTTAGATTGTAGAGTTGAAAGTTGAAATCTCGATCGCTCATAACTCACAACTTGCGCCCCAAAGGCAGTCAATCGATTTTAGATTTTAGATTTTAGATTTTAGATTGAAGCCTTGACTTGCGCGAGATAAATACGTTCGGCAAGTTTCTCGGATACAGGTTTTTTATTTCTGGACGGATGAATCACGTGGCGGGTATCCTGGATGCGGGAATTGTCAATCGCACCGGTGATGACTAAAGGATTGTAGATTTTCAATTGGCAATTTTATGTGAGTGACGAACCCGTGTTAGTATTTGCAACCCAAGTCCCTGAACCCAACAGCAGAGAGGAAAACACCAAATTTATGCTGGTCTTATTTAGCTTTCGGGCTCGCTCGGCACGCTTCAGGATTGTCGCAACTACCTGCTTTGTATTGAAACACAAAAACCATGTTTCCTTGGGAAAGGAAAACATGGTTTCTCGAAGGATTATTTAAAATTGCGATTTGAAGCAGCTTTGAGTCTCAGGCCAGTTTTCAGACGGAGGCAGCCACGTACACCAAACCGGCGACTAACATGGCTGCTGCAATACCCATGATGATGTAGTTGCGTTGCTGATTTTTGTTGGGAGGTACGGCTTCATACACCTTCGGCTCTTTAGCAAAGTTGTTCAGGCGTCCATCGTCATCTTTGATGTAAGGCATCAGTCACAATCCTTAATATTTTTGATGCTTACAACTCTACCAAAAAAGCGCCCAGGAAAATTCAGGAATTTATTTGGATGTGACGGTGCCTGTTTGGGGGGAAGAGGCGATCGCGTAATCTTTGATCGGCATTCTGCCTGCTAAGTACGCCATCCGCCCCGCTTCTGCTGCCATGGACATTGCTTTTGCCATTGCCGGGGAATTTTGGGCATTGGCGATCGCCGAATTAATCAACAGTGCATCTGCTCCCATTTCCATTGCTCGCGCCGCTTCGCTGGGGGTTCCGATACCCGCATCGACTACCACAGGAACCTTCACCGTGTCAATAATTATTTGAATGTTGGCCGCATTGTTGATCCCTTGCCCGGAACCGATGGGCGAACCTAAAGGCATGACTGTCGCACAACCGACTTCTTCTAGGCGTTTTGCCAGCAGGGGATCGGCATTGATGTAGGGCAAAACGGCAAAACCTTCTTTGACTAATTGTTCTGCAGCTTCCAAAGTGCCGATCGGATCGGGCAGCAAATATTTAGCATCGGGAATCACTTCTAATTTGACAAAATTATTGTCTTCTTGCCCTAAAAGTTTCGCCATTTCCCGCCCTAAACGAGCTACTCTAATCGCCTCATCCGCAGTTTGACAACCGGCAGTATTTGGCAGCATCCAGATTTTAGTCCAATCGAGAGCCTCTGCCAATCCTTCATGCCCCGGAGCATTTGTTTGCACTCGCCGCACAGCTACAGTCACAATTTCGCACCTGCTAGCGTTGACACTTTGCTGCATTTCTGCGATGCTGCGATATTTTCCCGTCCCCGTCATCAAACGAGAATGAAAAGTTTTGCCGGCAATAATTAGAGGTTTGTCTAAAGATGGCATTTCTGTATCTACTGGATAGCCAAAAATGCTGTACTCAAGTGCCTCTTCCCAGTTTTTTCTGCCTCCCAGCATTGCTTCAAGCTGCCAACCTTCTTTATTTGTCAGCTCATCGCGGGTAACTGCATAAAGAATTTGCCCAACAGTTATCAATTTGGCATCTCGCGGCATATTATTTTTTAATCCTCTTTGTATAATTTCTTCAAACTCATTAAAAACGTCTTCCATTTTCCCATTCCTCCCTAGTAATTTCTTGAGATTCTTCGCTATTGAATACTAATATAATGCTCTGAATCCGTTGTGTGTCGTCCCAATAAAAAGCTTTTCTGATGCCGTCGTTTACCTTCCAAAACTCGTAACTCTTTCGGTTTACGTGAAAAATAACCGTTACTGCACCTTGTTTTTTTGCTCTACTGATGCCTTCTTGCACTCGGTCTCTGATGTTTTGAGTCTGTTCTGTCAACTCCTTAAATTCGCAAATCTCACCGTCTATCTCAGCATCTGGCGTTCTGACACCCTCTGCTGCTTGCTCGCTCAACATTCTAACTCTCTTCCCTATTTTAGCCAAAACTTCAGCAATAAAGATTTCCGAATTATTAAGATTATGTTGTTGGTGAATTAGCACAAATCCGCCAGCTATCTCATCAAAATAATATCGCCGATATTCTGGTTCTGCATTTTCGTAGATGGCTCTGCTTGTTTCGATATATTCTGAATTCACCGTTATTATACTGTAAATAGACTCCGAGCGGGTAGAGTTAAAAGTATGAAATCAACTGTTGAGCAACTGGCTAAAATTGGAATATTTACCAGCTTAAACCAAACTGAATTAGAGCGATTGCAAGAACATACAGCAATTCGCACTTACCGACAGGGAGAAGTTGTGATGTATGAGGGCGATCGCATCCCCGAAAAATTATACACTCTTTTGAGCGGTTCTCTACGGGTTGCAAAAACAGCGACGGCGGGCAAAGAAACAATTCTCCGCACTTTGTTTCAGGGAGATATTTTTGCTGCACCTGCTTTGCTAGGCAACGGCATTGCCCCCGCAACGGTGACTGCAGAAACTGATGTGCAAGTTCTTACCACAGAACGGGAATTTTTGCTAGCAGCTATTCGGGAAAATCCTGAGATTGCTTTGCGAATATTGGCGGTTTTTAATCAGCGGTTGCAGCAACTGCACGAGACTGTGCACGGGTTGGTGTCGGAAAGGGCGATCGTGCGACTAGCCCGATTTATTCATTACTTTGGCGTCGAGCAAGGTACGAAGCTTGCTGATAATAGTGTATGTTTAGAAAAACGTTTTCCCTACTATCAAATCGCTCGCAGCATTGGAATTACCTACGAAGAATGCGTGCGGTTATTTAAGAAACTCAAGCCGTTTGTCTCCTACAGTCGAGGCGGTAAAATTATTGTATTGGATTGGGAAAAATTGGAGGATACCGCCTCTGGAGAAGAAATAGACTAAATGTTAAAATCCCAATTCTTGTAGTGCGGGTTTCACAAACAATATTTGACTGCAACTCACTATCTACATAAACCCGCCCCCGACAATCTGTGAATCGGGCGGGTTTATGAGATTATTGATTTTAGGCAATTATGGTTGGTAAAACCCGCCCCTACTGTGAATCGGGGCGGGTTGATGAGATTATTGATTTTAGGCAAGTATAAAACCCGCCCCCCAAGCAATATTGCAGAAATTAATGAGCCTCGGAAAGTGTCAAAATAAACGCCAAATTTTCTTCGGCTTTCAAAGCGTGAAGAGCTTTACCGGGCATGAAGACAAATACCCCCGGTTCCAAAACAATATCCTTGCCTTCAAGAGTCAAAATACCCTTTCCTTCGATGACATTAACTGTGGCATTCCTTGCCGAAGAGTGTTCCGAAATTTCCGTTCCTGCAGCCAGACAAAATAAACTGTACTGACAATTTTTGTCTTTGACTAAAATTTTGTTAAGCACTCCGGCGGCGGGATATTCAATTGCGTCTCGGAGTTGGATTGCTGAAGATTGTAGCGGTAAAAGAGTAGTAGTCATAGTTTTTGACAATTAATTAATTTGGTCACAAGTCTCGAATTTATCAGTGGCTTCACTTTCTTCCATCGAAAATCGAAAATCGATTGAGTCGGTTAAGATTGTTTTTTGGCAGAGATAACGATGTAGCCTAGATCCTGTTGGTAATGCTGGAAAACTCGACGCATTGCTAAGATACGATCGCGAATTTGCGATCGACTTAAAATATTCCACACAATCCGCACAGTACCCACAAACCCTTCATCTTGCAGCATTCGCGACAAATTTAGGAGTCCCATCGCCCCGGTTTGACACTTTTCTACTTGCAAACCCGCCTTTTGGTAAGCAGCAATCCAGCCCGACTCAGACAAAGGCGTTGAATTAGCCCGAGTCACTTCTGATAAAGCTTTTTGAATTTCTGATTCTCGGTTTCTAGCTAAAAGTTCGTGAGAGAGAAACTTGCCGCCTGGTTTTAAACGATCGCAAATTCCCGATACAATTTTAGCTTTCCCCGACGGTGACTGCATTGTCAGAATAGCTTCAGCCAATACCCAATCAAACTGTTGGGAAATCCGATCCAAGTGAAAAATATCTCCTTCCACAATTTCCACTCGATCGCTCAAACCGGCTGCTGCAACATTAGCACGAGCGCGGGCCACACTGTCGGGATTTTTCTCAACTCCCACTACTTTTACGCCAAAACGTTCAACAAGGGCGATCGAACTATATCCAAAACTAGCAGCCAACTCCAAAACAGTCTCCCCAGGCTGAAAATCCGCCCATTCAAATAACTGTTCCGTAGCAAGTTTCCCCCCCGGCCTCAACATTTTCTTACCCGCCGCGGCCAGAACTTCATGTCCGGGTGCAGTCTTAAAATTGAGAGCAGTATTGGTCATTAAATTGACCTCCTATGTAACCTTAATCTCAGTTTACCCAATTCTGCCTAATCTTTCTATGATCTAGCTCATATTCAAATTCTCGTAGGGTGCGTCAGCTCGATCAATTTTTGACATAACTGTAAAAATTTATGAGGCTGACGCACCCTACAATATCAGGAATTATACCATGTCCGCCCCTCAACAATTCGGACTGTTTTTGATTGCCAACAATACTTTCTGTCGAAAGCCCAAAACCCGTCCTCGTTATAGTAAGGCTCGCGAATTAAATAACTTACAATTTTAATTGTTATTGTGGGATGGGCTCTTATAGCCCGTCCACTCATGACGGGCTATAAGAGCCCATCCCACACACAAACTTGTGGAAGTTATTTAATTCTCATTCCTAAGCTGTTGGGCATCTAAATTGTATTTTTGGGCAGGCTTTATGGCCCACCCACAAGACTTTTCTTAAATTTGACTATACAACAATTTAAATGCACTTCAGCTTACAACTTATTTCTGTTTATCCTGCAACCGAATTCGCTTTAAGAAACAATTGTCTCATTCCGCTCTTTAAAACATTGCTGCAACACAGAAACAGGCAGCTCCTTCAATTGACCCGATCGCACAAATTCAGCATAAGTATCAGCCTCTATTGCCTCCAAATCCCCTTCGAGTTTGTCGATAGTCATCTGCCGCAGTTCAGGAGATCGATCGTACATTTGATTGATTCCTGCTTGCAGCAAGTTTAATTTTTCTTGAAGCTGACTCACGAGATGATTGGAAAACTCAGGCTCGATTTTACGATCGCCCGATACTTCAGATAGATGCTTGAGAACCCGATTGAGAGCAACACGTTGGGCGATCGCCTCCAGATACTCCTGGCGCAACTCCTGGTTGTTCAACAAGCCCAGTTTTTCCAGCAGCGCCTTGGTGGTTAAACCTTGTACTAGCAGCGTAAATAAAACTACACCAAACACGATCGCAATAATTTTTGGTCGATCGGGCAGAACATGGGGTACGCTCAAAGCTAAAGCAATCGAGACAGAACCCCGCAATCCTCCCCACCAAATTACAGTTTGATCGGGCAATGAAATTTCAGAGTGTCCTAACCAATTGCTCAACCATCCTAAACCAAAAATAGCGATCGCTCGCGTCACAAACATCGCCACTACAGTTATGCCAATCACTCCTAAATTCGTTCCCAAATCAGCAAACCTCATCTGATCGCCAATCAGCAGGAACATGATCGAATTTACAAAAAACGCCAAAAAATTCCAAAATTGTGTCACCGCAAGTCTGGTACTGGGCTGCATACCGATACGAGAGCCGAAGTTTCCAAATATCAAGCCCATCACCACCACACCAATCACCCCAGAACCACCCAATTCCTCCACAATTATATAAGTGCCGTAGGCTGAAACTAAGGTTAACGATTGCTCCACCAAAGGTAAATCAAATGGTTGAGTCAGATAAGAAACTCCAAAACCGATTAAACTGCCGACAACCACCCCAATTCCCACAAAAGCTAAGAAACGCGCAATCAGAATTGGGATGCCAACTTCATCAGTCCCTAGAGAGAATCCCACCAAAAAACTAAAGGCAACAATAGCAATGCCATCATTAAATAAACTCTCTCCCTCCACCAGCAAAGCTAGGCGTTTTTCAACTCCCAGTTCCCGGAACAAGGCAATAACTGAAACAGGATCTGTAGCAGATATACTAGCTCCTACCAACAGGGCGATCGCTAAAGAAACTCCCGCTATTTGGTTGAGAGCAAAAGCCACGCCAGCAACGGAAATAACAACACCCACAACCGCATAAAGAGCGATCGGCACTAAATCCCGCTTGAGTTTAGGCCATTCCAGGTTCCAAGCAGCTTCAAACAACAGAGGCGGCAAAAAAATCAACAGAATCAGTTTTGGCGATAGCGACACCAATCGCACATCTATAAAAGCCAAACCCAACCCAACAATTACTAAAAGCAGCGTGTAGGGAATTTGGCGCAACCAGCCCCATATTTGCGGCAGCACCGCCACACTTAAGGAAACTAATAGCACTAAGAGAAATTGCTTCAGATTGCCCTCTATAGTCACTTGGTTAATTACAGCTTCTGGGGTCATATAATTAGGAATAAAATAGTTAAGGATTCGGTTTTTAGCGGGACTTATTCAGCGTCGATCGCCGCACTTCTTCAACTTGACTCACTTGAAAAATTAAGGTAAATGGTTGACCCATTTCTTTTTCGACAAATGCTTCTAAAAGCTGGACTTGTTTGGGTGTCAAAGCTTCGCTGCTGCGAACAATCAGACGCACTTCCGGCGGTTTCGTCAACCAGTTAGTATCAGTTGCAATCAGTTCCACCCGTTGAAAAGTAATAGTTCGGTTAAGCAACGCCCGCTTCAGACTAGCTTCAAGTTGCGCTTGCTCGATCAATTCCGCAAAACTCACGCCCAGAGGAATTACAAGTATAGCCGTCAATGCTAGCGCCCAAAAGATGGCTTTACGGGCCCGATGCAGGGGGGTGTAGCCGGCCATCAAAAAGGTTAGCATACAGGAGAGAGTAATTCCCAGCAAATTAGTAAGATACAGGAGGCTTGCTCCCAGGCTGAGCGACCAATTAGCTTGAGATAAGCCTAAACCTATAACACAAATTGGTGGCATCAGAGCCACGGCGATCGCCGTTCCCGCCAGAGTAGCAGAAACTTTGGGCTGAACTTTTGCATAGCCACTGATTCCCCCAGCGGCGATCGCAATTCCCAAGTCTAGTAATGTAGGTTTAGAACGAGCTAAAACTTCGCTTCCAAAGTCGGGAATTTGTACCAAAGCGCCCAGAAAACAAGCTAAAAAAATTGCTAGCACCGTCCCGACTGCTAATGCAACTAAACCTTTGCGGAAGATGATAACGTTACCTTCTACCGCTCCAAATGCTAACCCTCGGATTGGCAACATCAGAGGCGCAACGATCATAGCACCGATAATGACGGCTGCACTGTTGGAAAGCAGTCCAAAGGTGGCAATTATACAGGAACCGAGAATTAAGACAAGATAGTTAATATTTAGGGTTGATTCTTCCAACAAGTCAACTCGTATTTGCTTTAGATGCTCTCGAGGAATCCTGCTCCTAGTGAAATATTTAAGACTGTCTCGAATATTGTTGAGCAAAATAATCTCCTTAAGTCGGGGCTTGTATCCGTCACACGATTTTAGATTTTAGATTTTAGATTTTAAATTTACTCCACAGATTTTAGATTTTAGATTGACTACACTGAGGAATCTGGGAGGTTGAACAAAAGTCTAAAATTTGGGCTACTCACGACAAGAGTCGGGGGCTGGTATCCCTATGCAGGTGCGAGCAAAAGAATCAAAATCCCAGCCAGCAAGTTTTCGAGGATGTCCCAGAATCCGAAAGCAATTGTCGCGCCACTAATACCCAGCAGTTGCATCAAATCCCCTGCCTTGAATGACGGGATGGCGATGAATAACGCGATCGGCAATAATTGATTTATAATCAAGATATACCAATCCTTGCAGGAGTCGTAAAAAGATGTAGGGGTAATGCCTTTCTTTGCTTACCTCGGCCTCATGGGGCAACCACGGGGGGTTTGCCCCCTACAATAATTACACAAACGATGCGAGGATTGCTATATATAGTCCACCCCAATAATACCGAATCATGCTCGCAGAAGCAAACGCCACACTTTGGCCTAGTCTAATTACTGTTTCAGCATTAATTCTCTACTTCGTTGTTACCATCAACGTCGGCAGAGCTAGATTCAAATATAAAGTTTCTCCCCCGCAGATGACAGGAAACCCAGACTTTGAGCGAGTGGTGCGAGTTCAGCAAAATACCTTAGAGCAAATGATTCTATTTTTGCCCTCGCTGTGGCTGTTCTCGCAATTTATCAGCCCAATTTGGGCCGCCGGTATCGGCGCAGTTTGGATAATTGGACGTATTTTGTTTGCTTGGGGTTACTATCAAGCTGCCGAAAAAAGAGCGGCAGGATTTGGCATTAGTACCTTAGCTACTTTAGCTTTGCTTGGTGGTTCATTAACAGGCATAATTATGTCGCTGCTGAAGGTGGGAGCGTAACTTCCGATCGACATACTTGTTTTTCTACTCGTTGCCAAGCTCTGCCTGGTTACGCATATCCGGAGGATATGCCTCCACTTTTCCTGTTGAAAAAACGAGGCATATTCTCTGGACAGCGGTTCGCAGGCAGAGTTCGGAAACCAGTTAAATGTAATAAATGTTAGGAGTAAATATGTCAGAAACCAACAAACCCGTATTTGAAATTAACCCGAAACTTTTTCAGCAGCTTGTCGAGTGGCAAGAAAAACTTGAACGAGAAGATGAATTAGCAAGCGAGTCAGAAAACGAGAAACCAACTGAGGTGATAACTCCTCCAGACAGTGATGAACAGCATTCTCAAACAGATAATTTATAGCTGGTGGCTAGCAGCATCTTTGGCATTTCCGGCTGCTGTCTCGGCTCAATCGCTGACACCGAGCCAAATTCAGCAAGTCAATAGCGGTTTGTTTCGTTCTAACTCTCAAGACTTCTTTCAGCAAGGAAATCGCCAACTGGAAAGGGAAATCGCAATTTTGTTGCAAAAAAACGTCGCTTCCCAAGGCAATATTCTGGAGATTGATGAAAAATTGCGCTCTCAGCTTTGTAGCCAATTTAAAATATCGTCGTCGCATTCTGATACAATAAGTGCTGCTCAGATTGCTGATTTTCAGAGCCAATTAAAAGACATTTGCAGACACAATTAAAATGAAAGTGAGGTCAATATTCAAAGTTTAGTGCTAATGGATAAAGAGGCAATGGCAAAGTTAAAAACAGCCATGCTGGAAGCGGAAACCGCTGCTCATTTGGCGGCAATCATTATTGATTATACTCATGAGGAGATAATGATAGCTTTTCAGGAGCTAGAATGGGAAGAGCAGGCTAGAATTAAGGATATTTGGAAGACAGTATGGACGGGGGGTTTATGAAGATTATGGTTAGCCAATTAAAGATGTTGGTGAACCCGCCTCTTGTATCTTGAAAGCGGTAGATTGTGATTGACAGTTGAGTGGGGGCGGGTTTACGAGATTATTGGTTTTAGTCTGTTGGGTGGGGGCGGGTTTACGAGATTATTGGTTTTAGCCATAAATTGTTGGTGAACCCGCCCCTACAGGATTGATGTTCGTTAAATCAGGGATTCGAGGCATAATTGGCGGAAATGATCGCCCCGTTGCTCGAAGTTTTGGTATTGATCGAAGCTAGCACAGGCTGGGGAAAGCAGCACTACTTTAGCGTTGTTTTGTCTGCCTAATTCTGCTGCTCGCGGGATTGCTCGTTCCATTGTTTCGACTATTTCCCAAGCGTTGTAATTTGCTTGTTCGAGCCGATCGGCAAAAATACCTGCCGCATCCCCAATTAGCAACACCCCAGCAGCTTTCGCCTTGATTGTATCAATCCACGCGCGATCGTCCCCTTCTTTGGCGTCGCCGCCCGCAATTAAAATCGCCGGTGCGCTAACAGAAGCCAACCCGACTTGGGCGGCGTCATAATTAGTAGCTTTGCTGTCGTTGATGAAATCTATGCCTTCCCAAGTGCAGATGTGTTCCAGGCGGTGCGAAACTCCGGGGAATTTGGCAATGGCTTGGGCGATCGCACTTTTATCTATCCCCGCCAAATTAGCCGCCGCCACCGCCATTAACAAATTCTGCAAATTGTGTTCTCCCACCATCCGCAAAGAATCAGCAGGCAGAATTTTCTCGCCTTGAGCTATTACCCAACCATCTTGAATATAGGCTCCAAAATCTGTATTTCCCAACAAATCTTTTTCACCTTTGACACTCGTCCAACACGCATCGGGCCAAATGTCAACTCCTTGTTGCCGCAAACAAGGATCGTCGCCGTTGATTACTTGCAATTCCGACTTTTTCAGCAAATGCGCTTTAATGTTGTAGTAATTTTCTAAAGTTTTGTGGCGGCTGAGGTGATCCGGCGTCAAAGTCGTCAAAACTCCGATGCGCGGCGCTACAAACGGCGAGGATTCTATCTGATAGCTGCTGATTTCTGCGATTACCCAATCCGGCTGTTTTTCGCCTAAAGCTAATTCGCACGCAGCATAGCCAATATTGCCGCAAGCGGGAGCGTAAAGCCCGGCCTCTGCAAAAATAGCCGCAATTAAAGCAGTAGTAGTAGTTTTGCCGTTAGTGCCGGTAATTCCCACCCAAGGAGATTTGAGGTAACGCCACGCGAGAGCCATTTCTCCGATTGTTTCAATCCCTAACTCTCTGGCGCGCACTAATGCTGGACTGTCCCAGGGAACGCCCGGACTTACTACTATTAATTCTATAGATTCGACTGGTTCAAAGGATTTACCTAACTCAACATTAATTCCTTCGTTAGCGAATTCCTGTTGCTGTTCGAGCAAGTTTGGGGAAGATGAGCGATCGCTCAGCGTTACTTCCCATCCTTCGCGTTTTAGCAGTCTGGCGGCGGCAATTCCTGATTTTCCTAGTCCAATGATATGAGCGATCGGCATAAGTTGTGTGTGATGGAGCGAATTTTCTTGGTTTTTTCCTCTTATATGTTACGGTTTTTTGGGGATGGTTTAACCGCAGAGGGCGCAGAGGACACAGAGGAGGAGAAGAGAGAAGATAGAAATGAATAATTCTGATACCAATGGATTTGATATTACATCAAAACCTTTGGCGGCAATCTAAAATCCACAATCTAAAATCTAAAATCGATTTCGGTTACGGTTTTTTTTGGATGATTTAACCGCAGAGGGCGCAGAGGGCACAGAGGAGGAGAAGAGAGAAGATAGAAATGAATAATTCCGATACCAATGGATTTGATATTACATCAAAACCTTTGACGGCAATCTAAAATCTAAAATCTCAAATCTAAAATCGATTGACGATCGCCCCAAAGTCAGCCAACACCCGCGCGTGATTCCGCAGCAAACCCAGTAAATTCAACCGATTGCGCTTAATTTCGGGGTCAGAATCCATCACCAAAACGCTTTCTGGCCCGTCGAAAAAGTTGCTGACAGTTGGAGCAATCTCAGTCAAACTATCTACTAATTGCTGGTAATTCCGAGTTTGTTTGGATAGCTGCGTTTGCGGCACTAACTGCACTACGGCATCGTAGAAAGCTTGTTCAGACGACTTTTGAAATAACTCCGGTTTCACCGCCGCTTTCGGTTCCAATTGTATTTTATCCAAATCACCTTGAGCCGCCAAACGAGTTGAACGGTTGACGGTTTCGTAAATCCGATCCAAAGTCTGGTTATTGCGGATTTGTTGTAGGAAAAGTGCTCTTTCCAGTGCGTCCAACAAATCTCTCAATGCTCGTTCAGTATATTCTGGGTCGTTTTCTCCCAAAACTGCATTTACCAAATCGTAATCTACATTCTTTTCTTCTTGCAACAAAGTCCGAATTCTTTGCAAGAAAAAATCGTATAACTGATCTAGCAACTCGGCTGGTGTTTCGGGGCGCGCTGCGGTAAATTCTGCGACAACTTCTGCGAGCAAGTTGTGCAAGTTGAGTGGCAACTGAGCCGCCAAAATAATGTTAGTTATTGCATTGGCTGCGCGACGCAAAGCGAAGGGATCGGATGAACCAGTCGGCAACATTCCCAAGCCGAAGATGCTGACTAATGTATCTAATTTGTCTGCTATGGCGACAATTTGACCTGTCAGAGTTTGGGGCAAATTGTCGCCCGCACCTTTGGGCAAATAATGTTCAAAAATCGCTGTGGCTACTGTTTCCGATTCGCCACTTGCTAAGGCGTATTTCTGCCCCATGATTCCTTGCATTTCGGGAAGTTCGTAAACCATTTGGGTTACGAGGTCGGCTTTGCAAAGTAAGGCGGCTCTTGCTACATCAGCTTGCTCTTCCTCTGTGATTTGCAGTTGATTGGTGATGAGACTGGCAATCTTGCACAGGCGATCGACCTTGGCGCGCACAGTCCCTAAATCTTCCTGGAAAGTTACTGTTTCCAACTTGGGCAAATAATCCTCTAGAGGCTTTGCCAAGTCTGCTTTGTAGAAAAACTGACCGTCTGCCAATCTCGCCCGCACTACTCGCTCGTTACCGGCGGCAATAATCGCGGCTTTAGCGGGATCTCCGTTAGAAATTGTAATGAAATAGGGCAGAAGTTCTGGATAATCGGGGCTTTTGAGGATGGGAAAATACCGCTGGTTTGTAACAATAATTGTGGTGATTACTTCCGGCGGCAATATCAAAAATTCCTCGTCAAATTTGCCGACAACTGCGTTCGGCCATTCTACTAAGTCGGTGACTTCTTCTAACAAATCTTCGGTAATGTCGGCGTAACCGCCTTGTTTTGTCGCTGCGGCTTCTACTTGTGCTTTAATTTGATTTTTGCGCTGGGTTCGATCGACCTCAACGCAAGCAGCCCGCAGACACTCGACATAATCCTCGGCTTGGGGAATGGAGACCCCTCCCAGGGGTGTAGGGGGGGTGTATAACACCCGGTGTCCTTGGGAAATTCGATCGCTCTTGACCGTATCCGAACCGCTCACCAATGTAATTGGCAGTACAGTATCATCTAACAGCGCCACGATCGATCGAATCGGGCGCGGAAATTTCAAATCTCCGTCGGCCCACCGCATAAATCTTTTGCCTTCTAACTTATTAATCCACTGCGGCACAAGTTCTGTCAAAATATCCGCACTCATCCGCCCCGGAATCTTTTTGAGCACAAACACAAAATCGCCTTTATCGGTAGCGCGAACTTCCAACGCATCAATTTCTACGCCCTGCTTTTTCGCAAAACCTTCGGCTGCTTTCGTCGGTTTGCCATCTTTAAAAGCCGAACTCGCGGGTGGCCCTTTTACCTCTTCTTCTCTGTCTAATTGCTGAACTGGCAGTCCTTTCACGAGAACGGCCAAACGCCTCGGAGTAGCGTATACATTAATTGAGTCATTTGTCAAGGATGCTTCTGCCAGAGTTGCAGGTACCAGTCGCTGCCACTGCTCGACGCTGCCTTTGACAAAAGATGCGGGCAATTCTTCTGTACCGAGTTCTAATAAAAAGTTAGGCATATCGCACCGTAATGGAATTTTGTTTAGGGTAATTTAAGGTAATTTATCCGATCGCGCGATCGTATATCTGAAATATCTGAAAAATACTCAAAAATCCAGGATACCACGTAAAATCGGGGGTGAAAGACAAATAGCTCAACAGCTCATGACCTTGGCGGAAAGACTGGCACAAGATTGGAAGTCACGACTTGAACAAGATTGCCCGGACGAAAATTCTAGCACCCGCGAGAGTGTTGTCCGCTGGCTGTTGGGAGACAAGCCCGAAAGATTTGACACTCTTAGCCCAACTCAATTGTCTGTCGCCTCTGGGGCGATCGACTTTTTATATCGAATTTTGATTTCTCGGTATCTGGGAGTACCGCCAGAAAAAGCTTACCGCAACTTGATCGGGCGGCTGGGCGGTTTGGTTGTGCTCCGGCAAAAAATCCAAGCGTGGGTTTCCCTGAGTCGCGACAGACAGCGGAGTGCGGTGGAGGTACTGCAAGAAGTGATTCAGGAAATGCTCAATTCCGATCGCTACCTGCAGCAGCAAGTCGCCTGGATTGCCGAATGCACCTCAGACAGACGCCTCCGAAATGCTTTGCTGCTAGCGAGCACAGAAGAATACTGCTTGCGGCCGATCCGCAACCAGCCGCTGCTGGTGTACCGTTTTGTCAACTACCTGCGGCGTGCCCAGCGGGGCGGGTTGACCCAAGTGCCTGCGGGAGACTGGGTGCGGCTGGTGTCGGAACAGGTTCTACCCGACGATACAGACGAACCGCTTAGTCTGCTAGACGAACAGGCGATGTCCGAGTATCGAGAAAATCAAGCTTGGGAAGAGCAGCAAACTCAGCGGCAGATTGTCCAACAAGAATTTGAGAATTACTTGGCTGCTGAAGTCGATCCGCTGGCTTCTCGGTGGCTGCAGCTTTACCTGCAAGGTCGTTCCCAAGAGGCAATTGCCGAGGAGTTGAAGGTTCCGATCAAGCAAATTTACCGCTTGCGAGAAAAAGTCAGTTACCACGCGATTCGGGTTTTTGCGGTCAAACAAGCACCGGAATTAGTCGCCAACTGGCTGGAAACTTCGCTCCAAGAACACAGTTTGGGCTTGACTCCCGCCCAGTGGCAGCAATATTTACAAGACCTCACGCCGGTGCAGCGGCAGTTGGTAGAATCGCTGAAAGCTGGGAAAAGTGTAGAGACGATCGCATCTGAATTAAAGCTGAAAACCAATCAAGTCATCGGCGAGTGGAGCAAACTCTATTTAGCAGCTCAATCGCTCCGCAACGAGTAGATTGGTAATGGGTGGCGGGCAATTGCTAATTGTTAATTGGCGGTAGCATTTTTCAGAATCCGCGCTACAAATCAATTCCCGCACAGCCACAGATTACTGCGAGTTTCCCCGTGGAAAACCGCGCGATGCCCCTTGTGTCCAATCAGGTTAGCTCGATCGGGATGTTGTAGCGCTGCCGTGACAAGCGAGTTTCTCGATCGTAGCCGCTACGTGATTTATCTCGCGCAAATCAATCCAAAATCGAAAATCTCAACTCCTCAAGCCCCCGAATTTATCTCGCGCAAGTCAATCCAAAATCTAAAATCTAAAATCTAAAATCGAATGACGATCGCGCTCCGAGACGATCGCAGCCCACTCTCTGAGGTAAGATACTAGCAGCACGATCGACTTTTGAGGATTTTTTAACCAATCCTAAATTCAGCGGTTGCCCGTAAATCATCGGTTGTGGTGCATCTCTAATACTTGTGCATTAAAGACATAATTCTATTGTTGCCAGCCACGGGCATCAATCTCGGGCGATCGATGATAGTGGGTCTAGACTGCGCTAGTCATCATCTAGCTCTCAATCTTTTGGTAGAATTTGAGGCTGCAATACAGCAGGGAGAAAATTCTGGGACTAAGGATTTTTATTTAATAAAAGCTTCCGGTTGTTAGGCCAATTCCTCCGTCAGGGAAGTTGCAGCGTTTAATTTTATCGCATCAGGTTGGTGCGTCGCGCTCGATCGCGCTTCCAACTACAAAGCAGCTAATGGTATATACATCTTCAACACACTCGGCAGCTACAATGGACTCCGATCGAATATTTCACCTAATCGACACAGTTGTCCCCTTTGAAGCTTGCCTTTATTATCAAGTTTTGCCTTTATCTCTAGAAGGTAATCTATTTAAATTGGGCGTAGTCGATGCCCAAGATGACTCCGCCTTGGACTACGTGCAGCGGATTTTAGCTTACATGAATTGCTCAGTCACAACAGAGCCAATTGCCTCGGAAACTCAGCGCTCGATGCTCTCAGCTTACTTGCTGCACGGCAACCAGCTCCGAGAACCCAGCCAGACAGAAACCGCCGCAGCCCCAAAACCCAAAAATCCCCCATCAGCAACTTCAGGCCCCAATGCAGCAACGCTGCTGTCTGTGCCAGAACCCTCAAGGCCCGCTCCTGAGCGGTTTAAACCTGCTAGCGCTGAGGTGCCCCCGACACCGACACAGGTATCGGTTTTGAATGTCGAGGCCTTGCACTTGTCAAGCCCAGTCGAAGTTTTGGCAACTTTGCCCGCGCCCCAACTGCTGGAAGAATTGCTCGGTAGAGTGCTGCGAGAGGGTATCGGCCGCCTGTTTTTTGAGCGGCACCAGTCCCAAGGCCGGATTCTTTGGAGTCAAGACGGCGTTTTGAAATCGATGCTCGAAGGTATCGATATCGTGCTTTTCCAAGAGGTCATCGATGAGTTGAAACGGCTGACGGATATGCCTGTTGGCCCGGTGGAACAAGCCAAACAAGTCGAAGTTGAGCGCATATACCAAAACACTCATTTGCTGTTGCGCTTGCGGGTAATGACGGTGGGTGGCAAGGAAGAAGCCACTCTGCAAGTTTTGCGGGGGGCAGCTTTGAGGTTTTACCAGCAGCAGCAGTTGTCTACTTTGAGTCGGGACGCGCTGCGGCTGGCCGAAGAATTGCAGCGGAAAGTGAATCAAATTCGCGATCGAACTCGGCTTTCTCCTGTGCCTTTAGAGGGGTTGCCCGCTTTGGAACAGGTGATTAGAAATGTTGACGACCAAATTGAAGCTTTGCTGCACGAACATAATCCCGATTAGCCATAATCAGCAATAGATCACTGTTTTGATTTTTTTTTTAACTCATATCGTTTCCGGTTTTATCGGAATGATTTAACCGCAGAGGGCGCTCCAGAACGCAGAGGGAGAGAATACAGAGAGGAATAATTCTGATGCTACCGGATTTGATATCACATCAAGTCTGGTCAAATAATAATAATTACGTTTGTAGTGAGGACTCAAGTCCAAGCGAGTTTTATGATAACTCAAGTCTTCACTACAAAACAATTTGATGGCAGTTGTGCGAGGTGATACCTAGTCCGGTCGATTCCCTCCGCTTCGCTTCGCCCGAAATCAGGTAGGGGCGGGTTCACCAATAATATCTGCCAATAATTGACAATCTCAAAAACCCGCCCGGCCGGGATATTATGGTCAATCGATCGGACATAATATGACACAATATTATACAATTTCAAAAAAATAATGCAACTGTATGCCCGCGATCTAAACCCTGGTAGTCATCATTCATTCCCAATCTAAAATATAAAATCTAAAATCTAAAATGGTATTAGCCGTGCTCGAAAACATTGTTGTACTGCAATAAATCCAAACTCACAAAAACTGGCAAACACTGAAAACATTGCTGTGCAATTTCCCAGCGTTCTTCTCGCTGCAACATAGCAGTCAACTTTTGTTTAGCGCTCAGCAAATAGCGAACATCATTAGCAGCATAATTTAGTTGGTCGTCAGAAAGATTCGTCGCATTTCCCCAGTCGGAACTTTGAGATGTTTTATTTAGTTCTACCTTTTCGAGTTCGAGAATTAATTCTTTCAATCCGTGTCTGTTGGTATAAGTTCTAGCAAGTTTACTAGCTAGCTTGGTGCAGAAAACTGGTGCAATGTCAATACTTAAATTGTAACGCATTGTTGCCATATCAAAGCGCGCAAAATGAAATACTTTCTCAATATTTTCGGCTTCCATTAACTTCTTTAAATTCGGGGCTGCTGTCTGGCCTTTGGCAATCCGCACCACTGCAACTTTACCTTCGGGATTGCACAACTGCACCAAACACAAGCGATCGCGCCACGGCAGCAAACCCATTGTTTCCGTATCAACGGCGATCGCCTCTGCTGTCAAATAATAAGATAAGAGAGAATCGGGGATATCACGATCGCACACTTGAAAATCTGCAAATTCCATTATTAGTAATTTTTGACTGTTGACTGTTGACTGTTGACTGTTGACTGTTGACTGTTAACTGTTGACTGTTGACTGTTGACTGTTGACTGCCCTCTTCTCTCTTCCCTCTTCCTTCTTCCTTCTTCCTTCTTCCTTCAAATTACCGACTGCGGACAAAAAGCTGAGTAAAATAATACTCGCCTTTGGCATTTTTCGCAACCCCAATACCGGTCACATTAAACTGACCTTCCATATTCTTACGGTGGCCATCACTTTTAATCCAACCCTCCACAGCATTGCGTACCGGGTCGCTGTAGCCGAAATTGTAAGCAAGATTTTCAGCTACACTTCTATAAGGAATAGTAACTGCTTTTGCCCGCCCTTCAAATCCATCGTGGCTGAAACTTACTTTACCGTTAGCCATATTTTCGCTGTGAATTCTTGCTACCTGACTAATTTGCGGATCGATACTCAGCGGTGGCAACTTTTTAGATGCTCGGTATTGATTGATCTGTTGGTTAACCGCTTTTTCTAAGTCAGTAATAGCACTCGAAGCAACATTAGTATTCATGGGAGTTTGTGGCAGCGATCGCGTAGGAATGGAAGTGTCACACTTAGGCAGGATTGTCAACAATCCCAAGCAAATCGAAATCAAACCTTTGGACATGAAATCAAACGAGAAATAAAGTTAATTGTTACCGATTCCTACAGAGCGATCGCCCCACATTCCGCTAACCTAGATATTCAGAACCTTCGCTACAGTGTTCACGTCTTTATCGCCGCGTCCGGAACAATTAAGCACAATGCGCGGATTGCCTGTTAGCTGCGGGCACAGAGTCTCCAAATAGGCGATCGCGTGAGAAGTTTCCAAAGCCGGAATAATCCCCTCCAACTGCGAAAGCCGCTGAAAAGCTTCCAGCGCTTCTGCATCAGTAACACTGTAATATTCAGCCCTACCAGCATCCTTCAAATAACTGTGTTCCGGCCCCACACCAGGATAATCCAAACCCGCACTAATCGAATGCGGCTCAATCACTTGACCCTCATTATCTTGCAGCAAATAACTCATCGCCCCGTGCAGAACTCCCACACTTCCCTTAGTCAAAGTAGCAGCGTGTTTATCAGTTTCCACACCTTCGCCTGCGGCTTCAATACCAATCAATCTGACAGTTTCTTCCCCGACAAACTCGTGAAAAAGACCCATTGCATTAGAACCGCCGCCGACGCAAGCTAATAAAATATCCGGCAAACCACCCCACTTTTCCTGACACTGAGCGCGCGTTTCTTCACCGATTATCGCATGGAAATCGCGCACCATCATCGGGTAAGGATGGGGGCCCGCCACGGAACCGAGAATGTAATGAGTTGTTTCGACATTTGTCACCCAGTCGCGAATCGCTTCCGAAGTCGCATCTTTCAGCGTTCCCGTACCCGCAGCCACGGGCCGTACTTCGGCTCCCATCAAGCGCATTCTAAACACATTTAAAGCCTGTCTTTCCATGTCGTGAACGCCCATGTAGACAACGCATTCTATACCGAAACGAGCGCAAACTGTGGCAGTAGCAACGCCGTGTTGACCGGCACCAGTTTCAGCAATTACCCGCTTTTTTCCCATGCGTTTTGCCAGCAATGCTTGAGCTAAAGCGTTGTTAATTTTGTGAGCTCCCGTGTGGTTTAAATCTTCGCGTTTGAGGTAAATTTGCGGGCCAGTTCCGTCTGCTTTAGCGTAGTGTTCGGTGAGGCGTTCGGCGAAATACAAAGGGCTGGGGCGGCCGACATAATCTTTGAGCAGTTGTTGGAGTTGCTCTTGAAATTCCGGTTCGCTGCGGTATTTGTGGAAAGCCGCTTCTAGTTCAAATAAAGCCGGCATCAGGGTTTCGGGGACGTATTTGCCGCCGAATTTGCCGAATCTGCCGAGGGAGTCTGGGCGTTGGGCGCTGGTTTCGGTGGTGAGAGGTAGGGGGGTGACAGTCATTTGATTTTAGATTTTAGATTGTAGATTTTTTAGATTGGCGGGTAAGCTAGAGGCTTGATGTCGATCGTACCAAAGTCGATCGTACCAAATCGGTTGTGGACTTGAGGCGATCGAACAAATTTCATTATAATTCCTTCAACGCTTGACCGAAAGCATCCAGGATACCCGCCACGTGATTCATCCGTCCAGAAATAAAAAACCTGTATCCGAGAAACTTGCCGAACGTATTTATCTCGCGCAAGTCAATCCTTCAATTCTTTAATCTAAAATCTAAAATCGATTGACGGGCTAATACAATAAGTAGAAGATGGGATCGCATTCCGAGCGATCGCAACCATACCCCAATCCGCTAAAACTAGAAATACCACTAAAAAAAGTTCAAGCATCTTAACCTATGGCAGCATCCAAACGCAAAGATTCTGACAGCAAAACAACCGAGGGCAAACGAATTGTTTACTCCGAATTTGGGAATGTTGACAACTCCGCCGCCCTCCAACGGGGAGTTGCCGAAGTTCCCCCCAATCAACAAAACCTCAAAATCGAAGCATCCCGAAAAGGACGCGGCGGCAAAACAGTTACAATCATCAGCGGCTTTCAGGAAAAACCCGAAACATTAGCAACTTTAGCCAAGCAGCTAAAAGCCCAATGCGGTACTGGCGGCACAGTCAAAGATAATGAAATCGAAATTCAAGGCGAACACAAGCAAAAGCTGCTAGAAATTATCACAAAGTTAGGCTACAAAGCTAAAATTAGTGGAGGGTAAATTAGTCAATATTCCTCAGTGTATGGGCGGGGCGGGTTTATGATATACTTAGTTTTAAACATAGATGTTTGGTAAAACCCGCCCCTACATCGCGCAAATTACAGCGGATTCCAGGTTTATAAAGTACACCCCAGAAACCGGGTTTCTTCTGGATTTCTCGCCAGAAACCGGTTTTATTCAAGAAACCCGGTTTCTCTGTACTTCACTTACCTGGAAAGTGCTGTATACGATCGCGAATCAACTAGAAATGATATTACCAATTACCGCCAATTTTTAATGTACACTCGACCTTTAGCTCGTTTAATCGAACAATTGCAGCGCTTGCCAGGAGTCGGCCCAAAAACAGCCCAGCGGCTCGCTTTACATATTTTGAAGAGGCCGGAAGAAGAAGTGCAAGCCCTAGCTAAATCTTTGATTGATGCCAAACAGCAAGTAGGTTTCTGTCAAGTATGCTTTCACTTATCTGCTGACCCTGTTTGCGAAATTTGCCGCAATCCCAACCGCGACACTCATACCATTTGTGTAGTGTCAGAATCCCGCGACGTAATCGCTTTAGAAAAAACGCGGGAATACATGGGTAAATATCACGTTGTTGGCGGCGTTATCTCGCCGATGGATGGAATTGGCCCGGAACAATTGAACATTCAACCGTTAGTGCGGCGCGTCAGCCAGCAAAAGGTTAAGGAAGTAATTATTGCTATTAGTCCCAGCGTGGAAGGCGAAACTACTACTCTTTATATCGGTCACTTATTAAAACCTTTTACCCTAGTGACGCGCATAGCTTTTGGTTTGCCGATGGGGGGAGATTTGGAATATGCCGATGAAGTTACATTGGCTCGTGCTTTGGAAGGAAGGAGGGAGTTGGATTAGGATCGCGAATTAAATAACTTACAATTTTAATTGTTATTGTGGGATGGGCGTCCCGCCCGTCTTTTTTGGACGGGCGGGACGCCCATCCCACTTTCAAGAGTGGAAGTTATTTAATTCTCATTCCTTATTAGAGATGCGATAACAATTATTTTAGGTATTTCTTAGCAAATAGGTCGGGAGGAATGTAGTCATTATTTAAAATCGCTATTTTGCTCTTAAAACAAGATTAATATATCTCATTAGTTGACGATATTGGTTTTTCAATAATCCTTTATTATAACGCCGACAAGTTCTGCGAAGTCGGGGTTTTGGTCTTCTGTTTTTTGAGCCGTTGTTGACTTATTTAACCCAGATTTAGGATAAAATTTCAAATCCCAAATTGAGCTACTCTCCCCTGTCACTGCCGCGAAAGGGTAAACTGGACAAAGTTACCGATAGTAGTAAAAAATCATGACCAAATTCGATCGACCTTTAAGCTACCCCACAACCCGCAAAATCGACCAAACAGACGACTACCACGGCGTCAAAGTATCCGACCCCTACAGATGGCTGGAAAATCCCGACTCTGAGGAAACCCAAGCTTGGGTGGAAGCCCAAAACGCAGTCACTTTTGCCTACCTCAACGAAATTCCGGCGCGGGAAAAAATCAAACAGCGCCTAACTCAACTTTGGGATTACGAGAAATACGGCATACCTTTCAAAGAAGGCGAGCGCTATTTCTACTACAAGAATGACGGCCTGCAAAATCAATCTGTACTCTATACTTTAACATCCCTCGACAGCGAACCCAAAGTATTAATTGATCCCAACACTCTCTCCGAAGATGGAACCGTTGCTCTGGGTGGAATAGCTATCAGCGAAGACGGCAAATACATGGCCTACGGCTTGTCAAATTCCGGTTCCGACTGGCAGGAATGGAAAGTCCGTGATGTGGCAACCGGCGAAGATTTATCAGACCATTTAAAGTGGATTAAATTCTCAGGAGCATCCTGGACTCACGACGGCAAAGGCTTTTTTTATAGTCGCTACGACGAACCCAACGAAAAAAGCAAGCACGAAGAAGTTAACTATTACCAAAAACTGTTTTACCACCAAATCGGCACGCCCCAATCTGAAGACGTATTAATCTACGAGCGACCCGACCAAAAAGAGTGGGGATTTAGCGGCGGCGTCACCGAAGATGGCAAATACTTGATTATCTCTGTTTGGCAGGGAACTGAAACCAAAAACTTGATTTTCTACAAGGATTTAACTGCACCGGAATCAACCGTTGTAGAACTGATTAGCGAATTCGAGGCTGAGTACAGTTTCATCGACAATGAGGGCTCTATTTTCTGGTTTCAAACAAACTTAAATGCACCGTTGGGCCGCGTAATTGCGATCGACACCAACAACCCACCTCCCTCATCCCTCGCTGGTGATGAAACTCCCCCGTCGCCCAGAGAGGGGGGGTTCACAGAAATTATCCCCGAAGCAGCAGAAACCCTCGAAGGCATAGGCCTCCTGAACAATCAATTTGTCGCTTCCTACTTGAAAGACGCCTACACCCAGATTAAAATTTTCAACTTAGATGGCTCTTTCGTGCGAGAAGTTGCCTTGCCCGGAATCGGTTCGGCGGGAGGATTCAGCGGCAAGCGGCACGACACCGAAACTTTTTATGCTTACACCAGTTTCACCGCACCTAACATCATCTATCACTACAATATGGTGACGGATGAAAGTACGATTTATCGCCAACCAAAGGTCGATTTTAATCCAGACGATTACGAAACAAAACAAGTATTTTACCCAAGCAAAGACGGTACGCAAGTACCCATGTTTATCACCCACAAGAAAGGCTTGCAGTTGGATGGCAATAATCCCACCTACCTTTACGGATACGGTGGTTTTGGTATCTCGCTAACTCCGAGTTTTTCTGTTAGCAGGATAGTGTGGTTAGAGATGGGTGGAGTTTATGCGATCGCCTGTTTGCGGGGAGGCGGGGAGTACGGCGAATCATGGCACGAAGCAGGCAAAAAGTTGAACAAGCAAAACGTGTTTGATGACTTTATAGCTGGCGCTGAATGGTTGATCGAAAACAAGTATACCAAACCTGCAAAATTGGCGATCGCAGGCGGTAGTAATGGCGGTTTATTAGTAGGGGCTTGCATGACTCAGCGGCCGGAATTGTTCGGTGCAGCGCTGCCCGCAGTCGGCGTTATGGATATGTTGCGCTTCCACAAGTTTACCATTGGTTGGGCTTGGACTTCTGAATACGGTTCGCCGGAAAATCCCGAAGAATTTTCCACAATTCACGGCTATTCTCCGTTGCACAATCTCAAACCGGGAACCGCTTATCCAGCGACAATGATTACAACTGCCGATCACGACGATCGAGTAGTTCCGGCCCACAGTTTCAAATTTGCTTCTGCCTTGCAAGAAACCCACGCGGGAGAAAAACCCGTGTTAATTCGCATTGAAACTAAAGCGGGACACGGTGCCGGCAAACCCACTGCGAAAGTCATTGAAGAATTGGCTGATGAATGGGCTTTTTTAGTGCGGGAACTCGATATTGACGCTTAGCAAGTGGCGTTAGAGGGTGCGATCGACGCAGTTTGATGATTTAGATATAAAGAGGGTGTAAAGGGCGATCGTACTTTTTGAATTCAAGGGCGATCGTTCTTTTTTGTCACCGCAATCCTGGTATTAACATATTTGACACTCCCCGGCCTTAAGGCACGGGGATTCTTAAGACTTTCGGGCCTTAATATCCCTATTGCGAGGGTTTCCGGGCGCAATCTTTTTGCCAAAAATGGCGGTCTGCTATCCTAGTCTTGCAACTAGCTCCTCGGTCGTGACTTTCCTCCAGTCCGGGGGTAGGTTTTAACGTCTTTTACTGACGATTTAATCGGTTCAGAACCTTAGTATTGGTTGTGATTAATTATTTTGAGCATCCGTACTGCTGTTAAGCTAGATACTTGATTTCTCAAAATTCGCAACTTTCGACTCTTTTGACGATAGCACACTTGCCAGACATTTGTGCAATTGGTGTATCTGATAGGCAGGAGAAATCCTGCCATGCCCTTTCATCCCTGGACTAAAGTCATAGGGTTTTCCGGGTACTCTTTATAAGTATAAATCTCTAGAAATGCGGTACTCTCAACTTTTAAGAGCGATCGCACCTCAAAGTCAAAATCTGGCAATTTTTAGGAACTTTATATTTTCAGTATATTTACGGTTCAAGCTGTCTGATCCAGCCTCGATATCACCAGACTCAGAACAGCGGTATGAGGGGTCAGACCCCTTATGCTAATGAATCCGTAAGTAATTTACCATGTAACTAACGTTAGACCTGATATCATTTTTCCCAAAAATAGAGGGTTTTGGCTAACATAAAGGCTGTGACCCCTTATTCATGTTATGATTGGCAGCGATCTGTCGCATCAGGACATCCAAGGGCGATCGCTGTAAATCCTGTCTAATGATTGACTAACATCACAAATAACAAATAGAGGCAACTATTATTTATCCGAGTAAAATAATGTATAAACTTTATAGTTGAAAGTTTATCGTCATCTATGAAAAGGGGGTAGCTTAGATTTAGCAACAAAATTAACCCCAAAGGAAAACCATCCCAAATCAGTGAAATTGGTCATCTACCCAAACACGGAAATCTACCAATATGGAAACTAAAATCTTGAGAAAAGCTAGCCATAAAGCAGAGACGGCTAGCCGAAAAAATCTAGCGATTGTGGATTCAAAAGTAGAAAACTACCAAGAGTTTCTCAGGGGAGTGAAAAGCGGTACAGAAGTAATCCTCCTCGATAGAACCCGGGATGGAATCGAACAAATTGCCCAAATTGCCGCCTCGCGGCACAGCCTCAATAGCATTCAAATAGTTGCTCACGGCGCATCAGCATCAGTAGAAATCGGCCGGGCAGAGCTCAATATTCACAATATAGAAACCTATTCCAGCCAATTGCAGCAGTGGGGTAAAGCTCTCAACGAAACAGGTAGTATTCTGCTGTTAAGTTGCAACACAGGCGCCGGGGAATCAGGTCTAAATTTTATACAAAAACTCAGTGAAATAACAGGAGCAAATGTTGCAGCTTCCAATAATTTAACTGGTAGTGCAGCACTAGGCGGCGACTGGGAATTAGAAATTACTACAGGACAAATAAATACCGAAATAGCCTTTGAAAAAGAAGTCCTAGAAGGCTACACATCAGTCCTGGCTACCTTAGCCGCTGAAGAATTTAAAAATACAACAGTAATCGGGCCTTGGATATATGGAGTTGGCAACCCCACTACAGCTAACCCAGGCTTAACCGCAGGTAGTACACAAAACCTCAGCGGCGTTATTCCGGCTTTAGGGACTGGCGATACACCCGGAAGCGGTACTTTGAGATTAACCTCAAACGCCTTTGGACAATCAGCTTTTGTAATCTACAACAACCCCATATTGGCCACTGAGGGTCTGAGAGTTACCTTTGATTTCTTTGCCTATAACAGAGGTACTGTCCGCGATCGGCAGAATAATCGCCTTGGTGCCGATGGCATTAGTTTTTTCCTCATTGACGGAACAGCTACGCCAACACAAGCGGGAGGCTTTGGCGGCTCTCTCGGCTATGCTCAAAATACTAATTCAAATTCACCGGGTATTGTAGGAGGTTATTTAGGTGTCGGATTAGACGAGTTTGGCAATTATTCTAGCGTTATTGCTGGAAAACAGGGTGGCATCTCGAACGATCCACTTATTAGGCTAGCTGATGCAGTAGGACTTAGAGGCAGCCAAAGCACATCTTATAATTTTTTAACTAGCACAGTCGTTCCCGGTGGCATAGATAATATAGATGCAACCAGTCGAACGGATGCTAATACTAAAAGAACCGTTCAAGTTACATTATTCCCGACTACCTCAGTAACACCTAACCGTCTTACAGTTGCCTTAGACTTGGACGGTAGTGACACATTTGATGCGGGCGAAACACTGCTCGACATACCAAATTTGGTAACTATAAACGGAGCAGTGCCACGTACTTTTAAATTTGGCTTTGCTGCTTCGACAGGGGGCAATACAAACATTCACGAAGTTAACAATGTCGTCGTCCAAAGTATAGATCCGCCTGCACTCCAAGCCGACGTTTCTATTGTTAAAAAAGGCCCAATCTATGCCATACCCAATAGCACGATTACCTATACGATTACCTCCACAAATAACGGGCCAAACAGCGCCGAAAGCGTCCTGATTCAAGATCCCCTGCCCGCGGGCTTAAGTTTCGTCAGCGCCTCCGACCTCGCCACATACAACACCGTAACGCGGACGGTCATCTGGCCGGCGATTCCGACTCTGGCTAACGGTGCTAGCCAAACCCGCACCATCACCGCAAGAGTTCCGGCAACAGGCGGCGCTGCCTTAACTAACACTGCCTATAGCACATCTAGCACTTTCGACCCCAATCTAGCTAACAACAATAGTTCCCAACCCATCTCTCAAGTCTCAACTACAATTGTTGATGCTCTTGCCGATGTTGTTACCACCAAAATCGGAACTACCGCAGCAGCACCAGGTGAAACAGTTACTTACACAATTTCCACAGTCAACAACGGCCCAAGCACAGCCGCAAACGTCACCGTTACCGACAGCATCGTTCCGGGTTTAAAAATAGTTAGTCTACCCAACGATGCTGTTTACAATCCAGATACTGGGATTGTCACCTTCCCACCGATTCCCAGCTTGCCTTCCGGTGATCCTCCTGCCATTAACACAGTCAGGTTCATCGCACCTGCATCTGCATCCGGCACCGTCAAGAACACCGCCAGAAATACCTCAGCTACCCCAGATCCTTTTCCTGAAAACAACAACGGCACTGATCCGCTGGCTACAGTCACCACAACTCTGACACCTAGTGCCGATGTTGTTACCACCAAAACAGGGCCTACGGCAGCAGCACCAGGTGAAAGAGTTACTTACATAATTTCCACAGTCAACAACGGCCCAAGCACAGCCGAAAACCTCACAATTACTGACAGCATCGTTGGCGCCGTAACAGAAGTCAACGGCGGTGTCTACGATCCCAATACAGGTATTGTCCGCTTCCCGCCAGTCACCAGCTTAGCCAGCGGTGTCACCGTCAACAACACAGTCAGCTTCATCGTACCTGCATCCGGCAGCGTCAGCAACACCGCCAGAAGTACCTCAACTACCGCTGACCCGACTCTGGACAACAACGCATTTACAGTCACCACAACTCTGACACCACCTCCAACTCCCAACCAACCGCCAGAGGCCAAGAATGCGACCTCCAGCCTAGGGCCCAACAGCAGCCAGTTAGTCACAGGATTGGGAGGAACGGACGACGGCTTGATCGTCTCTTACACGATCAACACCCTACCCTCACCAGACCAAGCAGTCCTGTTTTTAGGAGATCCAGCCAACGGTGGCGTACCAGTGACACCAGGCCAAGTCCTGACTCCAGAACAGTTGCAGCAACTATTTTTCCAAACGACGGGCAACTTTACAGGAGCAAATTTCACCTACACCGCGAAAGACAACAGCGATGCTATCAGTCTCCCTGCTACCGCTACTGTGGATGGACTGATAGTATCAACACCGACTCCCA
>NZ_JAUBTG010000023.1:10832-11166 GCF_036702395.1 Microcoleus sp. D3_18_C2 | reverse complement strand
CAACACCAACTCCCACAACACCAACTCCCACAACACCAACTCCCACAACACCAACTCCCACAACACCAACTCCCACAACACCAACTCCCACACCGACTCCCACAACACCAACTCCCACACCGACTCCCACAACACCAACTCCCACACCGACTCCCACACCGACTCCCACAACACCAACTCCCACACCGACTCCCACAACACCAACTCCCACACCGACTCCCACAACACCAACTGACAACCAACCGCCAGTTGCCAAGAATGCCAACTCCAGCCTCGCGCCCAACAGCAGCCAGTTAGTGACAGGATTGGGAGGAAGCGACCCCGACGGGTCGAT
>NZ_JAUBTG010000023.1:0-10732 GCF_036702395.1 Microcoleus sp. D3_18_C2 | reverse complement strand
CCAGTCCCGCTACCGCTACTGTCGCGGCCATACTTCCAACTAACAACCAACCGCCAGTTGCCAACAATGCCAACTCCAGCCTCGGGCCCAACAGCAGCCAGTTAGTCACAGGATTGGGAGGAAGCGACCCCGACGGGTCGATCGCCTCTTACACCATCAACACCCTACCCTCACCAGACCAAGCCGTCCTGTTTTTAGGAGATCCAGCCAACGGCGGTGTACCCGTGACACCAGGCCAAGTCCTGACTCCAGAACAGTTGCAGCAACTATTTTTCCAAACGAAGGGCAGCTTTACAGGAGCAAATTTCACCTACAGCGCCACAGACAACAGCGGCGCCTCCAGTCCCGCTGTCGCTACTGTGGCGGCTATCTTGCAGCCGGGGGCGCCAACTCCCACACCAACACCAAATCCAACTAACAACCAACCGCCAGTTGCCAACAATGCCAACTCCAGCCTCGCGCCCAACAGCAGCCAGTTAGTGACAGGATTGGGAGGAAGCGACCCCGACGGGTCGATCGCCTCTTACACCATCAACACCCTGCCCTCACCAGACCAAGCAGTCCTGTTTTTAGGAGATCCAGCCAACGGCGGCCAACCAGTGACACCAGGCCAAGTCCTGACTCCAGCACAGTTGCAGCAACTATATTTCCAAACGACGGGCAACTTTACAGGAGCAAATTTCACCTACAGCGCGAAAGACAACAGCGGCGCCACCAGTCCCGCTACCGCTACTGTCGCGGCCATACTTCCAACTAACAACCAACCGCCAGTTGCCAACAATGCCAACTCCCGCCTCGCGCCCAACAGCAGCCAGTTAGTCACAGGATTGGGAGGAAGTGACCCCGACGGGTCGATCGCCTCTTACACCATCAACAGCCTGCCCTCACCAGACCAAGCAGTCCTGTTTTTAGGAGATCCAGCCAACGGGGGCGTACCAGTCACACCCGGTCAAGTCCTGACGCCAGAACAGTTACAGCAACTATTTTTCTCCACAACAGGCAACTTTACAGGAGCAAATTTCACCTACAGCGCCACAGACAACAGGGGCGCCACCAGTCCCGCTGTCGCTACTGTCGCGGCTATCTTGCGGCCGGTTTCCCCCAATCCCACACCGACTCCAACTCCAACAAATCCCACACCGACTCCAACAACTCCAACTCCAACTCCAACTGACAACCAACCGCCATTGGCCAACAATACCAACTCCCGCCTTGGGCCCAACAGCAGCAGGTTAGTCACAGGATTGGGAGGAAGTGACCCCGACGGGTCGATCGTCTCTTACACCATCAACAGCCTGCCCCCAGCAGACCAAGCCGTCCTGTTTTTAGGAGATCCAGCCAACGGTGGCGTACCAGTGACACCCGGCCAAGTCCTGACTCCTCAACAGTTGCAGCAATTATTTTTCTTCACAACGGGCAACTTTACAGGAACCAATTTCACCTACAGCGCCACAGACAACAGGGGTGCTATCAGTCCCCCTGCTACGGCTACTGTGGATGGACTGATAGTGCCAACTCCCACAACTCCCACAACTCCAACTCCAACTGACAACCAACCGCCAGTTGCCAACAATGCCAACTCCCGCCTCGGCCCCAACAGCAGCCAGTTAGTCACAGGATTGGGAGGAAGTGACCCCGACGGGTCGATCGTCTCTTACACCATCAACAGCCTGCCTCCTGCAGACCAAGCAGTCCTGTTTTTAGGAGATCCAGCCAACGGGGGCGTACCAGTCACACCCGGTCAAGTCCTGACGCCAGAACAGTTACAGCAACTATTTTTGCAAGCCACAGGCAACTTTACAGGAGCCACTTTCACCTATAGCGCCACAGACAACAGCGGCGCATCCAGTCCCGCTGTCGCTACTGTCGCGGCCATACTTCCAACTGACAACCAACCGCCCTTAGCCAACAATGCCAACTCCCGCCTCGCGCCCAACACCAGCCAGTTAGTCACAGGATTGGGAGGAAGTGACCCCGACGGGTCGATCGTCTCTTACACCATCAACAGCCTGCCCTCACCAGACCAAGCAGTCCTGTTTTTAGGAGATCCAGCCAACGGGGGTGTACCCGTCACACTAGGTCAAGTCCTGACGCCAGAACAGTTACAGCAACTATTTTTGCAAGCCACAGGCAACTTTACAGGAGCCACTTTCACCTATAGCGCCACAGACAACAGCGGTGCCATCAGTCCCGCTCCCGCTACTTTTGTCGCTATCTTGGGGGCGGATGGGCCCACTCCCACACCAACGCCCCCCACGCCGATCGTCTCAAATCCGATCGGGGAAACAGATACCGACTGTTTGTGTCAGCCCATTATTGAAAAACCGGGAATTAACTTTGCGCCCCCGCCGCCACCACCTGCAGTTGGATTTGTCCGGCCTATTTCACAATTTTCCGAGGGACAAACCACCAAAGGAACCGACGGCGATGACTTGATCGTAGACACCAAAGGCAACCAAAAAATTGTCGGTTTTGAAGGTAATGACCTGCTTTTAAGTGAAGACGGCGCGGACGAAATTTACGGCAACGAAGGCAATGACACGATTTTTGGGGGCATTGACACCGATATTGTTTACGGAGACGAGGGCAACGATATCGTATTTGCAGGCAAACAGAACGACTGGATTGCCGGCGACTTAGGCTCGGACACTCTGTTTGGAGATCGAGGTGCCGATACGATTCTCGGAGACACCGGGGAGAACAACTCCCAGAGTCCTGACGATGCTCGCGATTTGATCTTCGGAGGCGAGGGTGCAGACCTCATTAACGGCAACGAGGGCGACGATACCATCCATACCGGCAAAGGTGACGATATTGCCCTTGGAGGTAAAGAAAATGACCTGATTTGGGGCGAACTCGGCTCCGATACGTTGTTTGGTGGCATCGGCTCCGACAGCTTGTTTGGGGGAATCCGCGACCAAAGGGCCAGCGACTCCCAGGGACGCGACTTGCTTTACGGAGGCTTCGGTGACGACTTCCTCCACGGCCAACAAGACGACGATACCCTGGTTGCAGGCAAAGATAACGATCGCGCTTACGGAGGTAAAGGCAATGACCTGATCTACGGTCAATTAGGCTCCGATACTCTCTACGGTGGCGAAGGAGCCGATACTTTGCTCGGTGACAGTGGCAGTTCCCAGTCCATCGGGGATATCGGGGAACAAGACTTGCTCTTTGGTGGCAGTGGCAATGACATCATCGGCGGCGGCCATGGTAATGATACGGTGCAAGCAGGTAAAGGCAATGATTGTGTTTGGGGTGGCAAAGATCATGACCTGATTTGGGGCGAACTTGGCTCTGATACGCTGGTTGGCGACAGTGGCGACGACACCATGTACGGTGGTGCTCGAAGTCGAGCTCAAGATGCTGGCGGCCAAGACTTGCTCTTTGGTGGCCTCGGTGCTGATGTGCTGTTCGGCGATGAGGGTGACGATACCATCAGTGGCGGTGAAGACAACGATTTGATTTACGGCGGTAAAGCTAACGACCTCATACACGGAGATCGGGGTGACGACTCGATTTACGGCGGTGACGGCAGCGATGAACTCTGCGGTGGCGAGGGCAACGATACTATCTATGGCGATCGTGCTGATAACCGGGGTGTCTCGGTGGGCGCAAACGGCCAGCAAGACTGCGTCAACGGCGGTGAGGGCGATGACTTGCTCTACGGCAATGAAGGCCAAGATACTATCAACGGAGATGCTGGCAGCGATACTCTGATTGGTGGTAAAGATAACGACATTCTCAATGGGGGATCTGGAGATGACTGGCTGTTTGGCGACTTGGGCGAGGATACTTTAATTGGAGGTATGGGGAGCGATCGATATGTGTTGAGTGCTGATGGCGGCATTGATACTGTGATTAACTTCGAGGTAGGCGTCGATAAGTTGGTTTTGACCGACGGCCTGAGTTTCCAGCAGTTGCAATTTAGCGCCACTCCGAACGGTACGTTGCTGCTAGTAGCAGGAACCGATCGGGTTCTAGCAAATCTGGTTGGGGTTAACGGGGCGATCGGCTCCTCGGATTTCCTACCAAATCTCTCTGAGCTCTAGAATTGGCGGCGAAAGTCTCCTGTTCTGGCGAACAAAACGCCACAGCAGATTAGAACTTCTGTGGCGTTCCTCACAATACTCAATCCGGGTTAGAAACTTTGTAGCGATCGGCCCTTGACATCGCTCTTACAGTTGCCTTTTGTCCCTCTCTAAAATGCTAAAAAATAAATGTGTATTCAAGCCTGATTTGGTATAACATCAAATCGGTTAGCCTGGGGATTATTCATAAATCTCTTATTTTTATCGGCGTGAATCTATTGTCATCTGCGGTGAAGAAATTCTCTTTTTTTACCGCTGATACAGGCCGATAAGGGATGAGAATTAAATAAAATCCACTTTTCATGACTGTTGTGGGATGGGCCTAAGAGCCCGTCCTTTTTGGACGGGCTCTTAGGCCCATCCCACTTTCAAGAGTGGAAGTTATTTAATTCTCATTCCTAATTTTATTGTGTTGCGCGATCGGGCTTAAGAGCCAACTAAAATTTATCACTAATTCCCCATTGCCATTCCATTGATTCACAATTTGGAAGTAAAAGATACACGGATAGCTATTTTTTCCTTTTTCTTGGCGAAGCTCCAATTCTCCATAATCAATTCAAATACTTAGCTTAGGATAGCGGAATCTGCTTGCGTAAAAACAGGCGGCGCGGCTGGCCCAACAGCCAACCAGTCCAATTCCAATCCACCTGTTGCAAGCGATAGCCGGCCTGATAGTATAACTGTCGCGCCGCGTGATTATTTTCCAGAACGTGGAGGTAAATCTCAGAAAATCCCCATTCTTTGGCTGTCTCCTCGCAGTTGCTGAGCAATTGTTGAGCAACTCCCTGCCGCCGGTACTCCGGGTGAACGGCTAAATTCGACAAATAAGGATAGTCAGAACTAGGGATTTGCCAAGGGAAGCGAGAACGCAGAGCCATTTCTACTGTTCCTGTTATGCGCTGATCTCGGTGCGCCCTATAATTCTGCGTTCCCTCCTCGCGCGAGACTAGCTCAGCAACCAGACAAATGTAATGTTCTGCTTTAGAACGCAGTCGATTTTTTAAATCTTCGTAAATGCCCAAACGCAACACTGGATACACCCATTCTACAAACCCCTCGCGGGAGTGAAAGCTCATGGCTAAAATATCCGCTAGCTGCGTTAAGTCGTTGGGCGCAGCGACTCGGATCGAAAAACCAGAAAGTCCGGGAGTTTGTTGTTGGTGAGATGGTGAGGAAAAAAATGAAGGATTCACAATGCCAGGCCACTATATTAATTTTTTTTACGCGGGTTTCTAAGCTACCCTCTTAGAAAATTCACTGATGTTATACTGCTCTTATAACGTAACTTATAGGCATAGTTTATTTGCCAGATTAAATTACATTTTTTGGCGATGGACTTTAAGTAGCATTTGAGGTAAATGGAAAATTTTTAGCATTTAATACTCTAGTTATGAAAAAATAAAACTCATCCCCTAATAGTAGATTTGTGGATCAGCTATTTTGCCTTTAAATTGAAGCTCGATCCCTGGCTTTCTGCCGGCATCACAAGAGTTTAAGTAAACGGTAGCTTACAAATTAAATGCGCGACAGCTTAGCGGGCAAGGTATTAAAAACAATCACAAAGGTTTTAACGTCAGGTTCCCGAAATCCTACCGCTCTCTGCTTATTGAAATACCCGATCGAATATAATTTATCCGTCAAGCGGTAGTTGAAAAACTCAACGACTGACCATACTAACACTGGGATCGCTGGCGCGTCGGATGTTCCCCGCCGCCCCCCGGCCTGGCACCCCAGCTTTCAGCAGTTCTGGGCTATCCATCGCCCGTCCCCAATCGAACCGGCCTTACCTGTTGAGCTACTTGGTACTTTTCCAACGTCCAATTTAAATTTGGATGCCTGGAAACAGTCTGCAGGGGTTTTCCCCGTCGGTTCGATACTCTGCTGCGCGCGAGACCTTCAAAACCTCGATCGAGCTGATTGACCCTGCCCAAAAACAGATACAAGCCACCGACACTCGTCGTGGAGAGATCAAAATTTTAGACCCTAGTTCAAGCTCCCCGATTCATCTGTGGAGTAAATCTAAAATCTAAAATCTAAAATCTAAAATCGACCGATCGGTTTCCACAGAGTACATCCCTAGCTAAGATTAACAGATGGATGCTCAAACTTGCGGTGTTTCGCCGCAGTAATTAGCTTGGGCGTTGGCCTGCAGGACGCACAAAAAATGCCGATATCGGGGAAAAAAGTGCAAGTCTAACTAAAATGGTACAGCAATTGCGTCACTCCCACAGACACCTCTGTGGTCTGTGGGCCACCCCCGAATATCAGTCAGGGGTTCAGGGCCCGATGGTGGTCGCTATCCTTGGCTGACTGTTAAAGTTGCTATTACTTGTGGGAAAAAACACAGGCGAAGATGTTGGTTGTCTATAGTATTTTGCTGCAGGCAGCTTTCACATACCAAATAAAATATTCCCAGGAGGCAGGAGCAAACATAAATTTGGCTAATCAACTCACAATCAAGACGGTTATTCCTCTGTATTCTGAGATATCCAGACGGCAGTTAAAATGGCCAGATTTGTGTTTGATCTCCGGCGGCCTCAAGGTAAGGGGTGAAAGAAATTTATCGGGAGACGAGTTTATGTGAAGATCGTTGAATAATAAAATTGGGGTGCACGACAGATAACTGTGGCTCAGAAGAATTCCGAATTGAAAACCCAGACATCAAAAATCAAGGTTGATGCTTGCCTCGGCATACTTACAACAAATTCATATTCACGAATTATTGTGATACCATTTTCCCAAAATAATGGCGACCTAGGCAAACTCCCAATCCTTATGTCAGGAGTCATTCGCAATCGAAAATCGAAGGTCGAGAATCGAAAATGGTATGACTTCAGCAATTTAAATCGGCGAATTCTTCCTTTAATCAGACTTATTAAATCGAACAGCCCCGGGGCACAGGAGAACGGTGCATGAATTCCCAAGAAAATCCTAAGCTAAAAATTCTGATAGTCGATGACGAACCGGATAACCTCGACTTGCTTTACCGCACCTTCCATCGAGACTATAAAGTGCTCAGAGCCGAATCTGGCCCCGCTGCTCTCGAAATTTTGGCAAAAGAGGGAGAAGTAGCAGTGATTATCTCTGACCAGCGAATGCCAAAAATGAGCGGTACGGAGTTTCTCAGCCTGACGGCGGCTCAATACCCCGACGTGATCCGGATTATTTTAACTGGCTATACGGATGTTGAAGATTTAGTAGAAGCTATTAACGCTGGCAAAGTATTCAAATACGTTACCAAGCCTTGGGATGCTCAAGAGCTGATCAATCTTGTTAGTCAAGCTGTTGAGACTCACAATCTTCTGAAAACGCGCACCAATGAACTGCGCCGTGCTTTGAGCCAAGAATCGCTGCTTTATGCCGTTACCAATACTATCCGATCGGCTCCCAATTACCAGCAAATGCTGCAAAGAATTGTGGAAACTGTCGGGCAGATGTTTGAGGTGAGTTGCTGTCTGCTGCGGCCGTTCCAAGACGGCCGGGTGGCCGATGAGTGGTTCGTTTACCAGAAGGCAGAAACTAAAGGTGTGGGGGGCGATGAGGAAGTCACGCCCGGTGATGCTTCTGCTGCCGAACTCTCCCCGGATTTGCTGCCGGATTTGGTTTGGGAAACTCTGGATGTGGAGGTGATTCAAGATGCCCAAACTGACGATCGAGTTTTAAACTGGGATAATCCACAGCGAAAGCAGGCTTACGAAGCTGCGAATATTCGATCCAGCTTGATCGTACCGCTATTTTACAAAATCGAACTGATGGCAGTCTTGGCGCTGCATCAGTTTGAGGAACCGCGCCAGTGGCAAGACCACGAGGTACAGTTGGTAATTACGGTGGCAGACCAAGCGGCTTTGGCGCTTTCTCAAGCCCGGGCTTACGAACAGGTGCGGGCGCTGGCCAAGCGCGAGGCCTTAGTCAATACTATTACTACGGCAATTCGATCGAGTCTCGATCCCCAAAATATTTTTGCAGCCATTACTCAACAACTCGGCCAAGCTTTGCAAGTTGACGGCTGCGCCCTATCTCTGTGGACAGAAGATGATGAATACGTCCAATGCGTGGGGCTATACGACACAGATAGGGATACCGTGGCTGTAGAACAGGGTTTTCTTGATAATCCAGAGCTAGTTGCGAACCCTCTGGGCTACGAGACGGATTCTGGTGATGCTGCTGCTAACACTCGCGCCTGGGTTTTTGCCCATCCTTCTTTGCCACAGTCTTTGGTGCCGATTCGGGGCAATCCGCTGTTGTTGCAAGTTATGGTATCAAAAGAGCCGGTGGCGATCGAAGACCTCGACGAACACCCCGAATTAAATGTTACAGAACTGCAAGTTCGATCGCCAGCCCGCGCCCTGTTAGTCGTTCCCTTGCTCTCAGAAGGCAAAATCATCGGCAGCATTTCGCTGCGCCAAAATCACAGCATCCGCCGCTGGAACATCTCAGATATTGACCTGGCCCAAATAGTCGCAACTCAAGCTGCTCTAGCCGTGCAGCAGTCGCGCCTCTACCAGACTACCAGACAGCAGGCAGAACGGCTTCTGGAAGCCGATCGGCTCAAAACCGAATTTTTCCAAAATATCTCCCACGAGTTCCGCACGCCTCTAACTCTAACTATCGGCCCTCTGGAATCAGCTTGCAGGCGTAAAGAAGACTTACCCTACGAACAAGCCGTAATCGCTTTGCGTAATTCCCGCCGCCTCCTGCGCTTGGTAAATCAACTGCTGGACTTGCAGCGGCTAGATGCCGGACGGATGCAGCCGAGTTTTCGCCCCTGCGATTTGGTCGGTTTCTGTTACTCTACCGCAGAGTCGTTCCGCGCCTACTGCGAGAAAAAAGGACTGCACTTAATTACCCAACTGCAAGAATGTCCTTTACTTTATTTGGACTTGGAAAGATTTGACAAAGTTATTTACAACCTGCTATCAAATGCTGTTAAATTCACCCCAGAAGGCGGAACTATCACCCTGAAAGTTGAATCTGCCGGCGCTCACTGTTTGTTGCAAGTAAAAGACACGGGTATCGGCATTCGCACCGAACAAATTCCCTATTTATTCGAGCGATTTCACCAAGCCGAAGGTTCAGCTAGTCGTTCCTACGAAGGCAGCGGTTTAGGTTTGGCACTTGTCAAAGAATTAGTCGAACTCCACGGCGGTCAAATTTCAGTTGAGTCAGTTTACGGCGAAGGTACTACTTTTACCGTTTGGCTGCACTTTGGTTCGACGCACTTGCCCCCGGAACAGGTACTAGAAATACCTGCGGAGTTTCACTCATCGAAAGCTGCGGTGGAACTGGCCGATGTGGAGGCGGATTTATCAGAAAATGAGGCTGAAAATCATAACTTTGAGTCGCTCCAACCTGTCCGATCGGAAACAGCAGTGGGAACGGTTTTGGTGGTGGACGACAATCCAGATTTGCGCTTTTATGTGTCAGCAATTCTCCGAGATGCCGGCTTTGCAGTTTTGCTCGCCCGCAACGGAGAAGAAGGATTTGCCGTGGCTAAAAAACGTCGCCCTAATTTAATTATAACGGATTTGATGATGCCTTTGATTTCGGGCTTGGATTTGATTAAGATGATTCGAGAGGATGAGGAATTACAGGGAACTCCGGCAATTTTGCTGACTGCTAAAGCCGACGAAGATACTCGAATTGAAGGAGTAGAACGGGGTGCGGATGCTTATTTGTCCAAGCCTTTTAACGATCGAGAATTGTTGGCGGAAGTGCGGAATTTGATCGCCCTCAAACAAAACGAGCGGCGAGTGCAGCAGTTGAACAGTTATTTAACTGAGTCGGTGCTGCGCCGATTTTTGCCGCCGGCGATGGTGAAGGCCGCAGCGGCTGGAGATTTGGCCTTGGATTTGCGCCCGGAACCGCGATTGATTACTATTTTGTTTAGCGATATTGTCGGTTTTACTCAAATGGCAAATACGCTGCGATCGCGCCGGGTAGCTGAGCTGTTAAATGAATATTTGGCGGCAATGACTAAGGCTATTTTTGACAGTGGCGGTACGGTGGACAAGTTTGTTGGAGATGCGGTAATGGCTTTCTTTGGCGCGCCGGAGGAATTAACGCCTAATGAGCAAGTACGCCGCGCTGTGGCTGCTGCGGGGCAAATGCTGGGAGCTCTCAAGGAGCTTAACAAGGGCTGGTTGGAGCAGGGAATTGTTGGGGAAAATGGCGTCCCTCCGGTGCGGTTTCGCTGCGGAATTCACCAGGGTACTGCGGTGGTGGGGATGTTTGGCGGCCCCGATCGATCGGATTATACTGCGATCGGGCCGAGCGTGAATATTGCCGCCCGCTTGCAAGAGGTGACGGAACCAAACACGGTGCTAATTTCGGCGGCGGTTGCAGATTATGTGGAGGAAAATCGCATTGTTAAATATAAGCCTTTGAAACTAAAGGGAATTGATGAAACTGTATTGACTTTTTTACTAAATTGTGATTAGTCATTATAAGTATTATATGTTGATATCCCACGCACAATTTCGGGAAAAACCTATTCCTAAATAAGTAGATGAGTGGCCAAATATGTATGTAGCCCAAAGCGATTATCACTCCGTGAAACGCTCATTTGGAGCGCGAATTAAATAACTTACAATTTTAATTGTTATTGTGGGATGGGCGTCCCGCCCGTCATGAGTGGACGGGCG
>NZ_JAUBTG010000022.1:0-89710 GCF_036702395.1 Microcoleus sp. D3_18_C2 | reverse complement strand
TACAATCATGAGTTAGCTCTAGCCGATTAAAATTAAAACTTCTGATTATAACATATATCTTTTTTGCAAGAGGTCTATTAGTTAGTTGTCAGTAGTCGGTAGTCATTAGATAGTAGTCATTAGTTATTAGTTATTAGTCATTAATCTAGTCGAGTGAGGGCGGGCGCTCTTGGCACCGCCCCTACATATAAAGGCTCTGCATCCAGAACTCTATAATTTCAAGGTAGATAAGGGAGATAAGCAACATAAGGATTTTAAGGAATTTAAGCATTTTAAAATTACCCAATCACCATAAAAATATTTATTTTAAAAGACCGTATCTTCCCCGCACCATAAGTAAAATTCTTCAATAATGATTACATAACCGAGGGAAAGAGCAAGTTGGGCAGAATCAATCAGCCTATCAAAAGCTTAGTTCTCCTCAATAAAAAACTTGTGTAAATTGGAGAATCAAAAATGTCTGTATTACATCGCATTAAATCTGGTACATCTGTTTTATTAACACTGGGAACAGTTGCCGGAACCGCAGCGCCGATGCTAACTCCCGCGCCTGCTTTTGCTCAGACAGCTTTTTCGGATGTTAATAATAACTACTGGGCAAAAGACTTTATCCAAGATTTGTCAGAAAGAGGAATTATCAAAGGATTTCCCGATCGCACTTTCCGCCCGGATGCACCCGTAACGCGGGCTGAATTTGCGGCAATGATCCGTTCTGTGAAAAAGGCAAAAACCCGCGATGCTGTGAGGTTTGCCGATGTTCCGTCTAATTTTTGGGCAAGCGGGGCGATCGCCGAAGCTTACGAAATGGGATGGATGTCTGGCTATCCCGGCAATGTTTTCAGGCCGACACAGCAAATTCCTCGCGTTCAAGTTGTAGTCGCTTTAAATAACGGAATGGGCTATGAGCCTACGTGCGATTTTCAAGATGTTCTCAGCTACTATAATGATGCGGGTGAGATTCAAACTTATGCTGTCAAAAGCGTTGCTGCTGCTACTGAAAAACAGTTGGTTGTCAGCTATCCCAATCCTAAATCTCTCAAACCAAACAAGTCAGCAACGCGAGCTGAAGTAGCTGCTTTTATCTATCAAACATTAGTGAGTACCAATCAAGCAAGAGCAATTAATTCTCCTTACATTGCCAAGATTGATGTTAGCGAATCTGTTGCTGTGCAAATTCCCAGGGGGGTGACTATCCCAATCGAGTATGCAAAAGGCAAGATTTTGCTCGCCCCCAATGACAAATCTCCGATTACGCTGACTGTTGCTTCGGATATCACGGGTAATAATGGCCAAGTGCTGATACCCGAAGGCTCGAAAATTAGCGGCGAATTGCGATCGACTGCTTCGGGCGTTCAGTTTGTGGCTCAAGAATTAAGTATAATCAACGGCAGCAGAGTGCCTCTCAATGCCACTTCGCAAGTGATTACTAGGAAAGAAACTGTTACCAAGGGCGTTAATGTTGGTAATCTGGTTAAGAATACGGCGTTGGGTGCAGCAGCAGCGGCGGCGATCGCAGGTGTTACGGGCGATCGGGCGATCGCAACTGAAGAGGTGCTCGGCGGTGCGGGAATCGGGACTTTGATCGGGGTATTTTTGGGTCGAGATAAAGTCGATTTGTATGCTGTTAATCCCGACACCGATCTAGATTTGCTGTTGAATTCCGATTTGGTAGTTGGTACTGCCAGCACAGACATTTGTAGCGCTCGATAGAGCCGATAATGGGAAATTTCCTCAAACCCCTCGCCTTGCAGGAGAGGGGCTTTAATTTGTGTATTTCACTTTCCTACAGGTGCATCTAATCAAATAATTAGCCAGGGATTTTCTTTAAGTGTGAATTCCTACGGACATCCCAAACTTTCGCGAGTAGAAACTCCCGTCACGGGATTGACACCATCTGCTTTCTCGCACAGGAGAGTCACTTGATAAGCGTCGATAATCGCGTCAGTAAAGTCAGCGCCGGAAATTGCAGCATCAAAAAACCGAGTTCGAGTCATAATTGCCTCGGAAAAATTAGCATTTGTCAAATTAGCGCCGTCGAATGTAACTCTATCTGCCAAAGCGCCGGAGAGGTTGGCACCTGACAAGTTTGCATTCAGCAAAACTCCCTTAGTCAAAATCGCATTAGTTAAATCAGCACCTTGAAAGTTTGTTCCCCGCATTTCCGCAGCGACAAATGTTCCCCCCGCTAAATCAGAGTTGGAAAAATCGCGATCGGACAAATTAATATTTGTGTAATTAATATTTGTTTTCGGCAGGGCAAATGCCGGAGTAGCACTCAGCAGCACCCAGCCAAAAGCCAACACTAAACTTAAAACCAGGCTCAGGAAAATTCGGAAAACTCTTTTCATGATGATGGGAATGGGGAATTGGGCATAGTTGACTGTTGACTGTTGACTGTTAACTGTTAACTGTTGACTGTTGACTGTTGACTGTTAACTGCTGACTAATGACTAATGACTAATGACTAATGACTGATGACTCATGACTAATGACTCATGACTAATTAAAATCGCTTTACCCAATCTTCGCCAACGCGAAGCGTCAAGTCAGAATTAATTTCACCGGTAGAAGATGCTTCAAGTTTACCGCCGCCTAACTCTTTTTGCAGTAGATTCGCTGCCTCTAAATCGCCTTGCTGAACAATAATTTGACTTTGACGCTGCTTTTGGGGCGCATCCTGCACTACAGATACATTAAAAAATCCCTTTTTTGTGAGAAATTCAGCAACGTTTTTTGCGCTTGTCGGTTTGCTAGAAGCGTTTTGGACAGATATTTTGAGGTTTTTGGGCAACAGGGACTCGGTTGGGTTGCGAAATCGTCCTTGTTCAAAATCCGGCACGCTCTGGTTCAAGTATTGTGTCATAATGCGATCGCGCCCCAGCGCATCTACAATCCAATAACTCCTCAAATCCCCTGTTTCTGAACTAGAACGTCCAGGCAACATTACCATTTTAAAATTATCTCGCTCCAATTGCAAACCGAAATTGGCTAGCGTCAATATTTCCTCATAACTTAGGTTTGTATCCACATATTTTTGCATCAATCGAACAATTTGTGGCAAGCGCACCAATGCTGATGGACTTGCGAGGCGGTCCCGAATAGCTTGAATTAAAGATTGCTGCCGCTGAATGCGGCCAATATCTCCTAAACCATCGTTGCGAAATCGAGCAAATTGTTCTGCTTGTTCTCCGTTGAGAGTTTGCCATCCCTGGCCTAAGTTTATTTTTAACTTTTGGGCAGTATCTGTATAGGACATCGCGCGAGGTACAAATACCTCAACTCCGCCCAACAAATCGACTAATTCCCGAAACGCATTGCTGCTGACTCGCACGTATCTTTCAATTTTCGTATTGTTCAGCATACTGCTAACTAATTGCGTCGCCAAAGCTGCTCCTCCCGTAGCATTAGCTTCGCTAATTTTGCTGAATCTAATTCCGGGAACTTCGACTTTAGTATCTCGTGGAACTGAAAGTAAACTAATAGATTTATCTCTAGGTTCGAGGTGAAATAAGAGTATCGTATCGCTGCGGCCGTTAAATATCTTAGGGGAATTGGCAGCAGATTCTGGCATGGCGTCAATTCCCAATATCAAGATATTAACTGACCGCGACAGGCGGTATCCAGAGCGGTTGGAGGATAGATAGTCAAAGCCCGTCGCCTCTAATACTCTATTGATAATTGGCGGTTCCACGGGAGCTAAAAGGGCGGTAATTGCACCCAATGTAGCCGAGATGGCGGCTGTGAAAACTAGGAAAAATAGCCCCACTATATACAGGAAGAATTTAGGCTTTTTTCGAGAGATTTCAGCGACTGGTGTAACAAAGTCTCTTTTAAAAATTGACAAGTTTTTCATAGACTTGCTGTTGGTTATTGCAGTTTTTCAGCTTTGCAGTAAAACTTGGGCGGTGCTTCTGGGAAGTATTTGAACATAGCCGGACACAGCCAGCCTTCGAGATTTTTCGATTCCCACCGATACCAGTTACCGCCGTATTCTGCTTTCAACCACAGCATTTCTGCTTGATATCCGGGAAATGGATTGGCTGAAAATAAAAGTCGGAAACCTTGGGCGGCATTGGGAATGTCTGCGACAAGCGCGTTAATCATTTCGGGGACGCCCTGAACAAATGGTTCTCGGACAAGTCCGACTCGCTCGTCGTCAAAAACCCAGGTGTACTGTTCGCGATAGGGGTAAATTACCATCATGGCATTGGACATGGTATTCGCCTCTTTTCATTTCCTTTTTTTGTCTGCAAAAATGCAACTGTTGATACATTATATTCTGTGGCGCGGAAGTTGTGCGCTATCCGCTTTGACAACCCTGTTTTAACTTAGGAATTTTCGCGGGTTATTTACAAAGTTTATTCGGTTTTGGCGGATTGGCGAAGTTTAGGGCTATGGGGCTTTATATCTATTTTTGTGTTTTTTTTTATTTTATGTAATACCAATTCTCCAAACTCTTGCAACAATTATGAGTTTTTGGTTTGTTTACGCTCACGCTTCAGGTAAGGTGCGTCGCTTGGAGATTGTCGCTCTTTTTTAGGATTGGCAGGTGGCGACGCACCCTACAGCTACTGTTGCATGAGTTTTGAGAATTAGTATAAATAGTATCCCAATTAAACAGAAATAAAGGTGATTACTGCCAGGATTTTTACTCTTATGGTGCCTATTTGTATAACCATTACTACGTTTATAGTAAGGACAAATAGTCTGTATTCATCCCAACTATGAGAACCGACACCCTAACTACCAAACTATAACTATTTGTAGCTGGGTGTGATGTTTCTTTTCGGGAAAATCCCGCTCAAATTCTCGTCAGCTCAACCAGGGCATTAGCTAAATATTGATACTGCGGCAAAGTATTGTATAATTGAGCCGAAATCCTCACCAACTGCTTACTAGCATTCGGCCAAGGAATCACCGGAACTTCAATTTTAAAAATCTCCCACAGCGCCTCTTGCAAAGGTGGAATTCCTCCCTTTGCAACCACATCAGACTGGGAGTCTAGCAGCGGCACAACAGCCATCGAACCCACCATTTCATCAGGACAAGGTAGCGGCAAATCTAATTTGTCCGCCAATATTTTTCTTCCAGCCAATGCTAAAGCATGATTCTTTGCCATCAATTCCGGCCAGCCGCCGCTCAACAAAGAACCCATAAAATCAATAGCTACAGGCACGCACAAATAGGGGCTAGGATCGACTGTTCCCATCCAGTCAAATTCTAGTTGAAAGCGCGATTTATCAGCACGGGGCGAGTTAGCACCGTGACTGATTGTAGTTGGCCGAATGGCATTTTGTTTGTCGCGCCGCACGTATAAAAAGCCCGCACCTTTCGGCGCGCACAGCCACTTGTGGCAATTTCCCGTATAATAAGCTGCGCCAATTTCCTCTAAATTCAGTGCTACCATTCCCGGCGCGTGAGCTCCGTCTACCAATACATCCACGCCACGGTTAGCTAACTCGCCGACTAACTGTTTGATGGGAAAAATTAAACCTGTTTGGCTGACAACGTGGTCTAATAAGGCTAACTTTGTTTGCGGTGAAACGCACTTAATTATTGCTTCAATAACTTGGTCGGGTGACTCAATGGGAAAGGGGACTTCTGCTACTATTACTTTAGCGCCTGTACGCTCGGCTACAAAATTAAGTGTGTTGCGGCAAGCGTTGTATTCCTGATTTGTAGTTAGCAATTCGTCGCCCGGAGAAAAACAGAGCGATCGCAAAACTGCATTTACTCCCGTCGTCGCATTCGGCACAAAAGCCAAGTCATCCTCACTCGCACCGAGAAATGCTGCTAACTGATTTCTCGCATTATCCAACAAGGGTTCAAATTCCCGCAGTAAAAAGCGCAATGGTTCTCTTTCCAGTTGTTCTCGAAAAATGGTTTGCGCTTCGAGTACGGGAATCGGACAGGCCCCAAAAGAGCCGTGATTGAGGAAAGTTATATCGCGATCGAGCAACCAATATTGGTTAATCATTAGTAAATAGTAATTAGTAATTAGTCAGTTAACTGTCAACTGTCAAAAGTCAACAGTTACTCATTTTACCTTTTAATTGCTCAAACTCTTCTAATGTATTGCAATTCGATAACATTACTGCTTCTCGTTCCCCTACAGGTAAAGGGATTGCGGGTATTTGATTTAACCAAACTTGAAAGGAACGTCCTCCTTTGTCAATAAAACTTTGCAAGCTGGGCAGAGATTGTTGGCGGTAGAAGCCGCACAAAGGCTCCCAGCGCGAATTTTGATAAGGGACAACTGCTAAAGTTGATGGGGGAAACTCTGTTAACTGACTTGCCCAATTCTGAATAATCTGGGCATCCAACAAAGGCAAATCGCAAGCTAACAGTAAAATCCACTCGGCGGCAATTTCTGTCAATCCCTGAGTCAATGCAACCAAGGGCCCGGATCCCGGATTGTACTCTACCAGAAATTGGGATGTTTCGGTTAAGGTCGATCGATAGCGATCGGGCCAAGCAGTCAGAACATAAACTTCGGGGGTTACAACTGCGGCAACTTCCAACGCCCGCTGCAAGAGGGATTTGCCCTCTATTTCCAGTAGAGCTTTATCCCTACCCATCCGCGAACTTTGGCCGCCTGCAAGCACAATTACGGCAATTTTATGATTAGTCATTAGTCAGTAGTCAGTAGTCAGTAGTCAGTAGTCAGTAGTCAGTAGTCATTAGTTATCGCAAGAATTGTCTGTTTTGAACAGGCAAGATGCCTGTTCCACAATAATTATTGGAGATGTCTAGTAGTCAGTAGTAAGTAGTCAGTAGTCAACTGTCAACTGTCAACTCAAAACACTAACGGCTTGGCTAACTTCCTCAAGTTTTTGCACGACTTGACCCCGACTTAATAAAGTTTCTGCCTCAATCAAACCCGAGCTCATATCCAAACAAACTCCGCTGCGCCACAGATAAAATCCGCCATTCCAGATAGCGGACTGCATCACTTCTGAGGGTTTTCCAAGCAACACTTCCTGCATTTGTTTTAATAACTCAGAGGTTGATTCAAATGCCGGATTTGTGTTGCTAAAACCGTAATCTCCGTGGGCCAAAAGCAGTCGTTCAAACTCGGCATCCGGCTTAGCAATGCCGATAATCGCAGTACGATCGCGCGGCAAATCGCAGCTTCCCTCCAATCCTTTGACTGTGGTATAATTTTTGATTCCCCGCAAGTCAAAGGCTTTTTGAAACATACCTTCTGTCGGCGGGTGGACGTAGCCCGATATGACGTTAACATCGCCGGCACAGGGACACCACATCAACTCCATTGTCGAAAAAGGTGGCCGTTTTCCAATTTCGCGGCGGTAGGGCACTAAAGCGGCGGCTTGAGGAAAATGCTTGGGAAGGTACACAAAACCCAAACCCGTATTGTCAAAAACTTGCTGGACTTTTTCTAAACTCAGTTTTCTCCAGTCAACTCCCAAACCGCGCCAAATTTCAATCAGGGGAATGCCTTCCTTGGTTGGCATGGTATCCCCGCCGTGCATGAGGGTTGGGACGCCAGATGCGGCTAAAATTAGGGCGGTTATTGGGCTAATTGGAGCCGTGCGCGATCGCCCGTCGTAAGCAACGCCAAACACGGCGACGGTAGAGACGGAAAACCCTTTTTCTCGGTTTGGGGGGGCAAGAAGGGGCCCCAATTCTTCATAAGCATCGAGCATTCCCGCTAATTCTTCCCCAGTGGGCCGTTTAATGCGGTGGGAAATCATAAAAGCTCCTATTTGAGCTGGTGTTGCTTCCCCCAGCAGCATCATCCGCGTGGCTGCTGCTGCTTCCGAGCGAGTTAAGTTTTCTCCTGTGTGTACTCCGCTGCCAATTTTTCGCAGCAATTCTCTAAATGCGTCACTCATAACATTTGAAGTTGGTAATTGGTAAGGGGTAATTGGTAGTATTTGAACCGTTTTAAATTTAAATTTCAGAACTATCTATTCAAAATTATCGAATTATACCAGTTCCCAAAAAGAAGGCAATTGTTGGAAATGTCCAAACCCTTATTTCATCAGTCATTCCCAATCTAAAATATAAAATATAATATCTAAAATGGTATTAACTCCCTGATTTTTCTAGGTTGATTACATCAAATGGCGGCACAAATTCGCGTACCAAATTCCAGAAATGGGCGATCGGCGGAATTTGCATTCGATCGTGAGTTGTCACCAATACCACTTCGCGAGTCCAAGTGGGATCTGCGGCCAATTGACCGATCGTCGAAACCTTGGAATTTGAGAGCTCTGGGGCGATCGACCGAATTGCTAAAGTACGATCGCCCTTCGCCTCCACCAAAGCTGAATGCGGCAGCAAAGCAATCAATTCTCCCTGTCGCACCACACCCCGAAAAGCATCAAGAGTGTTGAGTTCCAAAACAGCATGAAGTTTAGCACCGATGCGTCCAAATTGTTCTTGCACCATCCGCTGCATTCCGTACCCGTCCTTAAACACCACTTGCGGGTAACAAATCAATTCCGGCCAAGGTACTCGATCGTACTGTGCCAGGGGATGACCCGCCGCCATCAACACCTCGATCGGCTCATTGTAGAGCACCTCAACCAACATTTCCGGGGCTTGAGTAAAATGGCGGTTGTTCATCACCACAGCGATGTCAACCAAACCGTCTTTGAGGACTTTCAGAGCTCGATCGCTCCCGAGGGCAGTCACTCGCAATTGCACGTCTGGATAGTCGCGGCAAAACTTTTGCAGCACAGGTGGCAAATAAGCAGCGCAAACCGAATGAATCGCCGCCACGCAGAGTTCCGGCTGCTTTCCTGCCCGTAAGTCTCCCAATTCTTCAGCAGCATTTCGCCAAGTCTGACAGATTTTGCGAGCGTGAGGCAGTAGGCATTCCCCTCCCACAGTCAGTTTCGCGTGGGCCGTGCGGTGAAACAGCGACAAACCCACTTCCGCTTCTAATCCCTGCACTTGGCGGCTAATAGTCGATTGGGTAACGCCACACTTCCGGGCCGCTTGCTGAAAGCTACCAGTTTCAGCCACTGAAAGAAATGCTTGAAGCTGCTCTAAGCGCATGGATGTTTCATTCGAGATGGTTTCAGAAATTTTACTGGAACATAATCTGTGACATTAACCGATGTAGTAGCAGAATTTAGTAGACTTTGATACAGGTACAGATTAGTTTTGATTCCAGCGCCAGAGGCGGGGATGCTGCGCTCTAAGCATCAATCTGCTCCGGCAGGATTTCTGAGCCTCCAAGTAGAGGTCGATTCTCCTATGTTGAAGGGATTTCTGAATCTGCAAACTTATCAAAAAATAGATTCAATAAAGATGAATTTATCGACTATTGCCAGTTGCTAGCTAAACCGTTTCACCCAACGGCACTTTAGTAATCTCTTCATCAAGCGCGCTCAATTGCTCTGTTTTTCCGTAAGTTGTGAATTCAAAAGATAGCATTGAATTTCGTACCTCCTTGGGAATTATAGTACCTCACTCTCCCTAAACCTCTCAATAAATGGACAAATATTTCAGGCAGGTTAGTTAAACCCTGCTGTGAACTTTCCTCCCCGGACTAAAGTCACTTTTGTTTTATGTTTTTTTGTGTATAAACTAGAAATTAGCGGGTCAGCAACACAAGTGCAACTAAGATCGATCGCACAGGAAAGCCGAAATGCTGCTCTTTATTAAGATTATGTCATTTAACCACAATTTTATTCCGCAAGATGGCTGTTGCCAGTGGCAACCCCAGTTGATGGGACTGCAGGTGGTCAGCGATGTGTTAATTGCCTTGGCTTATTATTCAATTCCAGCACTTCTGACATACTATGCCCGGAAGCAGCGGGACGTGCCTTTGAGCAAGGGGTTTATCCTATTGGGAGCCTGGTTTTTCTGGGGCGGGACAACTTACTTGATGCAAGTTTGGATGCTGGTGCACCCCAGCTACTGGCTGTCAAGTTCGATCGCCCCCGTTACCGCTATCATCTCTTTGTGGGCTGTAGCGTCCCTGAGACCTTGGATTTCTCAAGTGTTGGCTTTGGCTGGGGCGGCCTCTTTTCCAGGAAATACGGCGCTGGAATCTGAAAAGGTCGATCGACTGCAAGCCGACTCTGATATTACAAATTCCGTCCCCTCCCTCACAACCGAACTCCAGCAAATTAACCAGCAATTGCTTGCAGAAATAACGCAGCGAGAGCGAGTCGAGGATCTCCTGCTTGACACCGTAGGCAAGCTGCAAGAAAGCGAAGAACGCTTCCGCGTTTTTCAGGAATTATCTCTAGACGGTTTTAACGTGTTCCGCAGCATCCGCGACGAATCCACAATTGTGGATTTTGAATGGGAATACGTCAATCCTGCTGCAGCAAAAATTCAGCAGAGTACCCCAGAGGAATTAATCGGCAAGCGATTGCTGCAAGTGCTGCCGGGCCATAAATATAGCGGTTTGTTCGACAGTTACGTCCAAGTTACAGAAACAGGAATTCCCCTCGATACCGAGATTTATTACAACAGCGAAAGCGAAGGCATTGTCGGCTGGTTTCGGATTATGACCGTTAAATTGGGCGACGGCATTGCTATTTCTTTTGGCGATATTACTAAGCGCAAGCAAGTAGAAGCATCCCTGCGCGAGGCGCTGCAAAAACTCACTTCTCATTTTGAAAATACGCCCCTAGCGGTGATTGAGTGGGATGAAAACTTTCGTCTCAGCGGGTGGTCGCCGGCGGCCGAGAATATTTTTGGCTGGGAAAAAAGAGAAGTTTTAGGCAAGCATTTTAGCGACTGGAACTTTATTTCCAAGGGCGATTTGTCAGAGGTAGAATCTGCAATTTATAGTTTAAAAAAACCAGAAAATCGCTGCAATGTAGTTCGCAACAGCAATTATAATAAGAGGGGTTCGTTGGTACACTGCGAGTGGTACAATTCGGCTTTTTACAGCGATTCGGGACAGTTGGTATCGGTGCTGTCTCTGGTTTTGGACGTGACTGAACGCTTTAAGTTTCTGGAAGTGCTGCGACAGTCTGAAGAGCGGTTTCGGATTGCAGCAGAAAGTGCCAGTGATTTGATTTACGAATGGGATATCGAGACCGACATCGTGCTGTGGTTCGGTCACGTAGACGAACATTTGGAGTACGCAAAAGGCGGATTTCCGAGGACAAGAGCAGCTTGGAACAGTATCTTGCACCCGATCGACCGCGATCGAGTTTTGGTCGCAGTCGATCGGTATTTGAGTGCGCCAGACAGTTCTGCCGCCCCATTTTTTGAGGAATACCGCGTTCAGTGCCAACGGGGTGGCTTGCTCCATTGGATCGATCGGGGCAAAGCAGTGCTTGACAAACAAGGCAATCCCTGCAAATGGATCGGCGTAATTAGCGACATCACCGCTCGCAAAGAAGCCGAAGAACAGCGGAATTGGGCATTGGCGCGGGAACAGGCCGCTCGTCGCGAAGCCGAAGCCAGCGAACAGTTGTACCGCGTCCTCGCTGAAGCCATCCCGCAAATAGTTTGGACTGCCAGACCCGACGGCTGGCTCGACTACTACAACCAGCGCTGGTTTGAATATACTGGCTTGACGCTGGAGGAAACTCAAGGCTGGGGGTGGCAGCCAGTTTTGCATCCAGATGACGTGGAAGATGCTGTAGAAAGCTGGAAGACCTCGGTGCAGACGGGGAGGACTTACGAGGTGGAATACCGCTTTAAACGAGCCTCTGACGGGGCTTACCGCTGGCATCTGGGCAGGGCATTGCCCGTGCGGGACGCTGAGGGGAAAATTCTTAAATGGTTCGGGACTTGTACCGATATTGACGATCGCCAGCGATCGGCCCAAACAGCCTATTTTAACGCTCAAGCTTTGGCTTTGCTGTCGTCGGCTTCCCTGGATTACGAGAAGGCGCTGCAAGGTTTGGCAGATTTAACAGTACCGGGGCTAGGGGATTGGTGCTGTGTGCATTTGCTCGATGCCGACGGCTCGATCCGCTTGCAAGCAGTTGCTCACTCAGATCCGAGCAAAGTCGATCTGCTGTGGCAAATCGATCGGCGTATGCCACTCGACCCCCAGGGACGGCACGGAGTAGCAAAGGTGCTGCGGACTGGTGAGTCGAAGCTATACCCAGAAATACCGCAATGGGTGATCGAAGCAGTTGTCCCGGACAGGGAACTGCAGTTGGTGCTGCGCTCCCAATCCCAGGTGCTGTCGGCAATCTGCGTACCACTGATCGCTCGCGGGCGGACGCTGGGAGTGATTTCGTTGCTGTGCGGGGAGTCTGGCCGCCGCTGCGGGGTGGAGGATTTAATTTTGCTGGAGGATTTGGCGCGGGATGCGGCGGTGGCGATCGACAATGCGCGGCTTTACCGGGAAGCAGCGGAGGCCAACCGGATTAAAGACCAGTTTTTAGGAACGCTTTCTCACGAGTTGCGGACGCCTCTGAACGCGATTTTGGGCTGGGCCCAGATGTTGCGGCAGCGCCAGATGAGTGCCGAAAAAACGGCTGTGGGTTTGGAGACTATTGAGCGAAACGCGCGGTTGCAAACTCAGATGATTGAGGATTTGCTGGATGTTTCCCGGATTGTGAGCAACAAAGTGTGTTTGAAGCTGTTCCCGGTGGATTTGGTGCGGATTGTAGAAACGGCGGTGAAGGCGCTGATCCCTGATGCTGAAGCTAGGGGAATTGAATTGGTGAGTTTTTGTGGCGAAGGGGTGAGCTTGGTGAAGGGCGATGCTACTCGTTTGCAGCAGGTGGTGTCTAATTTGCTCTCGAATGCTATTAAGTTTACGCCGCCGTCGGGTCGCGTGGAAATCACGCTCTCGGAGGATGGGGAACCGGGAGCAGGGGGTGGCGCCATCTTGTCTGGGCCGTCTCCGGTTCACTCTGTTTCGATCGTTGTTAGCGATACGGGAATTGGCATCAGCAAGGAGTTTTTGCCCTTTGTGTTCGATCGCTTCCGCCAAGCTGACAGCACTTCTACGCGCAATTACGGCGGGCTGGGACTGGGGTTGGCGATCGTCCGCCATCTCGTGGAACTCCACGGCGGCAGTGTCTGGGCCGAAAGTCCTGGGGAAGGACTCGGCTCGACTTTCCGAGTCCGACTGCCAATTGAGCACAGCTAAAGTTGTGATTTTTCAGTTATCGAGTTCAAAATTCAATATTTAATTTCTACGTAAGGTGCTTATGGCGCACCCTAAATTTAAATGTTCTCCGTAAATCCGCCCGCTCTTAATTTTATTGCCATTCTTGCAGGGCGATCGCAATTCCTTGTTTCAATTTTGGTTCGAGACTCTCTTGTTTCACTAAGCTTTCTAATTTTTGCCTAGCCTCAGCAGCACCTAGCTGTTTGAGCGCTGCCATGCAGTGTAGCCTGACGCTGTTGTCTGCGTCGCCCAACATTGGAATCAGAGCATCTAGCCCTCTCATATCTCCTAATTTTCCTAAACCTAAAGCTAAAAATTTTTTGCTAACTGCCTCCTGCACGGCCGGATGATCGGTTTTCAACAAATCAATCAGAATTTCAGCAGCAACAGCTTTTAATTCCGGCTTTTCTACTCGCCCTAAAACCGTGACTATCTCTTGACAAACAGTATAATTTATGTTAGTAAATTGCGCCCTTAATGTCTGATGCAAATATGCTAAAGCGGTTGCAGTTTCCATCCAGCTTAGGGCGCGCACAGTTTCGATTTGCAATTCAACCGGAGTTATTGGCGATCGCAGCAATTCAAATAAAGCAGCAGCAGCAGCATCGGTTTTCACTCGCCCGATCGCGATCGCCGCTTGCTGACAAACTTCTAATCGGATGTCGGAAAGCAAAGGTTTGAGCAAGTTAACTAAATCTAATTCTGCATCTAAATAGGCGCGCACACCCAGAGCTCGCACGGCTTCTTTTCTGACTGCTGTCGCCGGATCTTTGAGTGCTGCTACCAGTACCGGGGGGATGCGGGAATCGTGAAAGCTGCTCAGGGCCTCGATTGCGGCTGCCCGCACCGCAACTTGAGAGTCTCCGACTACGCTCAACAGCGGTGGGATGGTTTCGGTGCGCCGAATTTGGGCGAGTGCTGCTGTAGCAAACTGTCGCGAGTCTTCTTGGAGTAGGAGAGTTGCGAGGGATTCTATGGCTGTCGGGCCGAAATTCCCTAGGGTTTCGGCGGCGATTTGGCTCAATTCTTCGTCGGAATTTTTGACTAATTCTACTAAAGCTTGAATCACTTCCGGGCGATTCCCTACGGGATAGCTTCGCTTCACAAACTTTCCGAGGATGCGGGCGGCGAACCACCGGGGTTCGGTGTCTGCGTCTTCGTCTTCGAGCACGGCAATTAAAGGTGCGATCGCGCCATTTCCCAGATTTGGCAATACTTTAGCAATTTCCCAGCGGTCTTGAAAATCGCCCGATTTTAAGGCTTCTATTGCTAAACTGACAGCTTGCTCTAAAATGTGTTCTTCCTGCGGCTTGCTACCGTCGGCTGTCACTTGCTGCAAGCATTCGACTAACCCTGGCCAGTTTTGGCGATCGGCCGCGACTTGTGCTTTTTGTAAAATATTATACATGATTTTAAATTAAGTTCGATCGATAAGCAAGGTTTTTTGCTGCTAGGTCAGAGCCGGATGGAGCTACTTTTTACGAATCTTTTGCTACAATTATCCATTTTTTAACATTTTTGTCAATCCATCATAACTGGTAAAATGGAAGTAAAGCATTAATTTCATGCAGTTAAGGCATCAAGCTATACTTTTTGTAATTTAAAATACGCAATATTCCTAATTAAAAATTAACAAATGAAGAAAGCTCTACTTTTAGTAAACCAGCACTCCCGAAAAGGGCAAAAGCTATTATCTCAAGCCACTGTAAAATTAGAAGCACTGGGTTTTGAGTTAATGGTAGAATCTACCGACCACGCCCACGAACTTTCCGACACTATTCGCCGCTACCAAAATCGAGTCGAATTAGTAATAATTGGCGGTGGCGACGGCACTCTCAACGCCGCCATAGAAGGTTTGATAGACACCAAGTTACCCTTGGGTATTTTGCCGATGGGAACGGCTAACGACCTAGCCCGCACTCTGGGAATTCCTACAGATTTATCAGCAGCTTGTCAAGTAATTGCCAGCGGTAAAGTTCGGCTAATAGACTTGGGTTGGGTTAACGGCCAACATTTTTTTAATGTTGCGAGTTTGGGATTGAGCGTGCAAATTACCCAGCGGCTGACTAAAAACGTCAAGCAGCGCTGGGGAATTTTAGCTTATGCTTTTACTGCTTTGCAGACAATTTTGTCAGCGCGACCGTTTCGAGCCGAAATTAAGGTAAACAACCAATCTTTTAATGTTAAAACTATTCAAATAGCCATTGGCAACGGCCGCTATTACGGCGGCGGGATGACAGTTGCCGAGGATGCCACAATCGACGACAAGCGACTGGATTTGTACAGTTTGGAAACAAAAAACTGGTGGGAAATCATTGGTTTACTGCCGGCTATGAAGCAAGGAAATCATACCAGTCGGCCTAACGTTCGCACATTGCAAGCTCAAGAATTTGAGGTTAATACTAGCAAACGCCGTCCGATTAATACTGACGGTGAAATCACAACTTACACGCCTGCAAAATTTCGAGTGATTCCCCAAGCTTTAGCAGTTATAGCTCCTTCATAACTCACAACTTATATATATTTGTGTTGTAGAACAGGCATCTTGCCTGTTCATATATATTTGTGTTGTAGAACAGGCATCTTACCTGTTCATATATAATTATGTTGTGGAACAGGCATCTTGCCTGTTCATATATTAGCCACGGGCAAGATGCCCGTGCCACAATTAATGAATCAATAAATTATATTGTGTTGTGGAACAGGCAAAATGCCTGTTCATATATTAGCCACGGGCAAGATGCCCGTGCCACAATTAATGAATCAATAAATTATATTGTGTTGTGGAACAGGCATCTTGCCTGTTCATATATTCGCCACGGGCAAGATGCCCGTGCCACAGTTAATGAATCAATAAATTATATTGTGTTGTGGAACAGGCATCTTGCCTGTTCATATATTCGCCACGGGCAAGATGCCCGTGCCACAATTAATTAATAATCGCCTCCCGCGCCGTATTGCCACGCTTCAACTAATCGGTGAAAATAGTATTGCTGTTCCGGTGCTAAATTTTTTACCTGCGGTTCTACGGCTTTCCCCAAAGGCTGCAATCCCGTATAAATTCCTAAATTTACATAATGAACGATCCAATCGAGCAAATTAGCTATTCCAACCTGCGGGATAATTTTCATAACTAATCCTGGATGGCTAATTGCTGTTTTAAACAGGGTTTGGGACAAAGCCGGAAACAGCACGATATCTTGAAGAAACGGTTTGAGTACCGGTTCTCCCAACTCTTCCATTACCTGAAATACGGCAGCCAAAAGTTGATTGATTTGATTGGGGTCTATTTTTTGATTCATCGCAGCACTCATCGAACGCTGAAACAACCAGGTAACTGATAGATTCGGCTGGTAGGGTTGCAAAAGTGCGAGGGAATTTTTGCTGAGACTGTCGCTTGTCAAAGCTTCGTCAATTCCTAAAGTCAAGCGTTTGAGGTGACGCACCATTGCGCCGAAACCGCCGAAGCTGAGGGGAGATTGGCTACCGCTGCTGTCTCCGACTGGGAGTAGGCGATTCCAAGGCGTTTTGAGAGGACTTTGGCGATAGCAGGGAAAAAATCCGTAGAGTGCTCTTTGGAATTTTAACTGTTCGAGTTCGACGTTTTGATATTGGGGAAGCAAGCGCAAATACTCTTCAAATAATGTTTCTAAACTGAATCTTTCTGTGTCGGCGTCTATGTAGGTAAATAAGTAGGTGGTGCGGCCGTCTCTGGCTGGAAATGCTTCCCAAAAATATTGGCACTGATTTTGCATTGGGGTGAAGGATGCAAATATATCGCCGGTGTCGTTTTTGGGGTATCCTTGAGCGCAACTACCGACTACTAAACATACGGCGTCGGGTTTTTTCCCTTGTCTAGCTTGGCGGACAATGGGCGAAAAATGTCCCATTGCGTCTAATAATAATCGGGTTTTAAATAAATTTGTAGCAGGTGGTGTATCGGTGTTGGCCGATTCTACAAGGACTCCATTTGGGTGAATGGTTGCTGTTTTAAATGGTGTATTTTCAAATAGCTTTCCTCCAGCTTGGAGGAATCGCTGTTTCAGGGTTTCTAGGAGGTAAACTGGGTCTATTCCGATGTTGAGTACGTCGCGCACCCAAATGTCTGGGGTGTTGGCAAAGCTGATGCGGGCTGGGTTATATTCGGTGGCTATGGCCTTTTCTATCTCTTCAACAGAGAGCAAATTTAGTTCTAAGAATGCGTCTAATTCTTTGCGAGAAATGTTCCATTCTTGATCGCGGCCTCGCAGGGTGCCGCGTTCTATCAAGGCTACTCGCCAACCCCGCACGGCTAAGGCTGTACCGATTAATATTCCTAGGGTTCCGCCGCCGATAACTATGTCGAAGTCGAGGGTTTCGAGGGGTTGTTGGCTGTGTTTGACTGCTTGGGCTGCTGGTGCGGTGTTTTGTTTGAGGTTTTCCCAGAGTCGATCGACTTTTCTCAGGCCTGTGAGGGCGTCTCCTGGCATTTGGGAGAGGATTTGTTCGGTGAGGGACATCGGGTTTTAGGATTGAAGAGTGGTGGATTTTTTATAATTTAGCTTAGATCCACATTTCCGACAGTTTCAGGGCTGACGCATGGGGTGGCGAGAATCCCGGTTTATACTAAGAGGTTGCACCCTTGTCAATAAGCTTTTTAGGAACAGGCTTTCCGGCCTGTTCCACAAAGAGTAGATTTTCTTGTGGAACAGGCCGGAAAGCCTGTTAAGCGAGAATGGTGCAAGATGTGAGTTTCTACGAATTTGGGGCTTAGTAACGAGAAATCTAGGAATCAACCGGGTTTATGAGGTTGGGAGTGCGATCGCGAACCGAGTTTTTATAATCATACAACCCACATTCCGCAGATATTCAAGCAGAAGAAAAGGAAGATAGATTCGGAAACACAAAACTCCCAAACGATTGCACGGCAATCGTTTGGGAGTTTTTAGTGTATAATAGATTTCTGCAGTAAAGCAACTCTAAAAATCATGAACCAGCCATTATCGGGGATAAATATCGTAAATTTAGACCACTTGGGAATAGTAGCCGGGATAATAGATGAAATGGAATTGGTAGAAGAAGTCAACAAAAAAGTGGGGATAAGCAACAAAGAAACCCTCAGCCCAGGACAAGTCATGAAAGCGATGATTTTGAACGGATTAGGGTTTTTGAGCGCCCCAATCTACCTATTCGACACATTTTTTGTAGGAAAAGCAACAGAACATTTAATCGGAGAAGGAGTGACCCCCAAACAATTTGCCGGATGACAGAATCGGGAGAGCATTAGACAAATACCATCAAGCTGGAACGACACAATTATTCACAGCGATCGCCCTAAAAGCAGCTCATAAATTTCAAGTAGAAATGAATAGCGTTCATCTAGACAGCAGTTCAATATCAGTAGAAGGAGCATACAAAACTTGTCAGGAAAAGAGTCAAGACATTGAAACAGACTCATCAAACCCACCCGATGAAATGAAAGCCATAAAAATCGTTCACGGATATTCAAGAGACAAAAGACCCGACCTCAAACAATTTATCATTGACACCATAGTTAGCGGTGATGGAGACGTACCATTGTATCTCAAAATAGATGACGGAAACGCCGATGACAAAAGCGTTTTTGTAGCCCGACTCAAAGAATTTAAAAACCAATGGACTTTCGACGGAATCTGTGTAGCAGACAGTGCCTTATACACAGCAGAAAAGTTATCAGCAATGGCAGGAATGAAATGGATAACCAGAGTGCCATTAAGTATCAAAGCAGCCCGACAAAAAATCTTAGCTATCGAAGATAAAGACTGGGAATCAGCTCAAATAAAAGGCTACAAAATAGCAGCCATAACCAGCGAGTATGCCAACATAAAACAAAGATGGATAGTAGTAGAAAGCGAACTCAGAAAACAAGCAGCCCTCAAAAAAATAGCCCAGCAAGTAGAGAAACAATTAGAATCAGCTTCTGACTCACTACGCAAGCTATTCAGACAAGAGTTTGCGTGTATAGCCGACGCAGAAATCGCGATAAAAAGATTATCAGATACCTGGAAGTATCACCAAATCACAGAAATTGAATGCCGAGAAAAACCAGCCAAAAAAACGACAAGCAAGCAGAAACTAGAGAAGCACACAAATCCAACAGTTTATCAAATTACGGGTCAAATAGAAACCCGGTTATCAGTAATAGAAGCCGAACAAATCGCAGCCGGGAGATTTATATTAGCCACCAACATCTTAGACACTCAAGAGGTGAGCGACGCACAGATACTATTAGAGTACAAAGCGCAGCAAAGCAACGAGAGAGGATTTAGATTTATCAAAGATCCATTGTTTTTTACATCAAGCGTCTTTGTGAAAAATCCCGAGCGAGTCGAAGCAATAGGAATGATAATGGGACTGTGCTTGTTAGTTTATACTTTGGCACAAAGGAAATTGAGACAACAATTATCAGCTACCAATGAGGGAGTCAGAAATCAGGTAAAGAAGCTCACCAATAAACCGACAATGCGATGGATATTTCAGATGTTTCAAGCGGTACATTTAGTGACGGTCAATGGCTCTAAACACGTGAGCAATTTAACCCAAGACCGTCAAGATGTATTAAAGCATTTAGGACAGTATTGCAGTAGGTACTATTTAATGTTTTTAGGTGGATGACGCTCGTTATTAAGCTGTAGATATTGGTGAATAATCCACATTTATTAGTCAAGATAATTAGCTGTTGGCAGGATTTGGCTTGGCTAAAAAGCTGAGTTATTTCGAGAAAACAGCGCCATCAAGCTATTAAAAAAAGTCAATTATTTCACTTTATTTAATTTCGGGAGATTTGAGCGGCTCCCGTGACGTTAAAATCGCATAAGTTCAACGGAAAAACTTTGGGGTTCCCACTTTTCACAACTGATAAAAAAATTCCACCCACATCTGCGGAATGTGGGATACAAAGAAACCCGGTTTCTGAAAAAAAACCGGGTTTCTACCTCTCGTTGGTAAGTCTGGGGAATTATCTTCAATCAGCCGTACTTAATTCTTCAACTCGCAGCCGATCGCACAAAATTCGCTCGCACACTATACCACCCGTATCCGCACTCCTGCAAACTTCTAATTGAGCTTCCGGCAACGCTTCAAACAAAAAACGCTCTCCCGGAAAAACCGTCCGCTCAAAATACCAATTAGGAATATTTGTAATGCGAGCGATTTGCACTTTGCTAGTATTATTAAGATACCAACACAAAATGCGCGTATGACCTTCGGAAATTACCTGATTTAGTGTCAAATTCATCTTTTTAACTTGTTTGTGCAATGGTGCGAGCGAGTGGCAAAAGACCTAAGCTTATTATAGCATATTCCCAGTTAAAACAGAATTTTTTATACATTTTTTATACATTTTTTGGGTTAATTAATAAATTTCTCCGGGAAAACATCAGCGCCTTCCCCCTATTCCCAAGAAGGTGCAAAAGTCGGCATTGCTAAAGTGCAAGATTTCCATCCTCCCTTAACAGGTGCATTCAACAATTGACAGTGACCGACAGAACCTCTTGCCTGTTGGTAGTGACCGCAAAAATTACACTTGGAAGCCGGATTGCACCCGCGCTCGCTAATTACAAGGCTGGGCTGCTTTTGGGTTTGGTTGCGCTCGATAGTTAAAGTGTTCATTAAATTACTTTTTAAATGTTCAGTCTTAAGTATGACGGCTGGAGTGCAGTCGTGGCGTCTATCTCAAGGCTTAGTTCACCTTTAAGATTTGTTTAGGGATCGATATAAAATATATTATTTTTGAGATGATCGAGCTAGGGAGCAATTGAATTTCCTTTCGATCGCATTGGCGGCCACGGCTTTAGGGTCGATCGCGCTTGCCGGGGGATATACTTCCTGAGACAGAGCTAATTATCCTCGCCTAACTTGCTGAACAAATCGGCTAAAATTGTATTAGAAAATAAAAAACCTTCGGGATCGCTCAACCTCAAATTGCCCGACAGTGGCAGTTTCGCGCCCTCTCCTAAATTTGAGATCGCCCCATCCGCAGTGATAATTTCTACCCATCCTTGCCGCCAGTAGGGCTGCAAACAACGCCAAATTTTATCAACCGTTTGCTGAGTAAACTTTTCAGTCAGCGCCGACAGGCTAACTCCTTCTGCTAAACGCAAACCTAGCATCAGCGTTTCTAACAAAACGTCATTTTCTGAAACGGGAAAACTTGGCTCAATTGCTGGGTAAATATCTGGCTGGGTTTCCCCCCCAATTCGAGGATTAGCAGGGGAATTGAGGCGAGAGATCGATCGCACCCACTGATAATATTCTTGAGTTTTGCGAGGTCTAGTCAACCTCCGGCCTTCCACGTAACTCGCCGCCCCCATTCCCAAACCGTAATAAGGGCGATTTTCCCAATAAACGCGGTTGTGGCGGCACTGATAGCCATCGCGAGCGTAATTAGAAATTTCGTAATGTTCGTAACCAGCGCCGGTCAGAATTTCCTGCGCTAAACGGTACATTCCAGCAGCGGTTTCATCTGCTGGTAGCGGCTGCGCGCCTGCTTCAAAGTAGCGCCCGAAAGCAGTTAAGGGCTCAACAATTAAGTCGTAACTCGACAGGTGAGTCGGGGAAATTTCCACCGCCGATTTCAGGGAAGCTTCCCAGTTTTCTAAAGTTTGGTGCGGCAGTCCCGAAATTAGGTCTAAACTGAAATTGACAATACCAGCCGATCGCACTATTTCCACTGCTTCAAAAATATCAGCGACAGAGTGCGATCGCCCGCAAGCTTGCAGCAATTCATCTTGAAAAGCTTGCACTCCCAAACTCACTCGATTTACTCCCGCCGCTGCATATCCCCGCAACTGTTCTAAAGTAAACGTACCCGGGTCTATTTCTATAGAAATTTCCGCCTCAGCAGCAATCCCAAATTTGCCGTCGAGAGTCTCTAAAATATTGCTCAACTGACTGACAGAAAGCAGCGAAGGCGTGCCGCCACCAAAAAAAACTGTTTTGAGAGATGCGCCTAAATTTTTAGTTTCTTGAATTTCTTGACACAGTACAGCAACGTATTGGACTATGGTGCCGGAATTCTCGCCATTTTTGCGATCGCCCACCACAAAAACCGGAAAATCGCAGTAGTAACAGCGGCGGCGACAAAAAGGTATATGCAGGTAAGCCGAACTAGGAATGCCGGAATTTGCCGCTTGCACACTTTTTTTTAATTCAAATGTTAAATAATCTGTGGGAGGGTTCATTATATCTCAAGCCGAAAGCGCCACTTCAAATCTAAAGTTTTAATTAAACAATCATGAATAATTATGTATATTATGACATTTTCTGACAAAAAAAGGGGTGCGAACCATCGGCTCTTTTAATTTAACCTCGTACCCGTTTTGATCTGCCAAAATTCCCCAACAGCCCGCATCGCGGTCTATTCGCACCTCGTGCCTGCTGGCGGCGGGGCGCGCTAAATCCCGATCGGCTCCCTGGCACATCCCCCAAAGGGTACAACGGGTAAATATAAGTTTATAAAAATCCCTCAGCAAATATAGCGATATCCGACCAAAGCATGAAAACAAGTATCAGCACTAGAAAGATATAATAGGCATAAATTCATTAACCTAGAACTAATGCTAGACGCAATCATAATAATCTCATTCATAATCGCAGGCGGAGGCATCGGCTATTACGGAGTCGAACTCCTGCCGAGCAATCTGCTGCTGCAAGTTACAAATATACAAGGCTTAAGTTCTGTACTAGGTTCCTTTGGAGCATTAATCGGCTTCGTGATGGGATTAGTGGCTCAAACAACCTATCGCCGCCTAGAAAAACAAGTCCGCGATATGCCGGTGGAGATGCTGCTGACGCGGGCGATCGGCTTAATCATCGGACTGCTAGTAGCAAACTTAATGCTGGCTCCGCTGTTCCTGCTGCCCATACCCCGCGAGTTCGGCTTCATCAAACCTTTAGTCGCAGTCTTGGGTAGCGTCATGTTCGGCTTCACAGGGGTCAGTTTGACAGACACCCACGGCCGCGCTTTCTTGCGACTGATCAACCCCAAAAGCTTTGACACGGTGTTGCTAGCCGAAGGTACTTTCAAACCAGCCACTGCCAAAGTTGTCGATACTAGCTGCATTATTGACGGCAGAATTGAAAACTTGCTAGAAACAGGTTTCCTCGAAGGTCAAATTATCGTGCCCCAATTCGTGCTCCAAGAACTGCAACTGGTAGCTGATTCCGCCAACGATCAAAAGCGAGTGCGCGGACGCCGCGGCTTAGATGTACTCAACCGCATCAAAGAAACATATCCAGAACGCATTCAAATTCACTCGGCAGACTACGAAGATATTGCCACAGTCGATGCAAAATTAGTCCGATTTGCTTTAGATATCGACGGCATTTTGCTCACCAACGATTACAACTTATCGAAAGTAGCTACCGTCCAAAAACTGCCGGTTTTGAATATCAACGATTTGACTCATGCGGTGCGCCCGACTTATTTGCCGGGAGATACGATCGAACTAAAAATCCGCAAAGAAGGCAAAGAACCCTCTCAGGGAATCGGTTACTTGGATGACGGCACAATGGTTGTCGTAGAAGCCGGCAGCAGCTATGTCGGTGGCGAAGCCAGAGTCGTAGTCACCAGCGCCCTGCAAACCAGCGCCGGCCGCATGATATTCGCCCGTCCTCAAGAATCCGTTATTGTTTAAAACTGAGTAACAATGGCCAGGGCAATCAGAATCAAATATTGCGATCGCTGTTCCCAATCTGCCCCGACTCTCTACCGCGCCCGGTATGACGAGTCGGGGCAGTGGTTTTTTTTGTGTCTTAAATGTTGGGAATCGGTAAGTAAAAACAATCCTTTTTACTTCTACGGTGGCACTTGGAAAGCCAGCAAGAAAAAATAGCAATTACCAGCTTCTTCTTCTTTTCTCTTCCTACCCTACGGGAACGGCTTCGCCGAACGCGTCCTTAGCGTCTTCGCGGTTCAATCGTATCAATATCAGTGATTCTAGAGTAATTAAAATCAACCAATCCCGATCGCATCTTCATACAATGTCTCGATCGCACAGCTAAAATTCACGCTAGCAAACTGAACTTCTTGTCCTTGACTGTAAGGATAAAGCACCCACAAACCCTCTGCATTCCGGCGAAAACACTCTACACTAACTCTTTCTTGATTGATTAATACATACTCTTGCAAACTTTCGGAAGTACGGTAATCGGCAAACTTTTCACCTCTGTCAAAAGCCGCTGTTGTTGGCGATAAAACTTCCACAATTAAGCGCGGGTAGATAATGAAATCTTCAGCAGTATTTCTGTCCCGTTCATCGCAACTCACCGCTACATCGGGATAGTAATAGAAATTTGATGTCTCATTCCGAACTTTCATGTCTGCCATGTAAGTTATGCAGCCACTTCCCCGAAGATGGTTTCTCAACAAAGTTGCTGCATTTACACTAATGATGACATGAGCTTTGCTTGCCCCTGCCATTGCATAGATTTCACCTTGTCTGTACTCGTGTTTGATCGGACTGACTTTCTCGCCTGCTAAATAATCTTCAGGAGAGACGTAGGTGTCGCTTTTACTTGCAACCATATAATTTTAAGGTTGGTGAGGATTACACAATTATAGCCCAATACGCTTGGGTTAGCGCTTTCAGACGAATTTCATTTCACGCATTTATGAGAGTTGCAAACTTGTGAAAGGAAATCAGATTATTCTTATCCCCAGCGTATTGTTTAATGTGTAGGTTTTCTCGCCACACATTCGATTCATGGGGAAATTGAATGCGATCGCACAGCCATCAAACAAACCACTTTGTGGGATTAAAAAATTTCTGTCAATGCGTAAATCCTAGCTTTGCTGATAACCTGAACTAATAAGTCTTATAAGAAATTCTGTATCTAAATATACTATTTTTGTATAAATCATGACATTTATCAAGGTATCCTGACATTAAGGGCTAAATTCCACACCTTACCTACAAAATTTGTAACCTCCAGAGTTGAGAAGGTACTCCAAGCTTTCACCAGTCCATCGCCCTTGGCTGTCGGCGTTGGCACTCCAGCTAAGTTCTCAGATTTTAGTCGTCCGTGAAATGTGATATGAGTTGAAATCTCCCAAATTCATGCCGAAACTAAAAGAATCTTTTAATCACCCCCATACCGAACCAGCCGATACCGCGATTCGCCTAAAGCAGCATAAAGACCTGTTTTCCTGGCTTTCGATCGCTGCGGGGCTAATTTTTCTACAGGGGTACATGATTGCTCCCCTGATTCCACGTTTGGCTGAAGTTTTTAATGTTCCGGTTCAGGAAATCGGCTTTATCGTTCCAGCCTATATGCTGTCCTATGCACTGATGGCATTATTCTTCGGCCTCCTGTCCGATCGCTTTGGTCGATGGTCTATTATTCGCATCTCGCTTGCTCTTTTTGTCATTTTCACCGCTTTAACTGCCACGGCCCAAAATGCTTCGCAGATGGCAACCTGGCGGCTATTAACCGGGATTGGAGCAAGTGGTGTGATTCCCCTTACCTTCGCCTTAATTGGCGATTTATTCCCGTTCGATCGGCGAGGTGCCAAGCTAGGATTGGTGTTTGCAGCAATGGAAGGGGGAATGGCAGCAGGCTCTGCGGGGGGAGCGATTCTTGAGCCATTTGTAGGTTGGCGAGTGCTCTTTCTAGGTACTGCTTTGCTTGCTGCTGTTGTGCTTTGGCGCCTTCATCCTTACGGTTCTTTATTTGATACACCAAAAGTCACCAAATTACCGCCTATTCGCCAAATCTTTAGGGGATACAGCCAGATATTAGCAACCTTTCGGGGGCAGCGTACATATGCTTATGTTCTGTGGAATGGTATTTACCACTCTGGGGTATATACATGGCTAGGGTTGTATTTATCGCAACGGTACGGTATGGATGCCTTGAGCATTGGTTTAAACATTCTTGGGTACGGCATTCCCGGTTTATTGCTAAGTTCTTTCATTGGTCAAGCCGTCGATCGGTGGGGACGGCGTTGGCTCGTTCCAGCAGGGTTGGTAATGGCTGCTGTGGCTGGGATTGCAATGATTTTTGAGATTCCGCCACTGGGAACGACGATCGCAGTTCTTATTTTGTCTTTAGGGTATGACCTGACTCAACCGTTGTTTGTCGGAATTGTGACCGATCTCGGAGATGACAACAATTTGGGGCAAACGATGGGACTGAAAGTATTTACTCTCTTTACTGGATTTGGTGTAGGCAGTCTCGTATTTGGAGAGCTACTGCGCTTTGGATTTGGGCCTTCTCTCGCTATCTTTGGTGGCATTCAGTTGATAATTGGTTCGATCGCAGTCCCACTATTCTGGCAGGAAGTCCCCTCTCGATTACGGGGTTAGCGACTGTTGCCCAAAGCAATGTTGCATACATTAATACTGCTCAAATCATTGCGCTCACTGTTCTGTTGTAGAGCATCTATAGAGCAATACGCTTGGGTTAGCCCTTTCAGACGAATTTCATTTCACGCATTTATGAGAGTTCCAGACTTTTGAAATACTCACCGCGCCTTCAGGCCGGTGAGTATTTCACCTTTCCCCCAAAGTTTCAACGTCGGCGCGGGGCCGGAAGCCTCGCACTATTGCCATTTTGCGGTTGCGGTTTTTCTTGCAACTTCATCGTCAAACTAACCCGCTTTAACTTCTCATTCACCTCCAAAACCCGCACTTTCACAACTTGTCCGACTTTGACAATCTGTTTGGGGTCATCTACAAAGCGATCGGCTAATTGAGAAACGTGAACCAAACCATCTTGGTGCACTCCCACATCAACAAAGGCTCCAAAGTTAGCTACATTCGTGATTATGCCTTCTAATTCCATCCCAACTTGCAAATCGGAGATTTCTTTGATTCCTGCTTGGAAAGTGGCATATTTAAACTCGGCACGCGGGTCTCTTCCCGGTTTTTCTAGTTCCGAAATAATGTCTCGGAGTGTTGGTTCTCCGACTTTCTCTGTGACATATTTCTTGATGTTTACAGTCTTGATTTTTTCAGATATTTGTGTTATTCCAGTCAGCGGCAAGTCTAAATCCTTGGCGATCGCCTGCACGACAGGATAACTTTCGGGATGAACTGCTGTATTGTCCAGGGGGTTTTCGCCGCCGCGAATGCGGAGAAACCCGGCTGCTTGTTCAAAAGCTTTTGGCCCGAGTTTGGGAACTTTCAGGAGTTGGCGGCGATTTTTAAACGCGCCATTTTCGTTGCGGTAATTGACGATATTTTTGGCAACTGTTGCCGTCATTCCTGACACAAATGTTAGCAGTTCTTTCGAGGCTGTGTTTAAGTCAACTCCGACATAATTCACGCAGCTTTCGACAGTTTCGTCGAGTTTCTTTTTGAGCAGTTTTTGGTCAACATCGTGCTGGTATTGACCGACTCCTATTGATTTCGGGTCGATTTTCACGAGTTCGGCGAGGGGATCTTGCAAGCGTCGTCCGATGCTGACTGCGCCGCGGACGGTGATGTCGAGATCGGGAAATTCGGCGATCGCCACCTCGCTTGCTGAATAAATCGATGCACCGGATTCATTCACCATGACTTTAATCGGTTTTCTTTCCATTTGGGCCAAAACTTCCGAAACAAATTCGTCTGTTTCGCGGGAAGCTGTACCGTTGCCGATCGCGATTAATTCAATTTTATATTTTTCAATTAAATGCTTGACAATTTTACCCGCTTGTTGTCGCTGAGCGGCCGCTTGGTGGGGAAAAATTGCTTGATATTCTAAAAATTGCCCGGTTTCATCGAGGGCGGAAACTTTACACCCCGTGCGAAATCCCGGATCGATCGCCAATGTGGGTTTCATTCCCGCCGGCGCCGACAGCAGCAACTCGCGCAGGTTGGTTTCAAAAGTGGCGATGGACTCGATATCAGCGACTGCTTTGTTGTGCGATCGTACTTCCGTGATTAACGAAGTCTTCATCAGTCGGTTGAAGGCATCCTTCAAAGTCGATCGATAAAACTCTTTAACTTCTGGTATCCTAGTTCTAATTTCCTGACTTTCCAAATAAGCCATCACGGCGGATTCATCAAAAGCCAGTTCCAAATCTAAAACCCCTTCCGTTTCCCCGCGAAACAGCGCTAACATATTGTGCGACTGAACGCTTCTCGCTGCAACTTGATAATTGCGGTACATTTCAAATTTAGTGCTTCCTTCCGGGAAATCCTCTTTAATTTTAGAGACAAAAACTCCTGTTTTCATCAAAAATTCTCGCAAATAAGCCCGCAATTCAGCTTTTTCCGAAACCGCTTCCGCCAAAATATCCCCAGCACCTTTGAGAGCTTCTTCTGCTGTTTTCACTCCCTTTTCTTCCGAAATATATTTACCTGCTTCCGCCTCAAAGTCTGCTGGTTTAGCCGTCGGCAAGTTCAGACTTTTGATAAAATTTGCCAGCGGTTCCAAACCTTTTTCCCTAGCAATTATCGCTCGCGTCCGTCGCTTGGGTTTATAAGGCAGATAAAGGTCTTCTAGTTCGTTTTTTTGCAAACATGATTCGATTTTAGCTTGCAATTCTTCAGTGAGTTTCCCCAGAGAGCTAATCGTCTCTAAAATAGACTTTTTGCGCTCTTCAATTTCCGTCAAATAGGTGAAGCGATCGGAGATGTCCCGCAACTGAATTTCATTCAGCAAATCCGTGCGTTCTTTGCGGTAGCGGGCAATAAACGGAATAGTTGCTCCCTCGGCGAAAAGTTCCAGAGCATTATTGACTTGAGACAGATTGATGGAAAGTTCTTGAGCAATCAGTTGAGGAATGTCGATCATAGTGCAGAATTTCGGGTCAGGCGATTTTAGATTTTGGATTGACTTGCGCGAGATCAATTCGGGGGCGTGAGGATTTTAGATTTTAGATTTTGGATTGATTCCACGGATAAATTCAAGGGCTTGTACCATCAACAAATTCTTGGTCAATTTTAGATTTTAGATTTTAGATTAACTTCACAGAATAGAGCAAGAAAAGGGATTGTCCCAATTTTGTTAAAATCGTTTTCTAGGAGTGCGATCGTCTCGCACGGCAAAGCCGATATCTCTCGCTTCTAGCTCTCCGGCTTGCACTCCTGTGAAAGCATCATTGGGATGTTCCCATGATGTTAGCATAAATGGAGTCATTTCTCAATATTATATGTTTCCTTTTAAATATCCTGTGCCGCAAACCGATCCGCCGCGATCGCCCAGAGAAACGCTGCCGACGATGTACGATTTACCCAGCGAAGACCCGGATGAACCTGGTTTGCCTGACGAATTTCACGATTTGCAGCCGCAGTTGTTGAGTCTGACGTTTCGGCCTCGGAATTATCCGGCTTCTGAGATATTTAGCGGCACCGACATGAACCTTTATTATGACGTGCAGCACACTCTGTGGCACAAGCGGCCGGATTGGTTTGGAGTTGTGGGAGTTCCCCGACTTTACGATCGATCGGAACTGCGGATGAGTTATGTTACTTGGCAGGAAGGTGTGAATCCTTTTGTAATTGTAGAACTGCTTTCGCCGGGAACGGAAAAAGAAGATTTAGGCGACAATACCGATGAGGAAAAGTTGCCACCTCAGTCGGGAAACACTGCCGGTAACGGGCAAGTTTTGGATGCCGAGAGGAAGGATGAACCGCCAAGAAAATGGGAGGTTTACGAGCAAATTTTGCGGGTTCCTATTTATGCTGTTTTCAGCCGCTATACTAACAAATTGCGAGTGTTTGAATTGAAGGGCGGACACTATCAAGAATTAGAATTGCCCGAGTCGCGAGTGTGGATTCCTGACCTAAGTTTGGGCTTGGGTTTGTGGCAAGGAGAGTTTCAGGGAGTCGATCGACTGTGGTTGCGCTGGTATGATGTTGATGGCAATTGGATTCTCACTGAAGCGGAACAGCAACGGCAGCGGGCAGAGTCAGCGGAAGCTCAATTGCAGTCTTTAATTCGGCGGCTGCGGGAATCTGGCATCGATCCCGATCGATTTTTAAACGGTTAGAGAAGACTGAAGTCCTGACTAATATTATGTCCGGTCGATTACCCCTAATACGGTACGGGCGGGTTCACGAAAAATATCTGCCCATAATTGACAATCTCAAAAACCCGCCCTTTTAATCGCTGGTTCGCAGTCAGGACTTTAGTTTTTTTACTTCACAAGAAGACAGAAAGCCTCACTATACACAGGCTTTAAGATTTGATCGAAACTTGATTGGTTGCGGCTTGTGTGTTTGTTGCTGGTACTCTTTGCGGTTAAGTCATCCGCGTAGGGAGAATGATGCAAATAAGCTTTACCGACAGAACCAAAAAGTTGCAGTTTGTCAGAAATGACCGATTGCATGGCATCGATAGCTTTTTCCATTATTTCCAACAAATCCGGATCTGCCTCAGAAATGCTACTTTTTAACACGTCCATATAAGCTTCGCGAATTTCCGTATTCACATTAAATTTAGAGACTCCCAATTTAATACATTGATGAATCATTGACTCCCGCAAACCGCTAGCACCGTGCATCACTAACGGCACTGAAACAGCAGCGCGGATTTTGGCCAGACGTGGAAAATCGAGTTTCGGTTCGCTGAGATATTTGCCGTGAACGTTACCAATTGTTACGGCTAAAAAATCCACCTTAGTTTCTTTGATAAACTCTACGGCTGATACCGGATCGGTCATCCTTGCGGCTTTCTCCTCGATTGTCAAACCTTCTTCCCGGCCGCTAATTCTGCCGATTTCTGCTTCAACTGCCGCACCGTTAGCGTGGCATAATTTAGTCATTTCCCGGCTAAATATTAAGTTTTGTTCGTAGGGCAAAAAAGAACCGTCTGCCATAGTTGATTTGATGCCGGCGGCTAGGGCGAGGTGAATGTCTTTTTCTGAGGTGCTGTGATCTAAGTGTACTGCGATCGGCATTAAAGATTTGCGGGCCGCTTCCATGCACAGCGCGACTAAAGGCGATTTTCCGTATTGGATGGCACTGGGGTGAAGTTGCAGTATAGCAGGACTGTGCAGCGCTTCTGCCGCATTGATGACGGCTTTTACTCCTTCGAGGTTGTAGACGTTAAAAGCGCCGATCGCATAACCATTTCTCAAGGCCGTGTTCAGCAATTCCCTAGTTGACGCGAGCATATAGTACCTACTTTAAAAACTTTTCTGAATGTCGATCATTCTATCAAAGTTCTAGGCCCAGCTCAGCTTAATTTGTGTTTATTTTAATTGCGAATTCTTCGGCTACGATTTATGTGAAGTGCATTGATTCTTGAGTAAGGTGCGTAAGGGCGCACCTTACGATTTGTTTGGTAAGCCTAGCGCACCTTACTCCTTGAGTGATTTACTACTAGGTTTGTGCGTTACCAGCGTGCAAACCGCATTCTTTTACGGTCGCTTCTTCCCACCACCAGCGACCTTCGCGTTCGTGTTGGTTCGGCAATACCGGCTTTGTACAAGGTTCGCAACCAATGCTTACAAAACCGCGTTCGTGCAACTTGTTGTAAGGCACATCCAAAGCGCGAATGTATTCCCAAACCTCTGCCGAAGACCAGTTTGCTAAGGGATTGAATTTAATTAATTCATGGTCAGGAGTTGAGAATGCAGTGTCAACTTCAATAACCGGAATACCGTTGCGGGTACTGGGACTTTGGTCTTTCCGCTGACCGGTAATCCAAGCATCGAGAGTATTCAGTTTGCGGCGCAGCGGCCTGACTTTCCGCACGCCACAGCATTCTTTGTGACCGTCTTGATAAAAACTAAACAATCCCTTTTCTTCTACTAGGGCTTGTACTTCGGCTGCATCGGGAAACATTACTTCTAATTTAATGCCGTAATGTTTTCTGACTCGATCCAAAAACTGATAAGTTTCCGAGTGTAATCGTCCGGTGTCTAGGGTGAAAACGCGGAAATTCTTGGTGATTTTTGAGGCAATATCGATCAAAACTACATCTTCAGCCCCGCTGAAAGAAATGGAGATATTGTCAAAATTTTCTAGGGCAAATTTGAGAATGTCTCGCGGTGTTTTTTGACTGTATTCTGCTTCTAGGGCGGCAATGTTGAGATTTCTTTGGATGGCAACCATATTTTCGGGTTTTCGGTGTTCTTTTCCTCTAGCCCTTTATTATAGCCGATCGCCGTCTCTCTCTCGCCGACTAATTTGACAATCCAGCAATGTCGTCCGGGGCCCCCGGATTCATCCGTGAAGCGAAAAAAAAGCTTTGAATCCTCATCGCCAGCCCCCTGGGTTTATCAGTGAGGTCGCTTTCTTCAATCTCTTCAATTTCGTCAATCTAAAATCTAAAATCTAAAATCTAAAATCGACTGGCCGCATCTTGCAGCAGTCTTTTCGGCTGGGCCCACAATCAAGCTCAAGGATGGCGATCGCCCACTGGCAGAAGTTTTGGTGAACCCAAAACTCCTCTACTGGGTAAAATGGGACTGTCGCGCGATCCATTGAATTTGCCCCCCAATTATAAATCCCACACAATAAAATTATTTAAATGTCATTGTTACAATCCGAAAAATTGACTCGTCTCATTAATTAAATAAGGATCGCGAATTAAATAACTTACAATTTTAATTGTTATTGTGGGATGGGCTCTTATAGCCCGTCATGAGTGGACGGGCTATAAGAGCCCATCCCACTTTCAAGAGTGGAAGTTATTTAATTCTCATTCTTAATAGCGACTGCTGAGGGAGATTGTGCTGTATTTTAACAAGAAAAACTTATTTGAATACCTGTAGTAATCTCGCTATGGCTCCTTTTAAATTGCTATTAATTCCGATACTTAAATATTTTAGCACCCTCATTTAGGCACTGTCCACAACTAGATTATTGGGAATCAAGCTAAAAAAAATACGTAGAATATCCGGCTTTTGTCTGCTTAGGGAGCTTTCTACTGAGAGTAGTTGGTTTCAAAACAGCGAATTACCACGAATCAATTACTAATTGCCGATTAATTTATTCAGAGCGATTCTGTTAGTCAAGTAAATTTTTATCGTTTTTGATCGCTGACAGCTAACCTTCAGCCCTAGGATCGGCTATATAATGTATTTGGAAGTACATTAATTTGTCCGCAAAGCGGTATAGTCCCATCGCCGCCGATCGCGTCAGCTTCTAAATAAACATAGTCCGCTGTCAATAACAGCAAGGAAGTGGGGAATCATGTCCAAAATTTTAGTAGTGGACGACGTTAAGAGCGAACTAGAAATTATCTGCCGCATTCTTCAAGATGCCGGATTGGATGTGATGCGGGCAGGTGACGGCGAAGAAGCGATCGCCCTGATCCGCAAAACCCCTCCGGCTTTGGTCGTTTTAGATGTAGTGATGCCACGAATGAACGGGTTTGAAGTGATCAGAGAATTGCGGGGCGATCGCACAACTGCCAAATTGCCCGTAGTATTTTGTACTCATAAAAACACCGAGATCGATAAAGCTTGGGGAACTGATTTAGGGGCCGACGCTTACGTCAGTAAACCCTTTGAACCTCAACAACTCGTCCACATAGTGCAGCGCCTGCTTTCAGCGTAAACCGAATATAAAGCGATCGGCCGCTTCCCAAAAAACATTATACCGACAAACCCCGTTTTTTTTAATAAACTGGGTTTTTGAATTCCATAAAAGTTTATGTTTAATGATAAAAACCTGCTTATTTGCCCAACCGCGATTTATTTAACGGAAACATTTGAGGCACCCAAAGTGATGCTGAAAAACTCGATGGGCGATCGGCTTTAGGGTCAAAGCAACACTCTAATTTGTAAGCTACACTAGAAACTAAAAATAAGCCATGAAAATAACGGCTCCCCCCGCTGGGGGGAATCAGACAAGTGCAACAAAGCAATTTCTCCTGTTCGGTCAAGGAGGCAGTCTGTTCGGCATAGAATTAGATGCAGTGCGGGAAGTCCTTTCCCTCAAGGAACAACCGATTTCCCTGGTTCCCAATACCCAGCCATTTTTGCTGGGATTAACCAACTTGCGGGGCGAAATCTTAGCAGCGGCAGACTTTGGACTGTTTGTAGGTATTGAGTCGGTTGACACCTACCACCCAAACAGCCGCATCTTAGTGGTAGAAGCGCCCGATCCACGAGACGTGAGATTGTTGTCGAAAATGCGCCTGGGATTAGCCGTCTCCCGCGTCGAAGGAGTTTTACCTCTCAATCCCGATCGCATTGTCTCAGCACTAGATGTCAGTCCTGACCTAGCTCCATTCTTAAAAGGTCTGTACAATTCCGAAGGACGCTTGCTAATGATTGTCGATGTAGAAGCGATCGCCCATTCCGAACGCTGGTAAAAATCAACAATACAGATAAGTCTGCAACGGCTGTGCATGAATAAATTTAACTAACGATCGTCGGCATCCGATTTGCCCATCCTTAATTTTATGATCGAAATTCTCTATACCTGGATCGCAACGACTTTGACTCTGACATTGCCTGACTTTTCCCAATCGGTGGTAATTGGAGCTGCTAATTGCATCATTTGTGTGTGTTACTTTGCCATCGCCTGGATAATCAGCTTAGGTTTGTGGCGAAACCGTCAATTCGGGTTCGACATCTTCGCCACAGCCACAGCAGGCATATTTTGGAGCTGCGCTTTCGGCCACAGTGGCCACGCCGCCGAATACCTAGGGCTGCCCCACTCTCAGGTGGCACAAAGTGTGTTCGATTGGATAACTGTAATGGTGGCGCTCGTTTTTTTGAGTTTGTCCAACCGTTACGGATTCTTAGTAGGTTCCAAGCAAATCTTGAGCTCTAAAAAAGAAACAGAACAAGCACTGAGCGAAACTACCCAGCGATTTCACGCAATCTTCGACCAAGCTTTTCAAGCGATCGCAGTATTAGATCCAGACGGTACTCTGATCGAAGCAAATCAGACAGCGCTAGAATTGGGCGATTTCCAAGCATCAGAAGTGCTGGGGCTGAAATTTTGGCTGACACCAGGGTGGGCATCATCTCCAACCAACCAGCAGCGCCTAAAAACGAACATTAAACAAGTCTCGGCAGGCAAGTTTGTCCGGGAAGAATACGAAATCACTGGCCCCAACAACCATGTGACAGTAATTGATGTGTCCTTTAAGCCCCTGTTAAATGAAACAGGAGAAGTATTTCAAATCCTCGCCGAAGGCCGCGACATTACCCAGCGCAAACAGACAGAAGCGACCTTGCAGCAGCTAACGGCAGAACTAGAGCAGCGAGTGAATGAAAGAACCGAGCAGCTCCTGCAAACTAATGCACAATTGGAACAGGAAATTCGCGATCGCACCACAGTACAAGAGCAATTAAAAGCCTCAGAAAAATTTTTAAACAACATCCTTAACAGCATCCCCGACCCGATTTACGTCAAAGACAAACAGCACCGCTGGTTAATATTAAACGATGCTTTTTGTCAACACCTAGGTCACAGCAGAGAAGAACTAATTGGCAAATCCTACGACCAGTTTTTGCCCAAACAGGAAGCAGAGACATATCGAAAAAAAGACGAATTAGTTTTTTTGACAAATACCAGCACCGAAATCCAAAAAACTATCACAGACCAAGCAGGAAACACCCGCTTTGTCTCCGCCAAAAAATCTACCTTTGTAGATGCCGACGGTAGACAATTTCTCGTTTGCGCGATTAGAGATATCACCAATCGCGTGCAAATGGAAGAACAACTGCGGCAGACACTGGCAGAAGTAGAAAGCTCCCAAAACTTGCTGCGAACAGTCATTGACGCTACGCCAGACTGCATTTTTGTCAAAGATCGAAACTTGCGCTACACCCTAGTCAATGCAGGTTTCGCCGCCGCCTTCGGCAAAACCCAAGCAGAAATTATCGGCAAAGACGACGCAGAAATTGGTATATCGGTCGATCGCATCTTCGCCAACTTCCAGGCCGAAACCGATTCCGAGAACCAAATCCAAAACTTCCGGGCCGGCAACCATCTCGCGCCCGCCTCCAACGACTTAGCCACCTTAGCCGACGGCAAAGTACACACCTTCGACACCCAGAAATTGCCCCTCAAAGATGCAGAAGGCAACATTTTAGGAATGGTCGGCTTCGCGCGCGACATCACACAGCGCAGGAAATCTGAACAAGAACTATTGCGGTTCAAAGCAATTTTAGAAACCACAACAGACTGGGTAGGAATCGCCGACACCCAACAGCGCGCCATTTATCTCAACCGCGCAGCCAGAGAAATGTTGGGAGTTGGCTCTGACGCCGATTTAACCGGAATCCGCATTTCTGACCTGACATCCCCCAAAAGTATCGACACTCTTGTGAACGTCGGCATCCCCGCAGCGTGCCGGGACGGGGCGTGGAGTGGCGAGACAGTTTGGCAGAGTTTAGAGGGCGAAGAAATACCAGTTTCTCAAGTAATTGTTGCCCACAAATCCGAGAATTCAGAAGTTGAATTTATCTCAACGATCGCCCGCAACATTACAGAACGCAAGCGCACAGAAGAAGCCTTGCAGCAGAACTTGCAAATGCTCGATCTTGCCAGCGATGGCTTGATCGTTCGGGATATGGACGGCACCATTAATTATTGGAGTCAGGGAGCCGAACGGATGTACGGCTGGACAAAAAAAGCCGCCCTGGGGAAAGTCACCCATACTCTATTGCACACCATTTATCCCCAGCCTTTAGCCGCTATTTCGGCACAGTTAGAAGAGCAGGATTATTGGGAAGGAGAATTAATTCACACCACCAATTATGATACCAAAATTACCGTATTCAGTCGCTGGAATTTGCAGCGAGACGAACAGGGAAAACCGAAAGCAATTTTAGAAACTAACAACGACATCACGGAGCGCAAGCAAGCAGAAATCGAAAAGCAAAGATTGATTTCGCTAGTAGAAAGTAGCTCTGATTTTATCGGCACGGCTACCCTGGAGGGAGAGGCAACATACCTGAATGTCGCGGGAATGAAACTAGCAGGATTGCCAAATATTGAAGAAGTCAAAAGCAAAAGTATGTATGACTTCTTCTCAGTAGAAAATGGTAAGATTTTCCAAGAAGAAATCGTGCCTGCTACTGTGCGAGACGGTTTTTGGCAGGGCGAATTCCGCTTGAGGAACTTTCAAACCGGCGAAGACTTTCCCGTTGACTTCACCCTATTTACAGTCAAACACCCAGAAACCGGCGAGCCGATGGGGTTCGCAACAGTTACTCGCGACATCACTGATCGCAAACGTGCAGAAGAGATGCTGCGCGATCGCGAAAGACTGTTCCGAGCCATTTTTGACCAATCGTTTCAATTAGTGGGGCTGCTCAAACCAGACGGAACCGTTTTGGAAGCCAACCAAACAGCCCTCGACATCGCCGGAATGGAGCGCGAAGACTTCGTAGGAACGCAGTTTACAGATAATTTGTGGTGGCAAATTTCCCCAGAAGCCAAGCAAAAAGTGCAAGCAGCGCTCACAAAAGCCGCCGCCGGCGAGGTTGTCCGCTACGAAGCCGACGTGCTCGTTGCTGGGGGTGCTGTGATAACTGTGGACTTCTCCCTCAAGCCGATCGTAGACGACAGCGGCAAAGTCGTGCTGCTGATTCCCGAAGCTCGCGACATCACCGATCGCAAAGCCCTAGAACGAGAATTAGTTTTGCGTCAAACCCGGTTTGACGCATTTTTCACAGCCGCCCCGGCCTCAATGTTTATTTTTGACGAGCAGTTGCGCTTCGTCCAAGTTAACGAGAAATTAGCGGAAACCACAGGCGTCTCAGTTGCCGAACACCTCGGCAAGACGGTGAGGGAAGTTGTACCCCAAATGGTCGATACCCTACAGCCGATGTTGCAGCAGATTCTCGCCACCAACCAACCGTTTTTAAACGTTGAGGTGTCGGGTACAACCGTCAACGAACCGGGCCTCGTGCGAGATTGGCTGGCGTCATATTTTCCTTTGCCCGGAGCTGACGGCAAACCCATCGGTGTCGGCGGTGTGGCGATCGAAATTACCGATCGCAAAAAAGCAGAAGAAGAGCGCGATCGATTTTTTACCCTTTCCCTAGACTTGATTTGTATTATAAGTTTTGAAGGCAAATTCAAGCGTATCAATCCCTCTTGGGAAAACACACTCGGCTACAAGGCGCATGAACTCGAAGACAACTATTATATCGATTTAGTCCATCCAGACGATCGCGAATCAACCCGAAAACAAGCGGAAAAAGTAGCTAGTGGCGCCGAATTAAAATCTTTTGAAAATCGCTACCGCTGCAAAGACGGTTCCTACAAGTGGCTGTCGTGGAAAGTGCGACCTGAAACCGAACAACAGCTCATGTATGCAGTCGCTCGCGACGTTACTGAAAGCAAACAGGCGATGGTGCAACTGGAAAAAACAACAGCCCAATTAGCCCGTTCCGAAGACCAATTTCGGCAACAAACCAATCTCTTGCAACTGCTAATAAATAGCATTGGCGACGGCATAATTGCTGCCGACGAAAAAGGCAATTTTGTGTTGTTCAATCCCGCCGCCGCAGATATCTTTGGCACGGGTTCGACAGATACTCTTCCCGACGAATGGTCGGCAAGATACGGTTTATTCTTGCCCGATACGGTAACTCCCTATCCCACAGCCGAGATCCCCTTAACACGGGCAATTAGAGGAGAATCTCCTGAGAACGTAGAGGTTTTCACCCGCCACGCAGGGAATCCAGAGGGCCTGTGGGTGAAAATTACCGGCCGGCCGCTCAAAGACGAAACGGGCGCACTCAAAGGCGGCGTAGTCGTTTGCCGCAACGTCACCCAGGAAAGATCGTCCCAGCAGCAAATGCAGCAGTTGGCCGAGACACAGGAACGCTTGCTGCAAGAACTCAAAACGCGGCAAAATGCCCTAGACGAATCGGCGATCGTCAGCGAGACCGATCTGCAAGGCATGATTACCTACGTCAACGACGGATTCATTGAAATCTCCGGTTACAGCATGGGAGAACTCCTGCACCGCAACCACCGCCTCGTCAATTCCGGCTACCATCCCAAATCATTTTTTGAAGAAATGTGGGTGACACTTTCTCGCGGTTTGGTGTGGAAAGGGGAAATCAAAAACCGACGCAAAGATGGCTCGTTTTACTGGGTAGATTCGACGATCTCCCCCATCTTTGATACCAGTGGCACAATAGTCAAATATATCGCCATTCGCTTTGACATTACCGAGCGCAAAGAGGCAGAAGAACGACTAGGAAAATTAGCAGCAGAACGTAAAGCTGAAGCTGATTCTCTGACGCAGCAAGTCCTTAAATTGTTGGGAGAAATTAAAGGCGCGGCTCAAGGCGACTTGACAGTCAGGGCGGAAGTGACTAACGATGTTTTAGGTGCTGTCGCCGACTCTTTCAACTTCTTAATCGGTTCTCTGCGGAAAGTAGTAACGGGAATTCAAACTTTAGCCGAACAGGTAACATCTGCCACCGACGAGTCAATTAACAATACCAGTCAACTCACCCAACAGGCAGAAATTCAAGCAGCAAAAATATCTGCCATCATGCGCGAAATAGAGCGGATTGTGAATTCGATCCGCGACGTGCGAGATGTTTCGGTGCGGGCCGAAACAGTGGCTCAGCAGTCTTCTCAAACGGCTGAAGTCGGCGGTATGGCGGTCGATCGAGCTGTCGAAGGCATTAACGGGCTCCGGTTGACGATCGCCTCTACCTCGAAAATGATGAAACGTTTGGGCGAATCTTCGCAGCAAATTGGCAAAATTGTGACTTCGATTTCTCAACTTGCTTCGCAAACTAATTTATTAGCTCTGAATGCTACTATTGAGGCGGCGCGAGCCGGCGAACAAGGTTTAGGCTTTGCAGTTGTTGCCGAAGAAGTGCGGAAATTAGCAGAAAGATCCGCCGGCGCTACGGAGGAAATCTCGGAAATTGTCGGTACAATTCAAGAAGAAATCAGCCGCGTGATGAAGGCAATGGAATCGGGGACGCTGGAGGTAGTGGAAGGCACTAAGCTAGCAAGCGAAGCTAAAACTCACCTCAATGCCATCATCGAAGTTAGTCGAGAAATGAATGCTTTGGTGCAGAATATTACTATTGCATCTGCTAAGCAAACTGTTTCTGCTGAGGGAATTGCTAACAGTATGCAGCAAGTCAACGAGATTGCTAATACTACCGCACAAAAAGGTGCGGATGTCAAAGCATCTTTGGACGAGTTGTCTGGTTCTTTGGGCCAATTGCAAAAGTCGGTGGCGAATTTCCGCAGTTAGTTATTCGTCATTAGTCATTAGTCATTAGTCATTGGTCATATTAAATCCGGTTAAATACCACAATTCTGTAGGGGCGGGTTCATCAAAAATCTTGAATTATTACCGACAATCTGCATAAACCCGCCCCCTCTCCCAACGCAAAAAGTGCGCTCGCATTTCTGTCGTTGGGGCAAGAAACCGGGTTTCTCCGAAAAATTCGGGTTGAGTACGATAAATCTAGGAAGAAACCCGGTTTCTCCGAAAAATTCGGTTTGAGTACGATAAATCTAGGAAGAAACCCGGTTTCACCAGATTATTTGAGTGGTGCGGGTTGAAATGAACCGGACATAATCTAAGAACTGACTAATGACTAATGACTGCTAACCAATGACTAATTTAATATGAATGATGACGATTTAAACGAATTAATAGATGCTTTTACCGCAGAATGCGAAGAGTTTCTTCAGTCAATGGAGACGAATCTGCTGGCGATGGAAGCTGCGGGTTTGAAAGAGCGACAAGCTGCCGTTAAAGAAATGTTTCGGGCGGCTCACTCGATTAAAGGTGCGGGTTCGATGTTGGGCTTTCAAAACGTATCGGCGGCGGCTCACACGCTGGAGGACTGTTTTGTCATTTTGCGCGATCGCACAGACTTGGCGGCCCTGGAACCGACTACTGTGAGTGTTTTGCTGCAGGGGGTGGATGCTCTCAAAAAGATTACGATCGAATCAGTTCAACACTCCGATGTCACAACTCCGGATCAAACGGAAAACTTGGAGGCGATCGCCCAAATTTTCGCCCAGTTCCAGGCCAAGTACGGCAAGTCAGAACCGTCGCCAGTCACCGCAGCCAGTCAATCGCCCGCCCAGGAAACCCTGAAACTGATTTTTGAACAGCAAGTGCCGGCACTCTTCAATCGCCTAGAAACCGAGCTTTCCCAAGCTGACGAGGCAGATTTGGCAACAACTGTCACCGCCCTCAAGCAGGTTTACTACCAACTCTCCGGTTTGGCTGGAATGCTGCAATTGCCGGATTTTGGGAAAGTCGCCGCCGCCCTCAGCGCTTTGATCGACTCTCCCGACTTGACTCTACAACGGTTGCAATCCGACGGTTGGGCGATCGCCCAAAACTTGCAAACCGCACGCCAACAAATATTGGAAGGAAGGGCGATCGACATCCCCGAAATCTCCCCCTCTCCCACTCTCCCACTCTCCCCCACTCCCACTCCCCCCGAAATCTCCCCCTCCTCCACTCTCCCCGAAATCTCCCCCTCTCTCCCAGTCCCCAACCCGCAAAGGCCGACAATCCGGGTAGACTTAGAACGCTTAACTGAATTGGTGAATCTAGTCGGGGAATTAGTCATCAACCGTACAAATTTAGAACTTCAAGAATCCGAACTGCGGGGCGAAGTCAAGCGCATCCGCCGCAACATCGTAGATTTGAACCAATTCGGCGGTCAGTTGCGAGAAGAATACGACAGACTGAGCTTTGCAGAGTGGAGAGGGGGAAACGGGAACTCTGGATTGGGAAAACTTGCAGCCGCAGAAACAGAATTCCCCATGATTGCTAACGGCAAATCCTCTCCGGCCCATGCTCACTTCGATATCTTAGAGATGGATCGTTATACAGAGTTCCACTCGACAGCCGCCGAAGTCATCGAAACTGCCCAAGCAATTTCTCAATCCGCCACCAAATTAGACACCTTAGCCATGAAATTCGAGCGCAGTACCGACCAACTGCGCCGCATTACCGAACAACTACGCAGCCGCGTCATGCAGTTGCGAGTCGTGAGTTTCAGTCGCGCCGTCGATCACTTGCCCAGAGCCCTGCGGGAGATGTGTATCACATACGATAAAGATGTCAACCTGCTGCTAGTGGGAAGAGATACCAAAATAGACGAAAGTTTGCTCGATGCTTTGCGCGATCCCTTAATACACTTAGTGAGAAACGCTTTCGACCACGGCATCGAAATTCCCGAAGTTCGGAAAGCAAGCGGCAAGCCGGCCAGCGGTCAAATTGAAATAGAAGCCCGCCACCAAGGCGGCCAAACTATTATTACTGTCGCCGATGACGGCAAAGGCATTGACCCGGAAATGATTCGCCGTAAAATTGTCACAAAGGGTTTGGCTACGGAGGAACAAGCTCAAGAATTTTCCATTGCCGAACTCTACGATTTTCTGTTTTGGCCGGGTTTCAGCACTACAGAAGGGGTCAGTGACCTTTCGGGGCGAGGAGTCGGGCTCGACGTGGTGCGAACAAATTTGCGGACTGTGCGGGGGACTGTGAAGGTAGACTCTCGCCTGGGAAAAGGTACGAGTTTTATCATTAAACTGCCACTGCTGCTGTCGATTACTGATGCTTTGATGGTGAAGACAGATCACAATAAAATAGCAGTGCCGCTGGATGCAGTCGAGGAAATTCTGCACATTAAAGCCTCGGAAGTTCACATTGCCGGCAATCAGCCGATGCTGTGGTGGCGGGAAGAATTTATTCGTTTGGTGAGGATGCAAGATTTGCTCGAATACAGCGTCCTCCCGCCGGATGCCCCCTCTCCTGACCCTTTGACCCAAGAGGAAATTCCTGTCCTGGTTTTGGCTTCTACCGAAGGAATGCTGGCGGTGGCCGTGGAACGGCTGATCGGTCAGCAGGAAATTGTGGTTAAACCTTTGCCACCGCCTCTATCCAAGCCTCGCGGCGTTTTGGGGACTACGATTTTGGGGGACGGGCGCGTGGTGAATATTCTGGATGTGGACGATTTGGTGGGCCAACCTGTGGTAAATAGTTCGATCGCCGCTGTCTCCGGTAAAGTGCAGGAGATGCCGGCGAGTGCGAGTCGGTCACCGCAGATTTTGGTAGTGGATGATTCCTATACAATTCGCCAGTTGTTGTCTCTGACGCTGACTCGTGCTCGCTACCGGGTGGTACAGGCGAAAGACGGCGTGGATGCCCTGGAAAAGTTGCAAAATGGTCTTGATTGCAGTTTGGCGATCGTGGATATTGAAATGCCTCGGATGGATGGATTTGAATTGTTGCGATCGATCAGATCGACCCAGCGGTTTGCTAAGATTCCCGTAGCCATGCTGACATCCCGTAGCGGGCCCAAACATCGGCAAATGGCAATGGAATTAGGCGCCAATCAATACTTCACCAAACCTTACAGCGAAGCCCAACTTTTACAAGCTATACCCAAATTAATCCACCACTCAATAATTTAAGCCAAAATCTCAAATCTCCACTCAAATAATCCCTAATCTCAAACAAAACTTAGATCAAAAGTAATTGCACCAGCGAATAATAGTGGTCAACTACGCAGCCGACTTACCTACTAAAATCCAATAATCTTCAATCCAATAATCCTCAATCTAAAATCTAAAATCTAAAATCTAAAATCGAATGACTCACGCCAATTACAATCGCCGCTTTCGGAGCAAGAAACAAGCCACTGTTAGAATTGCCCCTAAAAAAATGGTTTCCTTTGAACTGGGGAACGTCTACTATGCTGTTCCTATAGAACGAGTGCAGCGTATTGTTAAAGACTTTACTCCCTACGGTTTTTTAGATAGCGGTCAAAGTTTAGTGCGACACCAAGAAGAACTAATTACGCTGATTAGTTTATCTAAAATATTTCCCAGCATCCAGACTATTGCCGACAACAACTACCTGATTGTTTGCAGTTTAAATAAGAGCGATCGCCTGGGAATTCCGGTTCCTAATATGCCGAAAATATTGGAAATATCCGAAGAAAACTTATGCGAAATTCCCGAATTGTACCGCCAAGATCAACTCCCTAACGCCGTAGAAAAGTTAATTCGCTCGCCAGACGGTACAGAAGTTTTTTATCTAAACTTAGAGCTATTTCACCAGAGGATATAATCAGAGTTTTCTGATTGAATATATCGCCATTTTTTTACTCTATGTTCGCAATCCGTGACGGCTAGCTATATTAACCGCCATGCAATTAAAGCTGCTGTTTTACCTTTAGCCACTATCGGTTCACAAGGTTCCACCGTTAGATGTTGTGACATCCCTTGATAAACAGCATCAGAAATAGTAATTGCACCACCAGGCGTGGCACTTTCTAAGCGTTTAGCTGTATTGACAACATCACCAATCACCGTATAAGTCCGAACATCTGCACCGCCAAATAGCCCTTCAATAACGCTTCCGCAATGCACCCCGCATCCCGCACCAATTCCATATAATTCAAGCATTTCTGAAGCAGCTTTACTCATAGATTTAGCCGCAGCAATTCCCTGTTGTGGCGTAGCATAAATAGCCATAATTTCATCGGCTGTAAAAGTTATTCTTAAAGGCTGAAACTGAGAAGCTGCTGGTTCAACACAACGGTAATATTCATTGAGAACCGCTGCAACTGTCTCAGGGGAAGTTTTTTCGCACCAACTTGTAAAACCGCGAATATCCATAAATAAAATCGTGCGATCGCACTTTTGAAAAGCCAAACCTGCTGGATTATTAAGCGCTGTGTCTACTACATGACTTCCCATTCCCCATTTTGCCATATTTCCTAGTAGTTGAGCTGTTTTTTCTAGCTGCTTTCTTTGTTTTACAATCTGTAGTGACTGCAACCCCAAAAGCAAACCGATAAACACCATACTCCAAGTAAGAAACCAGTGCGTTGCCGTCCGCGAAAATGTCACTATCAATTCTAAATTAGCAATTAAATATTGAGACTTAATCCCAATCACAACATAAAAAGCTACCACCATCAGAGCCCTTACCAAACTTTCCAGTGGAATCAGCCAATCATCAATACCCTTAGCCCAATGGAATCGCAATCCTTGCAAAGTAGCAATCATCAGAGAAAATAACCAAAAGACAATGTGACTCAGATTTTGGAAAAAATCTAGCCCGTCTATCGGCACATCAATCAGCGTATAGATACCAACGCAGATCAGGTTTCCCCAAAAACGGTGGCATTTCGAGCTCGACAGATACCAAGCCTGAACAAGCATTGCTACTATCAGTAAATATTCAGTTGGGTCTGTGATAAATTGGAACAAACCCGCTAATATCAAGTCTGATAAAGTCTTCAGAATTAAAAAGTGACCGCTGTTACTTAATACTTCACTGAGAAATGCACTGGTGCGACTTCCTTGTAGCCGACTTTCCCATACATTTTTTGAATTTAGACTTTTTTTTGCCGTTTCAATACCTCTATTCATCATCTTAATTAAAGGTCAGTGACCAGATAATTATTGTATACCAGTTCCCCAAAAAAGATGCAACTGTAAAGAGGATTAAAACCACGATATTCATCAGTCATTCCCGGAAAAAAAATCTATAGCGGTTCTCAAAAAAGTGAGATATGCCCTATGCCCTATGCCCTATGCCCTATGCCCTATGCCCTATGCCCTATGCCCTATGCCCATGAGTACCTCATTTTTCTGAGAAAGGCTATATTAGCTATCTTCCTCTGTTGTTTGCGGGCGACGTTTCCGAAAAATACCAGTCATATTGATTCCTGTTACCAGCAGCAAAATCACACCCAAACCCACCAAAAACACATAGATTGGCATCAAAAAATCTCCCAAATATTCTCCTTGGTGGATATTCAAAAAAACTTCTCCTACCTCTTTCGGCATCTTAAACCAGCTTCTGCCAACTCGATAGATTACACCTGTCACCGTACTGACTGTTAAAGGCAATAAAATAATCGGTGCAGCAATACGGTGAACCTTACGAAAATCAAGTTTAGCACCTGGTCTTTCAGGGCGTGCGCCACCCAAAAATTTGGTCATCGTCAAACCAGTGACTATCAGCCCAATCACTCCCAAAGCCAGCAAAAGCACATAAAAAGGTCTGAGTTCCTTTCCGAGATAGCTTCCTTGGTGAATCACCATAAAAATCTCGGCAGCATCATCTTCTATACCAAACCAACTTTGTGCGAGCCGATAGGTAACACCAGTTAATGCAGTCAATAGTAAAGGGATGAAAATAATCGGTGCAACTTGGCGGTGAAGTTTGCGAAAATTAATCCTAGCCATCTATTTATTCTCCTATTTTTTAGAGGTTTTGTTGTTGACAAATCAGATTCTCTTGGACGCACGGGTAGGCAGAAACCGGGTTTTTGCGAAAATATTTTGTGATCCCCGCAGATTCGGTAAAAAACCCGGTTTCTTTGGTCAAAATGGGTAATTCATGTTGCAAATAATTTCATTTTGATAGAAAGTGCCGTCACTTGTGTATCCATAATTGCTAAAACTCCCTGAAGTACCGCTTTGATAACCATAATTACTATGACAAAACAAAGTAAAGAACTCGGAAAGACCTAAAATGTATTTCATCCGCCTCCAAAACCTCCTAAATAGTCCTGGACGCACGACATCTATATCTCGTGTGAATGTAGGGGCAATCCCCCCGGTGGTTGCCCTTATTCCTTGGTCTCTTGCGTAAGTCCTGCTCAACCATTGAACCAGCAGCAAGTTTAAAAGCTTGTTGTCCTTGGGTACTTTCAATCACTAATTCCCCGCCCGTATAACTTGCAGGATAGCTGAGAAATAGAGTGAGAGACAAATCCGATCGCATTAGTTCTTCATCTCCCATAATCGCATTATCAATATGTGTGCCGTAGTACATTCCTCCCTGATAGCGACTCAACATAATCGGACGCATCGCTTTAGGGCGCGCCGCTATTTGGAATAAAGAATTTCGTTTTAGTGCTTGGTTGACTAAATTTCTGAGTTCTTGAGTTGGAGCCGCATCATTTTTTAGTTGAGCGTTATTTTTTACTTGTTGGGCGTACCAACCTGCTGTTAACTTCCCATCAACAAATTCAGCATTGGAGAAAGCGGTGAACAAGGAGAATCTGGGAAGAAGAGTTAAGGTTTTTTATTAATATCAACTCTTAAGCTACTGAGGATAATTTTACATGAAAACAGCTACCTACTCCTAGCTGACTGGTAACGCTAATTTCTCCTCGATGGCTTTGGACAATTGCTTGGGCGATCGCCAATCCCATCCCCAAACCCCCTTCGCGGCGATTTCTGGCTCGATCTGCTCTCCAAAATCTGTCGAAAACTAACTTTACATCTTCTGGAGCAATGCCGATACCAGTATCCTCTACACTCACAATTGTCGATCGGTTCTGTCTGCTCAGAGAAACAGTCACACTTCCGCCCGCTGGTGTGTAATGAATTGCGTTTCCGAGCAAGTTGGAAAACAAACGAGTTAGCTGTGCAGCATCTCCCATTACAGACGTATTAATGGCTAAATTTGACTTGAGAATAATTTGCTTTTCTTGAGCTTGCAGTTCCCACAAATCTAGCAAATCCTCTAATAGTTCATCTAACGGCACCGCTATCCACTCGCGGGCGATCTTGGCTGCTGGTGCATCCATTCTAGTTAATAAAAGTAAGTCTTCAACTAACTGAGTCATCTGTTTAGTAGCAGAGGCGATCGCCGCCATTTTCTTAACATCCGCTGCATGAATTCTCTCTGGATGACTCTGCATAACTTCCACAGAAGTTTTAATCGCTGTCAGCGGACTTCTCAACTCATGGGAAGCATCAGCAGTGAATTGTTTTAACTGCTGAAAACTATCCTCAATTGGCTTGAGAGATTGCTTAGTCAGCCACAAACCACCAACCGCAGTCAAGCTCATAACAATAATACTCCCATAACCCAAATTCCAGCGGAGTCTGCTGAGAACTTCTTCGACTTCTTTAGTAGATTCGCTGGTGCGAATATAACCTTTTAATTCTTGCTTTTTATTATCATAAGAAATGTAAACTGGAATGGTCGCCGAGCGAATTTGCCCGTTTTGTATGGTTTGGAAACCCGATTTTATCGGTACTGGCGGTAAAGTATTGCCGGAATTTCCTAACATTTTACCTGCTTCATTAAACCATTCTACAGCTTGATCTGGTTCCCGCAGATTTTGCCAGGGAATGTCTAAGTCTCCGTCTTTATCTAACTGGCGCGTTACTTTTTTGCGATGGAGTTCAATTTGAATATCATCATTGCGCTGTTCACTTTCTTGGTCAGATTCATCGCCTTTTTTTTCTGGATTTTCTGAAATATGCTGCTTTTCGATCGCAACTAAACTGTGAGAAGCTGCTTGAGCCAAAACCTCCAATCTCTGGTCTAATTCTTGATACAGACTGCTGGCAAATAATTCATAAACAGCAATAGCAGAAGCTCCTAAAATAGCTACCATTACTGTTAAGTAAGATAGCAATAAACGCCATCCCAAAGCTTGAAATTGGGGATTAGAGGTTTTGGTTGAGCCGATAACCGATGCCATAAATAGTCTCAATAAAATTAGCTGGTGCACCTGCAGCTTTCAGTTTTTGCCGCAAACCCCGGAGATGAACTTTTACGGTTTCTTCTCCTGGCGAGTCTTCAAAAGCCCATATATGGTCTAGGATAGCACTCCGTGTTAAAACGCGCCCTCCTGTTCGCAGGAATAATTCTAGCAAACTGTACTCCTTTGGTGTAAGATGCAGCAAATTATCGCGATAAGTAACTTCGCAGGTATTCGGGTTTAAACGCAGATTTTCCCACTCTAATACTGGTGGTAAAGTTGTACTTCCCCGCCGCAGTAAGGCTCTAATTCTTGCTGCTAATTCGGGCAAATCAAAAGGTTTAACGACATAATCATCGGCTCCCGCATCTAATCCCATGACTTTATCATTGCTGGTGTCTCTGGCTGTTAGCATTAACACGGGGGTTTTTAAACCTTGTCGGCGCAAGCGCTGACAAAGGCTAATTCCATCTAATTTTGGCAGCATCACATCTAGCAGAATTAAGTCATAAGTAAAAGCTTCTGCAAAGTTCCAACCTTCTTGACCGTCGGCGGCTATATCTACGGCATAATGTTGGTCGGTGAGGGCTTCTGCTAATGCTTGGGCAATGCGATAGTCATCTTCTACTAACAGAATCTTCATAGCTCGCTGCTAAATACTGACTGCTAAATACTGACTGCTAAACAGCAATATAAAAGATAATTGGCACACCAGACGGTTCCGAAGTATTTGATCTAAGTTGAGATTTATTGATCTCAATGTAGGGCGTTCGCTTTTCGGAGTATCATACAATATCAATGGTATTTTTGCACTCTTGTTATTTATTTATGAGAAAAATCACAATATTATCGATCGCCCTACTAATTTTTGCAGCAACTCTCGAACTGCCGAAGGTGGGGCTGCAACTAAGTGCGATCGGGCAAATAGAAACACCCCAACCAATCCCAACACCCCAACCAATCCCAACACCCCAACCAATCCCAACACCCCAACCACAAACACCCCAACAAATCCAAACACCCCAACAAATCCAAACACCCCCAATCCAAACACCCCAACCAAAAGCAAACGACCCCAAAAAGCTCGGCTACGTCTCCCCACAATTTGCCGAAAATTTCTCCCAGCAACAAATCGACCAAATCAACGCCAACGTCGAAACGCTGCTGCTAACTCAAAGCTGCTCCCGCTGCGACCTCCGAGCCGTAAAATTAGTTAACCTTAACTTAAAAAATCCCATCCTGACAGGATCGGATTTATCAGATGCCAACCTCAGCGGTAGTCGCTTCGAGATATCAGATTTTGTCAACACCAATCTAGCTCGCACAAACTTAAGCGGAGCCGAATTAGTAGGAGCGAGAATCAGCAACGCTAACCTTAGAAAAGCTAACTTGACAAAGACAAATCTAGACGGTGCAGACTTGCGATTTTCTGACTTGAGAGATGCCAATCTTTCCGATGCCAACCTCCGCAATGCTAATATAGATGGCGCTACTATCGATCGAGCAAGTATGGCCGGCACCACAATGCCAGACGGCAGAAAAAATCAATAATATAGTCTCGTTTCCGGCGCGATTGAAATCGCTTCTTGTCAAACAAAGTCCGCATGGTGCGCGGACTGCATCCCTTCCAGGCTCTGCCTCCTTGTCCTTGTTCCCAGGCAGAGCCTGGGAATAAACACCTAGAGGCTCTGCCTCATTTCCAGATTGTTAATTAATCCGTGTATCCGTGTCCAAATCCGTGTCGTGCCTTCCTTCTGAATCAAACAGCCAAAAACCTCTGAATCACCTCATCACTTAACTCGCTAGTGCTTCCCGAAGCCACAATCCCGCCTTTTTGCATAGCATAATACCAGTCAGCTTGCCGCACAAAATGCAAATGTTGCTCCACCAACAAAACAGAAATTCCCCTAGTCGCAACCACACGGCGCACCGCAGCTTCAATATCTAAAATAATCGATGGCTGAATCCCCTCCGTAGGTTCATCCAAAACCAGCAACTGCGGCTCACCCATCAAAGCCCTAGCAATAGCTAACTGCTGCTGCTGTCCCCCGCTCAAATCACCTCCCAGGCGATCGAGCATAGTTTTCAAAACCGGAAATAACTCAAAAATTTCATCAGGAACTTCAGGATTTTTGGTTTTGCTTGGTTTCGCTTCCAAACCTAACAAAAGATTTTCTTTTACAGTCAAACGTGGAATAATTTCACGCCCTTGAGGCACATAACCAATGCCTAATCTAGCCCGCTGGTAAGTCAACTTAGAAGCAATAGATTGTCCGCCAAAAGCAATAGTGCCACTGCGCGGTTGCAGCAACCCCATAATCGTTTTTAGCATCGTAGTTTTGCCCACACCATTGCGGCCGATCAAGCAAACCATTTGCCCAGCATTTACGCTTAAATCGACATCGCGCAAAATGTGACTTTCGCCGTAATAAACATTCAAATTAGAAACTTGTAGCATAGTTTTTAGATGGGTAATGGATAATTGGTAATTGGTAATTGGTAATTGGTAATTGGCCTCGTGTCCGTTGAATTACCCGCGCTCAAATTTGGTCGCTGGGGCGGGTTTCTGTAGATTGTCGGTGAGGATGAAAGATTGTTGGTTAACCCGCCCCTACAAATCTTGTGGTTAATTTACCAAAGATGATACGTCAACTGTCAACTGTCAACTGTCAACTGTCAGGTTTTCCCAAATATACCTCAATTACCCGATCGTCATTTTGCACCTCATCCATAGTCCCCTCACACAAAACCGCACCCTGATGCAACACCGTCACCTGCCGCGCAATTTGCCGCACAAACTCCATATCGTGCTCAATTACCAACACCGAATGACTTTCTGCCAACGAAATCAGCAACTCTCCAGTTAACATCGTTTCCTCATCCGTCAAACCCGCCACAGGTTCATCTACCAACAACAAATCAGGAGATTGAGCCACCAACATTCCAATTTCCAACCATTGCTTTTCCCCGTGAGAAAGCAAACCCGCCGAAATATCAGCCTTAGCAACTAAACCAATGGTTTCTAACAAACCAGAAACCGTGCGTTTTTCAGCAGCAGAAGCAGGCTGGAACAAAGTTGAAAAAACATTTTTGTGGCGACTGCAAGACAATTCCAAATTTTCGCGTGGCGTTAAATTCAAGTAAACTCGCGGCGTCTGAAACTTGCGGCCAATTCCCAAACGCGAAATCCTATCTTCCGACAACTTGCGTAAATTTTGTCCCTTAAATAACACCCTGCCCTCAGTCGGCTGCACCTTCCCAGTAATTGAATCGAGAAAAGTAGTTTTCCCCGCACCATTGGGCCCAATAATAACTCGCAGTTCGCCCGCATCCATACTAAAATTTAAACCGTTGATGGCTTTAAAACCATCAAAACTCACAGTCAAGTTTTCTATTTCTAATACTTTGCCATTCATAGGTAATTTCTCCGGGTAGGGTGCGTCAGTTAAAAGTCTCTCGGTAAGCCAGAAAATCTGTGGGCTGACGCACCTGAGAGCGCTGATTTTCTCTGAGAAGGTGCGTCAGTTAACAGTCTCTGGGTAAGCCGGAAAATCTGCTAGCTGACGCACCCTACACAAGCACATAAATGGTTATTTTACTCTAAACTAAAACTGCTAGAGCTGCTCGAAATAGGAGGTGGAGAAGCAGCTAAAATCCGTTCAGCTAACTTCGAGAGTGGCAAACTTTGCACGTATACTTTTCCCGGCCCAGTCATCTTTGCCAAAAACAAGCCTTCACCTCCAAATAAAGCATTTTTAAACCCGCCAACAAACTGAATATCGTAATCTACAGTCGCTGCAAAAGCTACTAAACAGCCGGTGTCTACTCGCAACACTTCGCCAACTCCCAAATTTTTCTCAACTATTGTTCCTCCCGCATGAACAAAAGCTAGCCCGTCACCCTGCAACTTTTGCAGAATAAAACCTTCTCCGCCAAAGAAACCGGCACCGAGCCGCTTCGTGAAAGCTACCTCAATGTCAATGCCGTTGGCCGCACAGAGAAATGAGTCTTTTTGACACAAAAATTTACCGCCAAGTTGGCCTAAATCAAGGGGAATTACTTTACCCGGATAGGGGGCGGCAAAAGCTACGCGGGCTTTACGATTTCCGGCGTTGACAAAGGTGGTAATGAAAAAACCCTCTCCTGTCAGCATTCGTTTGAAACCTTGAAATAAGCCGCCGCCTGTGGATGTTTGCATTTGGATGTCGCCTTCCATGTATGTCATGGTTCCAGCTTCAGCCCTGACGCCTTCTTTGGGGTCGAGTTCAATCTCGATGAGTTGCAAATCGTCGCCGTAGATTTTGTAGTCAATAATATCTGCCATATGTTGTCCCTCAAGTTAAAGAACGAAGCTACTTGCTACGGATATCTAAGTAGGTGGACATATATATTGCGTCTCCTCAGAGAGAAACGCAGATTTTCCCAAGTCTATTGCGATTGCTTTGTTTGTCTGTTGTAGGTGACATTTATTTATGTCAGCCTACTTATAAATTACACGATATTTTTGCACTCAATGTTCAAGTTCTTCTTTTTCGAGCTGCACTTGGGGGTCTTGTTCCAGGCTGGGGTAAGTAGATACGTACTTCGGTTTTCTGAACAAGCTGCGGATTTGGTCGAAACTTTGATCTTGCAGCCATCCGACTATGCCGTCGGGCAGGACTGTGACTACTATTAAAAATAGCGCGCCTTGGAAAAATAGCCACACTTCGGGAAATTGTTCGCTCAAAAAACTCTTGCCAAAGTTGACTAGCAGCGCTCCTAATATTGCTCCAGATAATGTGGCGCGGCCTCCCACTGCGACCCAGATTACCATTTCAATTGAAAAGGCAATATCCATTGCTTTTGGCGAAATGATTCCGGTTTGTACGGTAAATAATGCGCCGGCAATCCCGGCTAAACCGGCGGAAATTGCAAAGACTAAAACTTTATATCCTGTGGGATTGTAACCTGAGAAACGCAGGCGCACTTCGTCGTCGCGAATTGCTACTAGCAGGCGACCGAAGCGTCCGCTGGTCAGCCATCGGCAGAGGGCATAACTTGCTGCTAGAAATAGTATGGTGAGAATGTAGAAAATATATTGAGTATCTCGGTCATTGACTGTGGCTCCGAACAAGGTTTTAAAGTCGGTGAGTCCGTTGGTGCCGTTAATCAGTTTTTGCTGACCGTTAAAGAAGTTGAAAAATACAATGGTTGCTGCTTGGGTGAGAATTGAAAAGTAAACGCCTCGAATTCGATTGCGGAATACTAAATAACCTAAAAGTGCACCCAAGATGGCGGGGATGAGAACTATTGCTAATGCTGAGAAGGGAAATGAATAAAATGGTTGCCAAAACCAGGGGAGTTCGGTAACGCCGTAGAGGTTCATAAATTCTGGCAATTGACTGCTGGCGGTTGGGGGAATTTGCAGTTTTAGGTGCATGGCGAAGGCGTAGCCGCCGATCGCAAAAAACACCCCATGTCCTAAACTAAGTAAACCCGTGTATCCCCAAATTAAGTCTATGCCGAGGGCTGCAATTGCTAGTGCTAAAAATCGCCCTAATTGATTGAGCCGAACGTCGGGGAGTATTCCTGGGAGGAGTAAGATGAATGTGAGGGCGATCGCGCTGACAATTGCCGCTTCTTTTACCCAGGGTTTTTGATGTTTTTTCTGCATTTTTCGCTACACTCGCAGTTGTAATTTTTAATTTTCTACCGTCCGCCCTTTTTGCGGGAAAATCCCTCCCGGCTTCACTTGCAGAAAAGCCATAATTAAGGCGAATACCATTACTTTTGCCATGCTGGTTGTGGCGAAAAATGTGAAGAAGTCGGCTAAAGGCTTGATAGGAGCGAACATTAATGCTAGAGTTCCCGAACCGATCAGGTAATTGGCAGTGCCGATCGCGATCGCAGCAACTACACTCCCCACAATCTTGCCAACACCGCCCACAACCACCACCATAAAGGTATCGACTATATAATTTTGTCCGGTATTTGACCCTACCGAACCAATCAAACTAATCGCGCACCCAGCGACACCAGCCAAGCCTGAACCCAAAGCAAAAGTCAGCGCGTCTACTTGTTCGGTAGGAATACCCAAACACGCACTCATGCTGCGATTTTGCGTCACGGATCTAATCCGCAATCCCCACACAGACTTTTGCAAAAATAGGTAAATTCCCGCCAAACAAATTCCGGTGAGGACAATAATAAAAATTCGCGCGTAGGGCAACTGAAAATTGCCCAGCGGTATGCCGCCCCGCAACCATTGCGGTGCAGTCACGTCCACATTTTGAGCGCCAAACCAAGGTTGAGTTACGGCCAGTTTGTAAGTTTGCCCTAAAAAGGTGCTCACCGCCCAGGAAATACCCAAAGATAAAGGCAAAATTATGGCGATAATTGTGCTGCGAATGCGATCGAAATCCAGGCGCGATTTCAGCACCCGCAAACCGCCAAAAAACAGCAAACAAAACACCGCAATCCCAATTACCAACACCCAACTCACGCTGCGGACAAACTGCTGCAAAATTAAACTTACGCCCCAAGTTGCCAGCAGAGTTTCTAGCGGCCGCCCGTAAAGATAGCGAATCACTCCCCGTTCGAGAATTAATCCTACCAATGCAGCCACTAAAAAAGCTAGGGGAATTGCAAATAAAATGTAGGTTTCAAAAGCAAATCCTCCGATACCTTTGAAGACATTTTGCACTACGAAAGTTGTATAAGCCCCCAGCATCATCAACTCGCCATGAGCCATATTAATTACGCCCATCAGCCCGAAAATAATCGCTAATCCCAGGGCTGCAATTAGTAAAACAGCGCCGATGCTAAGGCCGTTAAATAAACCATCTAATATCGCCAATTGTGTTACTCCTGCATCAAGTCGGTTAACTTTGTTCGCGGATAATTAGGGGCTGATTTTACCCCATTGGTGTCAAGTTAAGCATCGAGTTTTATATAAAAAATGCTTAGATTCAGTATCTCGATTCCCCTAAATCCCCCTTAATAAGGGGAGTAGGGGTTGACTTTGAAGAGTCCAGTTCCCCTATATTAAGGGGGAATTTGAAGACTCCGGTTATATCATGTCCGATCGAGTGACTGCGATTAAAAGGGCGGGTTTTTGAGATTGTCAATTATTGGCAGATATTTTTCGTGAACCCGCCCCTACCGTATTAGGAGTAATCGACCGGACATGATATTACCTCTTATTAAGGGGAGTAGGGATTGACGAAAGAATGCTCTTACTCCCCCCTTGGTAGGGGCGGTGCTACCCCTACTCCCCGTGCCCGCCCTTGGCTAGGGGGGATCGGGCTTCACCCAAGCGTATTGAAATTGGTATTACCTACTTATCAAACTTTGAATTTGCCACCTTTTGCGGGGTCTGACCAATCGCAAGCAAAGCCTTGTGTTTCAGCAACAAATTGATTCCAAGGCACCGGCTTCACTGCTTCGGGTGTAGCAAATGCGATGTTAAATAAACCGTCATCTCTAACTTCGCCCAACCGCACAAATTTAGAAAGGTGATGGTTAACTTCCATCGTTACTGTGCCCCCCGGCGCGTCAAAGGTTTGACCCAAAGCGGCTGCCCGTACTTTTTCCAAATCGTCGGCTGTCCCTGCTTTTTCGACAGCTTGCTTCCACAGGTAAACCATGATATAAGCTGCTTCCATCGGGTCATTGGTCACTCTATCTTTGCCGTATTTTGCCTTGAAAGCTTCCACAAATTTTGTATTGGCCGGAGATTCCACAGTCATGAAGTAATTCCAGGCGGCGTAATGGCCTTTAAGATATTCTACGCCGATCGCCTTTACTTCTTCTTCTGCAATACTGACTGACATTGACGGATATTTGTCCGGGCCCAAACCTGCACCCTGCAACTGTTTGAAGAATGCTACGTTGCTGTCGCCGTTGAGGGAATTAAAAATGACGCCGCCGTCTGGCAAAGCTGCCTTAATTTTACTAATAATTGGCGTGACTTCTGTCCCACCCAAAGGAATGTAATCTTCCCCAACTAATTCGCCACCTTTGGCTGCTAGCTGGGCCTTGATAATTGTATTGGCAGTGCGGGGAAAAACGTAGTCAGACCCGACTAAGAAGAATTTTTTGCCTTTATTTTCTAGCAGCCAGTCCACTGCGGGTTCGATTTGTTGGTTCGGGGCTGCCCCAGTATAAAAGATATTTTTGGAACACTCTTGACCCTCGTATTGTACGGGATACCAGAGCATATGATTTTTTTCTTCAAATACTGGCAATACTGCTTTGCGGCTAGCGGATGTCCAGCATCCGAAGACGGTGACAACTTTATCTTGGTCGATCAATTTTTTGGCTTTTTCGGCAAAAGTCGGCCAGTCTGAGTTGCCGTCTTCTATTACTGCTTCGATTTGTTTTCCGAGAACGCCACCAGCTTTATTGATTTCTTCGATCGCTAATTGTTCGGCATCGACAACGCTTTTTTCGCTGATGGACATCGTGCCGCTCAAGGAATGCAAAATTCCTACTTTGATCGTGTTTCCGCCCCCGGCTGCTGCTGGTGTAGTTCCTGTTGATGTGGGAGAAGCGGCTGGAGTTGCTGTTGGAGTTGGAGTTCTACAAGCTTTTAGAAATAAACTTGATGTTAGGGTAGCAGAACCGTATAAAATAAATTTCCGCCGATCGAATCGCTTTGTCATTTTTTCTTGTTACTCTTGAATAGATGAGTCAGATGATTGAGAATAATAACACATAGCGACTTGATATTAAGACTCGCGCCAGCAGACTGTTGTATTTTTAGCTACAAAACTTATTGTTTTTGACAAAATGAATGTTTTGTGGGATTGAGGGCAACTGCGCCATAAACCGGGGTGATACCATTTTAGATTTTCGATTTTCGATTTTAGATTGACTGATGACATCAGGGTTGGGATCGCGGGCGTAGCGGATTTTTTTGGCAAACCTGGTTTAGACGCCCAAATACGTCTTTTCAGGAATTAGTGTGACATTAGAAACCCGGTTTCTTTACATAAATTATCTTATTGATGCTACCAGTTAGGCAGCAACCGGGTCGATCGCACACTCATAGAAAGCGGGTTTCTCGCTCTCGACAGGTTATTGATGCTAAAACTTAAGCAGCAACCGAGTCGATCGCACTTGCATAGGCGAGTATCAAAGCAGGTGACGATCGCACTTCGCTTTGAGTACGATCGTCACCTGTAGAAATACCCCTAATTTATGGAGAATAGCGGACTCGAACCGCTGGCCTCTGCGGTGCGATCGCAGCGCTCTACCAACTGAGCTAATTCCCCTGATTGAGTTTTAATTTAGCATTTTAGATGCGAGATTGCCGAATCTAAAAGGCTGACAGGTTTTGCTTGCTCTCACGTTCGCAGACCGTCACTTACACTAGCACGTAACTGCTAAAAAGGTCAAGTGTTTTCCGCAGCCGGCTCAGTGGGGGCGATCGAGCAAAATGCCGCCACTCTATCCAACTCTAAATCAGCAAAATAGTCCACCGTCCAATTAGCTTGGCGCTGAATCATGTGAAACGGGTAAGTGTGAGTCACACCCGCAACCTGAATCCCCGCTTTTTTCGCTGCTTCAATCCCCGCAAAAGTATCTTCTAGCGCCAAACACTCGATCGGTTGCAGGTTAAAGTCGGGATATTTCTGGTTGAGAAGTTCCACAGCCAATAGATAGCCGTCGGGTGCTGGTTTGCTTGCCGTCAAGTCATCGCCTGCAACAATTAACTCAAAGTTTGCTGCCAAACCGGCCCGATCTAACACCAATTCTATATCCGATCGCAGTGCCCCGCTAACTACGGCCATTTTCAGTCCGGCGGGCCGAATTTTATCAATAAATTCTGCCAAACCCGGATAAATCGGCAGTTTCTCCAAAGTATCTATTTGAGCTTTGTAAGCTTGGGCCTTGCGCTGCAGCAGTCGATCGAGATATGTTTCTGTTAGATATCGTCCCCGGCGCTTGAGCAGTTCGGTAATGCAAGCGCGATCGCTCCTTCCCAAACAAATTTCTCGAAACTCCCCACGTTTGAGCTGGAGATTTTCATCGAGCATCAATTGTGCGATTATTTTCTCGTGAATTGGCTCGTCATTAACAATCACACCATTAAAATCAAATAAAACTGCTTTTAGAGTCATTAGTCATTAGTCATTAATCATCAGTCATTAGCAAGTTAGTAGGGGCGGGTTTTACCAACCATCTCAACCTAAAACTAACCATCTATGAAACCCGCCCCCAAAGGGCGAAAAATACACCTCAACAATAAGTCAAGCCGGAGCTGGAATGCCCGGTAAATCGCCATCAAAATCAGGAGTTCGATCGCCCCAATTCCACCCCCTCGCCACCTTAGCCTGTTCCAAATCTTCCCCCGGCAAAGGTTTCACGCCCTGCGTCACCTGATTCACCCACCAGTGTTCGTGAGTTTGCACCCCCGCGAATCCTGCAGCCCCCACCCAAGCATCGAGGCTGCCAGCCGCGTAAGACTTAATATAAGGCTCTTCAAAGATATCAGTCAGCCACTCTGTCTGCCGCAAAGTTTTTTGGTTTCCGTCCAAAATTGCCACTTGTCCCCCAACCTTCAGCAGTCGGAAGCTTTCTCGCAAAATTGCCCGCGATACAGCAGGTGGCGTCTCGTGAAACAGCAAGGAAGCTGCGACTAAATCGAAGCTAGCATCGCCAAAAGCAACGCTTTCGGCATTTCCGTGCAACCACTGGATATTTAAGCCGGCTTTTTGCGCTTTCATGTCGGCAACTACCAGCATATAAGGCGACAAGTCCAGGCCGACAACTTCCGCTTCGGGAAAAGCCTGCTTGAGCATGAGCGTTGTCGAACCGGTGCCGCATCCCAAATCGATGATTCGGCGCGGTTTCACCCGCACAGCGTCAATTAAGCCTTGCCTGACGACTGTTTCGTGGGGAGGCAAAACATATTGCGTGATGGGATCGTAGGAAACGGCGGCACTGGGGTTGAGATAGCCGCGTTTAATGCCGTGAAAGTTTTGGCTGCTGTAATATTCGGGATAAACTAAGTTGGGTTGTCGGTAGCGATCGCCCGCTGTTTCCCAGTCGATACCTTCGTAGAGTCGTTTCAGCGCTTCTTCGTCGATCGCCAGTCGCATCAGGGGCGACAAAAAGCGCTCGAAAATTGTATCCTTGCCAACAGCCATAAAACACCTTTAACAAAAACTATTCTAATTTTAGCCAACCGCCGTAAATTTAGCATTAATTAAAACTGTTTAGCCCCTCTTCCCTCTTCCTTCTATCCCTTACCTCCGTTAAAACTTTACAAAATCTGCGGGCTTCCTTTCCCACTTCCTACTTGTACGAGTTTAAACAAGGCAACTGTAGACAAGCTATAAACTCTTATTTTATCAGTCCTTCCCAAATCTAAAATCTAAAATCTAAAATCTAAAATCGTTTTACTTTCCGTTACTAATAGGAATTTTAACCAAAAATTCCGTTCCTCCCCCCGGAGGTTTAGCAATTGTGATGCTACCACCATGTCCATCTACTACAATTTTGTAGCTAATTGCTAACCCCAAACCCGTGCCTTTACCCACATCTTTAGTAGTAAAAAATGGGTTAAAAATTTGGTCTTTAACGCTGTCGGGAATGCCGGGGCCGTTGTCGGCGATCGCCACTTTCAGAAATTTACCGCCATGTTCGCGAACTACCCCCGTGGAAATAGTAATAATTTTATCCAGGCGATCGATCTCGTTCAAGGCATCGATCGCATTACTCAGCAAGTTCATAAACACCTGATTTAGCTGAGACGGATAGCACTCGACTGAAGGCACTTTTCCGTATTTCTTGACTATATAAATTCTATTTTTAATGCGGTTGGAGAGCAGCAGCAAGGTATTTTCTATACCTTCGTGAATATCCGCTAGCTTTTTGTCAGATTCATCCAGGCGAGAAAAGTTCCGCAAAGAAAGAACTATGCTGCGAATGCGTTCGCTTCCTATTTTCATAGAATTCAATATATGCGGCAAATCCTCCTCGATAAATTCTAACTCGATTTCTTCGCTAAATTCTGCGATTTCCTGGGGAACCTCTGGGAATGCTTCTTTGTATAAACTCACCAACTCTAATAAATCTTTAGTATATTTGCTGGTGTGAGGCAAATTAGCCGAAATAAAGTTAACGGGGTTGTTGATTTCGTGCGCTATTCCAGCCACCATTTGACCTAGGGATGACATTTTTTCGCTCTGCACTAAATGAGTTTGAGTTTTTTTCAGTTCATTTAAGGCACTATTAAGCAGTTTTACTTGGTCTTGGGTTTGACTGTAAAGGTGAGCTTGAGTAATTGCGATCGCCAATTGGTCTGCTACAGCTTTTAACAGTTGAATTTCCTCCCGACTCCAAAGCCAATGAGTAGCGTGGCTACAAATTAAATAACCCTGCGGCTGGTTCTGAGTCTGGACAGGTACGGCTAAATAGCTATTAGCTTTAAGTTCCGGCGGTTGAGTTACACCCTCCGCCCAAGTGTCGCTCGAAAGAATAATTGGTTCGCCTTGACCACTCCGTACTAACACATTTTCGATAAAGTAAGACTCAAACTTTAGGGCTTGTGTCGGAGAATCAGATGGGCAATATTCCCACAGGATTTGTAACGTTTTTTCTTGCGGTTTGTACCAACCAAAAGCCGCCCGTTCTAGGTGCAGCAAACTTACTATTTCTTCGACTGTACTTTGCACAATCTTGTCTAATTCAAGAGAAGCGCGAATACGTCCAGCAATCCGGTTGAGCATGGCTTCTCGCTCCGCTTGAGCGCGATTGTTTTCGGAGGAGTAAATTAGCCAAATGGCTGCTAGCATTGCCGGGATGAGCAGTCCGGCGACTACGGATGTCAGCAAATTTAATGCTTGCAGTTGGGATTCAATATTTTCGCGGGGAATTACTAAAGCCATCGACCAGTTAACTTCCTTGAGGGGAGCATAGGCTACATACACCCATTTGTTATCTATTTTTACCAGTTCGATGTTCGTCTGGCGGTCGATCATCTGCCGCGCAATTGTGGAGAGAGCGGGGTCTTTTGACTGTAAAAAGCTTGGGGCCTCCTGGTCGATATTTCCGATTAAGTTATTGTTGGGATGAACAATTGGCACTCCTTGTGAATTGAGCGCAAAAGCATAACTTTCGGAACCGTACAGTAAGCTGTTAGCGACAGATGTTACTCGGTCTAATTTAATGCTGCCCGATAGGACTCCAATTACTTGATTGGGAGCGGGAGGTAAGGCCCAAATAGGAGCTGAAATAATAATCGTAGAAACTTTTGTACTGCGGCCGATCAGCGGGTCGGAAACGTTGAGCTGTCCGGCCATTGCTTTTTGAAAGTGTTGGCGGTCTTTGCTGTTCGCGCGGTTGCCTAGAGTATTGATAAATGAGCCGTCGGGTTGAATTAATGACAGGATGAAATACTCTTTTAACCGGTATATTTCTCCTTGCAACCGGGGTTCGACTAATTGCCAATTGAGAGTGCCAACCGTAGGATCGTAAGCAATGGTTTCTATTTCTGCTTTGCGGCTGCTTAGCCAGCGGTCGATTTCATCGGTGCCTTTTTCTAGTTTTAATAGTGCTATTTGCTTTAAATTGTCAAGGATTAGTCCGCGTACAAAAAAATAGCTGATGCAAGCTGTTGTGCTAATGGTTAAAGCGGTGGTACCCAGAATTAGCAGGGTCAGCAAATGGCGGCGCTGCCGTCTGTGTTGCCAAAGACTGTGCGCTTGCTGCCACTGCGATTGAGCAGAATTGCTAATGTTGTCCCAGATTTGGCGCAGCTTTTTTGTTTGGTGTGGCGGCGGCGCAGACACAGATCCGGCTTGATTTGCTGGGTTTTGCATCATCAAATGTTCTCTCCGAATCAAATTCATCAAACTGTATTGGTCATTCGGCAGAATTAATATCAGCCAAGTCGTGAAACCAGTTTCAGAAAATAATGCAACTGTAGACCGGTGCTGCCAACCCTGGTGGTCATCAGTCATTCCCAATCTAAAATCTAAAATCTAAAATCTAAAATGGTAAGACTTACATTCCGGATTGCAAACAATTTTTCTTATGGTTGGGCACTCGCCTTCTATTTTGGCATCAATTGTATATTTCGACGTTCGATTTACCTATTTGAGGTTTGTGCTTTACGATATCTTTAATATCTATCTCGTTTGTATAACAAAATAATTGTAAATAACACAGAGAAAATACGGAGTTTTTTAGATTTCTAATGTATTATAATGTATGAGCAAAACTCTATTGACAATTTTACTGATTTGTGCTTTGGTTTCAAGGGGAAATTTTTTCGTCTAAAGCTTTTTTAGCCAAGCGGGTTGCATAAACGGTGAGGGCGATCGTTGCTACCAAACCAATGCCGTAAAGAGTCCACTCAGCAGCAGTGCGCGATCGCCCGCTAGATCCAAGTGCAGCCAAACTCCCGGCCAGGGAACCGATATAAACATACATGACTGTTCCGGGAATCATGCCGATCCAAGATGCCAAAAAATAATCTTTTAGAGATACCTGCGTGACTCCAAAAGCATAGTTAAGCAAATTAAACGGAAAAATGGGAGAAAGTCGCGTCAGCAGCACAATTTTCCATCCTTCAGAAGCAACTGCGGAGTCGATCGCCTTAAATTTTTGATTGCCCTCTATCTGTTTGGAAACCCAGTCGCGAGTTAAATACCGCCCTACCAAAAAAGCGCAAGTTGCGCCTAAAACTGAGCCGATGGAAACACAAACCGAACCGCCAACGACTCCAAACAAAACGCCAGAACCGAGAGTCAGCAAAGAACCGGGGATAAATAGAACGGTTGCGACAATGTAAATGAGAATAAAAGCTGCCGGGCCCCACGGGCCGAGACTCGCGATCGACTCCAAGGCATTTTTCAGAATTCCTTGAAAGTTAAAAAACCTAGTCGCTGCAATTAAAGCCACAGCTAAACCAATCCCTAAAATCAGTTTCCACCTATTTGATGGCGGCGGATTTTCATCGGGCGATCGCGAATCATTCATTACCTAAACTCTCCACTCATTCATTGCATACACCGTAAGGTTTGTAGTTGCGCTTTAGCGCTAAAAAACTTTGTAATAAAGCGCAACTTTTCCCTTAAATTAAATCAAAGTACCGCCACAGCTAGAACCGCTACCCGCCGTACAGCCGTAACAATAAGCAGCCGTTTGCACATCTTGAATCACATCTAAACTGCCAGATGCAAGCAATTTAGCAGTATTTATCTTTTCCCCACTGCCAGTTTTCGCCGGCAGATTTTCCATTTGGTTAAAATCGCAGTCGTAGACATTGCCCAAATAGTCGATCGACAATTCGTTACGGCACATTAAATGTTCCAGAGTACCGGGATTAAAATTATCCTCCAAAAACCCCAGATAAGACTTGTGAAGTTTCTTATGTTCCAAATGAAACTTAGTCCGTCCCACCGGCAAATTAGTAATCGCGAACAATTGATTAAAACAAATCCCAAAATCTTCGGCTAAATAAACCTTGTAATCTTCCTCTAACTTGCCTTGTTCCGGTGTTAGCGAAAACTTGTCTGTTGCCGGCACTTGTGGATTGTACACCAAATCCAGAGTTAAATTTGGGTTTTTTCCGTATCCCAACTGATTTAGCTTTTGCAGCGCCCGAATCGAACTGTCAAAAACACCGTTGCCACGCATTTTGTCCACATTGTCAGCTTGGTAGCAGGGAAGCGACGCCACAATTCTGAGTTGGTGCTGCGCGCAATATTCGGGAATATCTTCAAAACCTTTTTCAAAGTAAATAGTCAAATTAGAACGAACAATTACCTCTTTACCTGCAGCCCTGGCAGCTTCCGCTAGCGGTTTAAAACCGTAAAGCATTTCGGGAGCACCGCCGGTGAGGTCAACAGTTTGAATTTGAGGAAAGCGGCGAATGATTTCAATTAATTGGTCGCAAATTTCCGGGGAAAGTTCTTCTGTTCGTGTCGGGCTAGCTTCAACGTGGCAGTGAGTGCAAGCGAGGTTGCAGCGTTTGCCGAGATTTATTTGTAAAACTGTAATCTGCTTTTTAGTTAAAGCTGAGTGAAGTTTGTTTTTGAAAGGCGTGACTGCGGTCTGAATCATGTGCTAAACTTTTTAGTCTCTGCTCGCAACGGATTTAGAGGCGTTCCGGCGGAACGCCTCTCATAATTTAGCACTAATTCTTTGGATGCGAAAGCGACAAATTTTAACTGTCGCTACAAAGTTAATTGAAACTCACATCTTGCACCATTCTTAAGAACAGGCTTTTCGGCCTGTTCCACAAAAGTTAATTTTATTGTGGGGTGGGCATCCTGCCCGCCCGTCTACTTAATCTTACTTGAGAGAGTCCACTAATGTTTCAACTCGTGCTTTAATTTCATCTCGAACGCGGTGAAAAGTTTCGATGGGTTGTCCGTCGGGATCGTCGAGTTGCCAATCTTCAAACACTTCTCGCAATACCCACGCTTCGGGTAAATTCACGCCGCAGCCGCAGAGAGAAATTACGGCGTCGTAGTCTTCTGCATTGAATTCGTTTAATGGGTTGGATGTTTGATCGGTGATGTCAATGCCGATTTCTGACATGACTTGAATTGCTGTTGGATGAACTCTGCTTGATTCTAACCCGGAACTGGTGACTCCAATCTTGCCGGCGCCGATGGTTTTAGCGAATCCTTCTGCCATTTGCGATCTGCAGGAGTTTCTTTTGCACACAAACATTACTTTTTTCATGGGATTTGTTGGTTGTTGGTTGTTAGTTGTTAGTTGGTGGTTGTTAGTTAGATGTTTCAAGGGCGCGATTTGCTAGGGCGATCGCCTCTTTAGCTGCTTGTTCCTTGCGTTCGCTGTAGCGATCGGTCAAATAGTCGGTTTGCTCCCGCAACAGCAAGGTAAACTTGTACAGTTCCTCCATTACGTCGATCGCGCGATCGCGGTAAGGCGAATCCTTCATCGTCCCATCTTCATTAAATTCCTGATAAGCCTTCGCAACCGAAGACTGATTCGGAATCGTAAACATCCGCATCCAGCGGCCCAAAATTCTCAAAGTATTGACAGCATTAAAAGACTGGGAACCGCCGCTGACTTGCATCACCGCCAAAGTCCTGCCTTGAGTTGGTCTGACAGCCCCAATATTTAAAGGAATCCAGTCAATTTGATTTTTCATAATGCCAGTAATATTACCGTGCATTTCTGGACTAGACCACACTTGACCCTCCGACCACAGGCTCAATTCCCGCAATTCTTGAACCTTCGGATGCGTATCGGGAACGCTACCGTAAATTGGCAGTTCCAGAGGATTAAAAAACCTAACCTCTGCACCGAACCCCTCAATAATTCGAGCCGATTCTTCCGCCAACAAGCGGCTGTAAGAACGCTCTCTTAAAGAGCCGTATAAAAAGAGAATTTTGGGTTTATGAGTGAATTCGTTCATGAGATTCTAGCAATTGGAATTGGGCAGACAACGAGGGTCTCGCAGCGATGCAGTTTCTGGTTTTCGGGGAAACCAAAATGCTGTTCGCTTGCAGATTTCTACCAACATTAACATCACTGGAACCTCAATTAAAACACCTACAACTGTAGCCAAGGCTGCACCTGAGTTTAAGCCAAACAGCATCACAGCCGTAGCAATCGCTACCTCAAAATGATTGCTGGCCCCAATCAGCGCGGCAGGTGCTGAATCTTCGTAGCACAAGTTGAGTTTTAAAGCTGCTACATAAGAAATCAGGAAAATGAAGTTTGTCTGGATAAACAGAGGCACAGCAATTAAAAGAATGTGCAGAGGATTGTTAACAATCAACTCTCCTTTGAAGGCAAACAAAAGAATTAGCGTAATCAAAAGGGCAGCCGTAGCAACTGGACTCAGATATTGCATAAACTCTCGTTCAAACCATTCTCGCCCTTTATGTTTAAAAATCCAGAAACGGCTATACATTCCGGCGGCTAAGGGCAAACCGACATAAATCAATACAGACAATACTATTGTCTGCCAAGGAACAACTAAATCATTTGCTGCTAACAGCCATCTGCCTAATGGTGCATATAAAAACAGCATTGCTAGGGAATTAATGGCAACCATAACGAGGGTATGTCCTTGATTGCCGTAGGACAGATATCCCCACATTAAAACCATCGCAGTACAGGGGGCAATTCCTAATAATATTGTACCTGCAATGTAGGAACTAGCGATGGAGACTTCACTGCCACGAATTATTTCGGTGCCGGTAATGAGGGGGCGAAATAGCCAACCTAAGAAAAACTGAGAAAATGCTACCATTGTAAATGGTTTGATAACCCAGTTGACGACTAATGTTAAAATCACTGGTTTGGGCGTTCGCGCTGCATTAGCCGCCTGGGTAAAGTCTATTTTTACCATGATGGGATACATCATAAAAAATAGACAGATGGCAATAGGAATTGACACCTGATAAAAGCTGAGAGCATCAAGGGTGACGGCGACGTTAGGGAATAGTCTACCGAGAAGAATACCGCCTAAAATACAAAGAAATACCCAAAGGGTGAGGTATCTTTCAAAAAAACTGAGTTTGCTTCCTGCTTTGACAGGTGAGTTAGTTGCTTGAGGATGGTTCATTTAGTTAACTGGTAAGTGAAACTTGATGAGAAAAAATTAAAATTTTGCCTCTTTTCGTAATAACTCTCCAATGGTTAAGTCAAACCTAGCTTGACCATCGAAGAAAGTCCCAACTTTGCCATTGTAGAAATTCTTGTAAATCAGTTGATAGCCTTCGCTTGGTAGGGGAATGTAACCGACCGACTGGACTAAACTTGGTGCTTTTTTCATGTAGAATTGCACAAACTCGCCCACCTCTGGTTTATTTTGGACAGCGGTGTAACTGACATAGATAAAAAGAGGTCTACCGAGGGGTTGATATTGAGCGTTTTCTACAGTTTGTATGCTGGGTAGAACTGGCCCTTTACCATTGTCTATTCCTAATGCTTTTAATTGATTTTGATTGGTTTCGTAATAGCTTAATCCAAAGTAACCCAAGGCATTTGGATCTTTGATAACTCCTTGGGCTAAAACATTATCATCTTCACTAGCTGTATAGTCGGTACGGCTGGATTTCGCAGTACCTACTGTTGCTTCTGTGAAGTAGTCAAATGTACCGGAATCTTTGCCTGCACCGTAAAGGGTTATAGGTTGATTTGGCCAATTAGGTCGAATCTGATTCCAGCGGGTAATTTTTCCTTGGGCGGCGGGTTCCCAAAGTTTTTTTAGTTCGGCTACTGTGATGTCTTTTGCCCAGCTATTTTGGGGATTGACTACTACTGTGAGCGCGTCAAAGGCGACTGGTAATTCGTAGTAGCGGATGCCTGCTTTGTTGCAGGCTTCCATTTCCCCTGCGCTGATGGGGCGCGAGGCGTTGCTGATGTCTGTTTCGCCAGCACAAAACTTTCTAAATCCTCCACCAGTACCGGAGAATTCAACAGTAATTGATGCTTTTTTGGGATTGGTATTTTGATATTCTTTGGCGATCGCATCCGTAATTGGATACACGGTGCTGGAACCGTCTATTTTAATGCTTTGCGATTCTGGCGACTGGACTTGTCCGCAGGAGCTGAGAAGCCCGATCGCACCTATGGTCAAAGCAATTATACTTAGTGCGGAAACCTTGGCCTTTTCTGCTCGGTTCATTGACCTCACCCAATGCCATAACTAAGGGGTACACTGGAATCATATCAATAAAATTTGATATGTCAAGTATGAGGGAAGACAAACAGGCAATCAACACATTAAGAAATGTTGATGGGTTAATCTGCGTCAGAACAGGGGCGTGCCGGCAGGATCTGGCTGAAGCGGCGGTATTCGGCGAGGTACTGTTCGAGGGCGACAAACTGAGCTAAATTGAGGCTGTAGTAAATCCAGCGGCCTTCTTGGCGGCTGCGGACTAAAGCTGCATCCTTCAAGGCTTTGAGGTGAAAAGAGAGTTTAGGCTGAGGGACAGAAAGCCGATCGCACAATTCGCAAACGCACAACTCCTGTTCCCGCAGCAACTCCAGAATCTGAATCCGCAGGGGGTCAGAAAGAGCGTGAAAGCCGGAGGAGACAAGTTTTTCCGAAATCTGTCGCTGTGAAATGCGATCGGGCGCAGCCGTAGAATTTTTAAGCATCAATTATTTAGAAAACATCCATACAAAACATCATAGTTACTCAAGCTTCATCCCAGAAAATCAGTGCATTCAGCATCGACAGATTCTTCGGAGTTGATTACTTGGGATTCTGTACCCTTGCCGGCACATCAGTGAGTCCGGCTTTCTGCATCAGCGAAATCACCCCTATAGATAGAATTCCCCCAATAATTGCCCCAACAACTACCAGGATGATAAAGACTTTTTGCAGAGTTTTTTTAGTAGCTGGGTGGTACTGTCTTGGCAATGCTTCACCTTGCTCGTCAACTTCTTGCTCCAAGGGGTCTAGCGGATTGGAGGGATTTGAGTTAAAGGGATTGGGCGCTTGATTCATGGTTAGTTTCGGTTAAAGGAGATCGACAACTATTTTAACTTGCGATTTAGCCTCGCAGCTTAAATAATACATTCTGGTTTTACTGAATAGTCTATAAATTTTATTAAGATTGCTAACATACGGATTAACCCGGTTTATTGAATAAACCGGGTTTTTTAACATACTAAAAGTTTTATGTCACACTTCTGCTTTTGACAAACGATCGAGAGAAATTGTTGCCGCCTCAGATACTTGAGAATTGCTATCTTTTTCTAGGTATTTCAAAGCCGAAACGCTCTTAACACTCGGCAAATTGCCCAAAGCTTCAGCCAGCCTCTGGCGGATCAGCCAATCTTCCGACTGAGCAAAATTGAGGATGCGATCGATCGCCCCAATATCTTTAATTTCCCCCAAAGCCGAAATTGCCGCCTGCTGGATCACCACTTGATCGCTGTCGAGAGCTTTCAGCAGCACGTCGCGGGCCCGGGGATCTTTGAGATTTCCCAGAGAAACAGCAGCGCTGAAGCGCACCAGCCATTGAGTATCTTCGTAAAAAGCGCGCACCAAAGCATCAAAAGCTCTGATATCTTCGAGATAGCCCAAAGCACCCGCAGCGTCAGCGCGAATGCCGTAATCCGGGTCTGTTTCTAGCAATTTGACTAGAATAGGATAGCACTCTGCTGTCGGTTTGACCCCAAGAGCAAACACAGCCATCGATCGTACCTGCAAACTTTCGTCGTTCAACACCTTTTTAATCAAAGGCACCGCCTCTGCAGCAGGCACATTCCGCAAGTTGGCCAAAGCCACCATGCGATCGGCGGAATTTTGGCTTTCTAACTTGGCTGCAATTTGCTCTAAGCTTAAAGTTGTCATTATGGATAAATCTTGTAGTAAAACTTTACATTCGGGTTATTTTGATTATAGGGGAGTCTCAGGGGAAAAGCAGGCCGTAAAAACCGCCCTGCGTATTTGAGATGAATGAGATTGCGGATTATTTCCATTAATCTGAAGCTCAGATTAATGGAAATAATCAATTAGAAAGTCTATTATTTAAGTCGCAAGCACAGGCGAGGTGTTACACTATATCGGATAATCCCTAGACTTTATTGTACAGTGCTTAACAAAGCAACAAAAAACTTTTCGTTTATCCCCCAAAAAAATTATGATTGTCGTTGAAAGGCATTACATAGATCGGCAGCATCAGTTTTTTAAACAGTTTGATGACTTATCTTTCCTGTCCAAAAAACTCTACAATTATGGTAACTCTTACATGAGGCAACACTTTTTTAACTCTGAGTCAAAAGTTGGCGCTGCCAAGAGTCTAAAACAGTTATATGCCATCCTAAAACCCACAGCCGACTATAAATCCTTACCTGCTAAAATTAGCACTCAAGTTCTCAAACAAGTTATTCACGATTCGGAGGCTTGGAAAAAGTCAATCAAGGCTTATTACCGAGATATCCATCAATTTTCATCCCCCCCCCGAATTCCCAAATACAAACATAAAACCTGTGGACGTAACTTGTTAATTTATGATAACCAATCGATAGGACAAAGGGGAAAAAAGAAAAATAATGGGCTACTTCATTTATCTCAAAGTGACATAATAATTGCTACAAAAGCGCAAGATGTCATAGAGGTAAGGATAGTTCCTGCCACAGCGACCTACGTTGTTGAGGTTGTTTATAAAAAGCCTGTAACGTTGGTGGATTTAAACCCTCAACTCATAGCAGGTAGAGATTTAGGGATTGATAACCTCGTCGCTTTAGCATCAAATAAGCCAACATTTACTCCAACTCTATATGATGGAAAACAGCTCAAATCAATCAATCAAGGTTTGAATAAGCGCCGAGCATTTTTACAGTCAAAACTTGAGAAAGGGAAATATACCACACATCAAATCCAGCAAATCATCTTTAAGCGAAACAATCGAGTTGAAAACTATCTTCATCAAACCAGCAGTTTGATAGTCAAGCGGTTGGTGGACGCTCAAATCGGGCAGTTAGTTATTGGGAAAAATGTGGGGTGGAAACAAAATTTACAATTAGGAAAAAAAACGAATCAGACGTTTGTAGCAATTCCTCACGCCAAGCTCGTAGAAATGATTACTTACAAAGCTGAGTTAGTGGGGATAAAGGTAACAGTTACAGAAGAATCTTATACAAGTAAGTGCAGCTTTTTGGATTTAGAGCCTGTCGGTAAGCAAGAGTCTTACCAGGGTAAGAGAGTTAAACGTGGGTTGTTTCGGTCGGGGAATGAAACGCTGATTAATGCTGATGTGAATGCAGCATTAAATATGATTAGAAAAGTAAACGGAAACTCACCCTTTGAGGAGTGCAGCAACCGTATAGAGGTGTTTGCAGTTTCACCTGTACGGGTTTCACCTGTACGAAAAGAGCCACAAAAAATCCGGTAATGTCAAGTATTGCCCGGTTTTTTGTGAACTGTTTCTGCCGTTCCCCAAGGCTTTGCCCGATCGTTAGCCGCCCTCTGACAACCTGCCATCCACTATGCCGTTCTACCACCCGCCCTTTTACTCCTCAGCCTTAGAACAAGCGATCGATCGCTACCCCCTCACTGCCGGGCCAGAAACTTCCTTAGCAGTGGCGATCGCGCTGATGAGTCAGTTGCAAAACAGTTGTCCCCTAGTCAAAACACCTGTACCCTCAGACCGGGGGGCGATGACCGAAACAGCCGCGCCGGAAAAGGTGCGGGCCCGCTGCGTGTTCGTCGTCCAGAACCAGCAGACTATTACCACAGGCAACTTATCCGACAACCCCAGCCGCGGACTGTTAATCGGCATATTAACTCCCGCCGACCTAGTGAGGCTGATAGCTTCTGGCACAATAGACAGCCAGCACAAAGTAGCCCTGCACAAAATACCAATTTCCGAAGTGATGTCTCCGGTGTCGGTCTCCCTCACAGAATCCGACGACCAAGACGTGTTTACCGCCTTATCCTTATTTCGCCAGCACAAGATTCGCTATTTGGCGATCGTCAATCAATTTCGCCACTTGGTAGGAGTGCTGACACGGGAAAGAATTCGCCAAGTATTGCAGCCTTCAAACATTCTTAAATTGCGGCGGGTAGCAGAATTAATGACTACCCCAATTACAGCGCCTCACACTGCCTCGCTGCTGAGCATAACCGAACTGATGTCAGAGCATCAAGTCAGTTGCGTAGTGATTACAAAAAACAAAGAATTAACAATGGAGAAACCCAAAGATGACTATACCTCCATTTTTCACTATTCCTTTCACCAACCCCTGGGAATTATTACCGAATATGACATTGTGCAGGCACAGTTTCTTGAACTAAATTTCCAGCAAACCCCAGGTCAAAAAATCATGAGAACTCCCCTGCAATTTCTTCAACCCTCCGATTCCCTATGGACGGCGCACAAAGAAATGCAGCAGCAACAAGTGCAGCGGTTAGTCGTGTGCGGGGGGCGCGGAGAACTGTTGGGCATTATTACTCAGACCAGCTTGCTCAGAGTCCTCGACCCCACCGAAATGTATCGAGTTGTCAAACAGTTGCAGCAGTCGGTTTATCAATTGCAAGCAGAAAAAGTGGAACTGTTGCAAAGCCGCAACGCCAAACTGGAACAGCAGGTGCGGGAACGGACGGCAAAACTCCACGAACAATTGCAGCGCGATCGGCTGTTAACTCACATTTCCTTGCGGATTCACCAATCCTTAAACCTCGAAGAAATTCTCAACGCCAGCGTCGATGAAGTCCGCCAAGTTTTGCAAGCTGACCGAGTAGCCATCCTGCATTTAGAGTCGAGCAATTACGGCATTGTAGTGGCAGAATCAGTTGCCGAAAATGGGCCTTCAATCTTAGGAGAAATCCTGCCCGATAATATTTGGCAAGAATCTGCTTCGGTGATAGAACAGGAAATTTATGCCGTCCCCGACATCGACCAAGCCCGTTTGAGTGCCGAAAAATATGCCTGGTTCCACCAAGCGCAAATCAAAGCTTATTTGATTGTACCAATTTTGCAAGACGGCAATTTGTGGGGGATGATGTGTGTTCATCAGTGTTCCCAATCCCGTCAGTGGCAGCCTTCGGAAGTGGATTTGCTGCTGCAACTGGCAACTCAAATCGCGATCGCCATTCAGCAAGCCCAACTCTATCAGCAAGTCCAAAATCTCAACACCGACCTCGAACGCCAAGTCCAAGAACGCACCGCAGAATTGCAGCAAAAAGTTCACGAACTCCAGCATTTAAATGTCCTTAAAGATGAATTTCTCAGCACAGTTTCTCACGAACTGCGGACGCCTTTAGCTAATATAAAAATGGCTATTCATATGTTGAGAATTTCTCCCACGCTAGATCGACGCCAGATTTATCTAGAAATTTTAGAAACAGAATGTACTAGAGAAACAGACTTGATTAATGCTTTGCTAGATTTGCAGCGGCTCGAAGCTGCAACTTGTCCGATCGACCTCGAACCAGTAAACTTAGAACTCTGGCTGCCTACTATTATCGACCCGTTTTACACCCGGGCCCACGACCGCCACCAGGATTTGCGAGTAGAGTGCGATCGTCACCTCCCCACGATCAGTTCCAACCGCGCTAGTTTGGGACGAATTTTAGCCGAACTCCTCAACAATGCCTGCAAATATACTGCCAATGGCGGCGAAATTTTTCTGAAAGTTGAGTGCAAAAACGGAGAGGGGGAACAAGGAGAACAAAGGACAAATTCGCGACAAGCAAGTGCTGTGGCTTCAGAAATCCAATTTACACTCAGCAATCAATCGTCCATCTCAATAGAGGAATTGCCTCGAATCTTTGAGAAATTTTATCGAGTTCCCAACGCAGATCCTTGGAAACAAGGAGGTACAGGTTTGGGTTTAGCTTTGGTTCAAAAACTTGTGGAACAGTTGCAGGGAAAAATTGAGGTTGAAAGCAGCAATGGCTGGACTAATTTTATCGTTACATTTCCTACCAACCCCGATGGAAATTAGTCCGCACTCAGTCAATTTGAGATTTGAGATTTGAGATTTGAGATTTGAGACTTCGGCCTAAGAGGTTGGGCGAGCGCGAGCTTCAAGTCGCGCTCAGTCCAAGGATTTTTGATTTTCGATTTACTCCACAGACAAATCTGGGAGATTGAACAAGAATCTAAAATTTTGGGAGTTCCATGACCGCGAATTTCTTCATGTGGTATCCGCCACGTGATTTATCCGTGGAATCAATCCCAAATCGAAAATCAAAAATCCTCAAGAAAGAGCATTTATCTCGCCCAAGTCAATTCTAAAATCTAAAATCTAAAATCTAAAATCGATTGACTCATGTCGAGGGCGGGCATCTTTTTTTGGGGGTCTTCTTTGTTGGGTTTCACTCTTTTTTTGGAGCTAGTTTGCGGATACGAGACGGTGCTGGTGTCAAATTCAAATATTCACTTTTATCTTCAACAACTGATGCTCTCGATGCTGGATACTTCTTGCGTTTAGGGGCATGATTCGCAACTGTGCCCAAGCATGGTATGCCAAAATTTTCTAATTGACTGAAAACTTTTTTGACTACAGAAAAGGGAACCTGGCGAATTGCTACAACCATCAGTATGCCATCGGTGCGCGCCGCTAAAAAATTCGTATCTTTACTGTCAGCCAGCGGCGGCGTATCGTAGATAACTAAGTCAAATTTTGCCTGAAGTTCTTCCATTAAATACTGCATCTGAGATGATGCCAGCCGTCTGGCAGTACCAGGATTCGGGATACCAGCAGTTAATACAAAAAGATTATCTGCTAGATGCGATCGTTGGATAATTTCATTGGGTTCGTTTTTATGGTCTAGCAAGTTGCTCAATCCCTTGACATTAGGCACTTCCAACAGCAAGTGCAGGCTGGGGGAATGCAAATTCGCGTCTACTAACAGCACTCGCTGACCCGCCAGCGCTGCCACGTGAGCTAAGTTTAAAGCAACGGTAGATTTGCCTTCGCCAACTGTAGCCGAACCAATTGCCACAGAGCTAATCGTTCGATTTGAAGAAAGAAAGCGGATATTAGTATAAAGAGAGTCAAAAGCTTCTATAAATTCCGCAGCAATTTTCTTATTACCCTCTTTTCCTTCAATATAAGCATAGGCATTAGCAATAGAAGGCGGCAATTTTCTAGCATTTTTGTCCAGAGGAATTGCTCCCAATAAAGGCACATCAACCGCATCTTTCACGTCATCAGCACAGTAGAAAATATTGCGGATTTTTTCAATGAGGATAGCAGTTCCCAGACCCAAAACTAGCGCTCCAACAACTGCCATCACTAATTTGTTTTTAGCTTTCGATGGAACTGGCATCAGGTTGCCCTTCTCATCTAGCGGTATCCGTGGTTCAGAAATTATTTCCCAAGGTACTTGGCTTTGAGCTGCTTGGACGCGCAGAGTTTCCCGCTGGCTTAGAAGTTGATCGCGGGTGCGGGCGGCTACTTCTAATTGCTGTTGCAGTTCGTTGTAGCGGCGGGCTATGGTGGGAAATTCTGTTGCTTGCCTGTTTAAATTGTTTTTAGTTTGGCTGATGGCCTGACGGCGAGCTTCTAAGACCTCAACTTGGTTAGCAGTATCAACCAATTGTTTAATCAAGCCTATGCGAATAGAATTTTGAAAATTCTGAACTTTAGAATTGGCTTGGGTACCGACTAAATTTTGCCCCAAAATTCTATCAGTTTGCTGGTTGAGCAAAGCTACTAAATTTGCCCGCTTGCGCTCTAAAGCTTCCACTATAGGGTTAGCAGATTTAAACCGAGCTGTTTCTACAGCAATCTGACCTTCTACTTCCTTAACCTTGGTCAGCAACTCTTTATATTGAGGTTCTTCGCTTAAAGCAGAAGCAGCAATAGCTTCATTTGGTGTAAAATCTAATTGTTTTTGCAAGTTAGCGTACAGCGTTTTCTGTTCTTGCAGTAGCCTTTGAGTTTCTAACTCTAAAGTTTCTACGGCACGAACTTGCTGGATTAATTGCGCGCCTTGTTCTTGAGGATTGGTAATCTGTTGCTCCTGCTGTATCACCTGTAACTCCGATTTCAGGTCGTTTACGCGCTTATTGAGTCCCGGAAGCTGGTCTTCAATAAATTTAACACCTTCACCAATCCGAGTCTTGCGTTCATCAAGACTGTACTTTAAATATTTCTTTTTAGTTTCTTGTAAAACGAACTCAACAAATTCAGGCTCATTCCCCATGAAGCGAACTTCCAAAATTTTAGTCATCGTCATCTGATCTTCTCCGAGCCGCAAAACGACTAATTCTTTTTGAAGCATTTTCTCAGTGAATTTTGGATATCGTTTTTGGACTTGTTTAACAATAGCTGACAGCATCTGAGGACTCTGGAGAATTTGAAGTTGAGTTGCGTAGTCCAAACTAAAAAAATCTCTACTAGGTACTCCTCCCCCCTCGCTGCGATTGGCTAGGGCAGAGGGGTCAGCAATTCTTGCCTCCGTTGTCACGGGTTCCACTAGCATCCGAAAATCGCCTTGATATGTTTTCTTGGCTCCCTTGATCTGATAAACAACTCCGCCGACTACTAGACCTATAATCCCAATAATGATTAGGGCTTTTCGCTGAACAGTCCTCAACAACGGCTTTACATTCAATCCTTTCTGAGGCTGCGCGCTTAAATCTTCTCCCTCGTCAACGGAAAATTGCTGCACCTGTCGGCTCTGGTTGCTAATGGGTACGATATGAGCGTCCTGTTCTCTTTCCATGTTGACCTCTTTGATATTTTGTGGGTAAAATCAGCTTTCTTCTGCGAGCCTTCAGGTTGATACTTTGAGCATTGGCTTAAGGATATCACACGAAATTATTGGTTGGTCGATCCCACTTCCTTCTAATAGTTCTCACTACTTTCACATAGTATACAAAAATCACTAAATCCTTATGCTAGGCCGGCGGTAAAAGTTCTTTTACAACTGCTGGAGAGTTAGATCGGACTGCATTTGGCTCGGCTGCGTTGTGCTTGTATTTAGGGTTTCCGGGCGACGAAGCCAACTTTTTCAGGTGTTGCTCAGCTTCGCGACAGCGGGTTCCATAACTTTACCAAACTTTTACAATTGACCGTAACACCTCAGCCGCCGCTTGCGCTGGTATTGGTTTGTCCTCTATGCCATTTTTCGGTTCGGAGTCAACGACAAAAGCACTTGTTAACTTACGCGCTAACTGATCGGCTAAAAAGTGTTGCATTTCCCCTGTAGATATAATTAGCCACATTCGGCAGATTTTTGGGAACGGCAACTAATCGAATCAATTTCCGAAAAAAATCTGTTTCTTCTTTTAATTATAAACTTTTTGAGGAGTTAGATGAATGATTAAGTGTATATACTTATTTTACCGTGGCGATCATATCGCAAACTCATTTCGATAGTGCGCGAGCGACATAAAATTTAATAATTTGTGTTCTCAAGCTCGATCGACATTTAGAACAACTCAAGCATTCGGGGTTTTTCTACTGGGGCGGATGGCGCGGCGCGATTTATGTATTTTCGTAAAAAAAACTAGGTTTCTGCGTTCCGGGGCTATTACTAAAACTATCGCTTTTATTCGCCCTCCGAGCAAGCTATAGCAATCCTTTCAGGAAACGCGCAACGTTTTTTTTAAATTAACCGATGCCATAAGAAGATGACACATTGTTCAAGAAAAAAATAGTTTGCATAGGATGGGAGGATTGCTATTAATATCGCCCGGATTAGCTATCGGTAGTTGTTATTTTTCGATTTTACGAATTACCAACTATTGGTTATTAGCGCTTACTGATTTTGTGCTTTTCTTTCTCGCAGCTTCAACAATATTTCTGCATGAACTTCGCGGGTTATGGGATAAAAGTATGTGAGAATCATCCCAGCAATTAAAGCAATTGTGGGGAGCGGCCCGATCGCAACTCGAATCGCAAACAGTGCCGACTCCGGCTGTACGGGTGCAGGCTGTCCCGGAACTGTAGATAGAAATCCAGCTCCTTCTAATGCTTGACCTACCAACCACAAACCCCCTGCCAATCCGATTTTTTGCAGCAGTACCATAAACGAATAGAAAACCCCTTCGCGTCTTTCTCCTGTTTGCAGTTCGTCTAGTTCGATCACATCCGGTATCATCGACCAAGGTATTAGATAAGCCGTGGAAACTCCGACACCTGCCATGACTGCTAATAAGTACATCTGCAAGACTTGTCCTGGTTGGAGAAAAAATAGTCCAGCTTGAGCAATAATCCACAGACTCATGCCCATAAAATATACGGCTTTTTTGCCGTATCTCTCGCTGACTTTACTCCAAACAAATAGCATGATTAATGCAGTGCCTTGAACTGCGATCGCCACCAAGCTAAAAACGTACTGTGGCTGTTGCATCCAGTTAACAACAAAGTAGGGAATAATAGTAGCCGTCAACTGCACTCCCAGCCAAGAAAAAAGATAAATTCCAATGACGTACAAAAAAGGGCGATTGCTAAATGCAATCTGCAACTGTTCTTTCAGTGGCAAGGATGTAGAATTATCGAGTTCGGCGTTTTCTAATAGTTGGGCTGCGACGTGCTTGCGAGTTCCCAAAACGCACCAGTACAAAGGCAAGACAGAGATAACTGCACAGATTGCACCTAATACTAAATATTGTTGATTCGGGTCTTTTTCAAATACACGAAAGATAATTAGAGCTAAGATTAATGAAAAGATGCTGCCGCCAATGGAGAAAGCAAACCGAAAACTATTAAGGCTAGTGCGTTCGTTGTAGTCTTGAGTAAGTTCTGGAGTCAGGGCAGTGTAGGGAAGATTGACAGCCGTGTAGGCGGTGTTGAACAAAATACTGATTGCAACATAGTACCAAAATAACACTGTGTGATCCGTGCTAGGTACTATCCACTGCAATAAGAAGAATATGCCGAAGGGAATGCCACCATATATTATCCAAGGATATCGGCGGCCCCAAGGGTGAGAAGTGCGATCGCTCAAAACCCCCACAATCGGGTCATTTATAGCATCCCAAATCTTGCCAACTACCAAAATATTACTGGCTAAACCGGCAGGTAAACCAGCAACATTGGTAAAGAAAACTAGGAGGTAAAATGCCAAAACATTAGCGGTAATTGCCGGGCCGAGGTCGCCGGCACCGTAAGCTAATTTTGTTGAGAGGCTGAGTTTTTGTGTTTTGGGGTTGTCGGCTGCAGGTCGAAGCCCGGAAGTGTTGCTCATAAACTTTGATGTCGAGATTTTTTGGCAGTCACAGTCTTTCCAGTAGGAGTATAACTCGCGCTACGCCCTAATACTAAGTTTTTTGTAGCGATCGGGATTATTCTGAATAATTGGTAATTCATAATTGGTAATTGATAGATTTGTTGGGGCGGGTTCACCAACAATAATCGCCCCAAAACAAACAATCTCAAAAACCCGCCCCCACCCAACTTTCCCAGCTAAATGTACGTTCAGATTTACGGTGGGGTGGGGGCGGGTTTATATGAATTGTCGGTCATTGTTATGTATGGTTTGTGAACCCGCCCCTACAACGTTGTGGTAATTAGTATAGTCCCGGACTACTTTAAATCCCAAATCCCCAATCTAAAATCTAAAATCTAAAATCTAAAATTGCTATGTCAGCAATCTCGATTTAGCTGTAATTGCTCCCACACACCACAAAATGGCATTGACAATTTCCGATCGCTGAATATCTTCTGTGTCTAAAAAACTTGCAAACTCTTCCTCAATATTCAAATGGTCGGCAAAATCATAAAGTATGCGCTTGTATTCAGTTGGCATCGGTATTAAAGTAGCTTTCACTAAATCGAAAAGCGCGTTCAAACAGTTGAGGATAGTAGCTGACTCGTCAAAATCTTCGGCATCGAGCAGGTATAGCGTTTCTGCAATGTCGCAAATAGCGTCTATTTGTGTGGGTGGCTTTCCCAGTTTGCTGACATCGATATTGCACAATTGGAGAGCGTTAATCGCTAGTTCTGGACGGGTAAAAAATACAAGTTGACCGCCGGCTACTAAGGGCGGCTCTTGTTCTCCATAGACAATTAGAGTATATAGATTTGGTATTTCGGTGCCAGGGTCGATCCGCAAACCAAACAGCCACAACAATTTTTCTGTATTTGGGTTTGCTGTTTGCAGTGTTGTTGGGAAAATATTTGGTTCTGACATTAATTTTTAATCCCTATAATACGCTCTTAAACTCGGTTTCTACGCAAATTTTTTGTGTTTTAGGACTTACGCCATCATTCCAGGTATGGGGGCAACCACGGGGGTTTGCCCCTACAAAACACTATATATTGAGGCGGTGCGTAAGTCCTGTCTTTGTGAGAAATCTAGAGATAAACCGGGTTTATAAGGCAAAACTGCGTAATTTTTTTGCTATAAATTTTGCTGGATGATGTCGCAGCATTCGGCAACACTTGCTCTTTTTTCCATGGCTGCTACTAGGGCTTCGTAAGCTGATTGGTGGCTTTCGATCAGGTTTTTTGCTCGCAGCAAACCCCAGTTTTGTTTGAGTTGAATTTCGGAAATTGGACGGCGCAGTTGTGTTAAAATTGCACTGATTTTGGTGCGGTCTTCTGCTCCTCCTTCTGCACGGCCGTAAACAAATTTTTCTGCGACTATTCCGGCCATCCACACGGTGCAGTATTGGTCTAAAAGTTGGGCGGAAAGAGTGCCACTTTGGAGTTGAGATGCTAATTGTTGGTCTTCAAATCGGACGCCGCCTTGGGCTGTTTGGCCTTGTTTAAATGCTTCCCAAGCATTGAGGGCGTAGCTGGTTACGGGAATTCCCAATAGGTGGGCGACTAGGAAGTGTCCGGCTTCGTGGTGAAGGATACGATCGCGCTTTTGTTTGGAAGTTCCTCCCAGCAAATCTAATAAAATTGTACCGCCTTGACCTTGCCACTGGAAACTGTCGAGGGTGGCTAGCCCCAACAGGCAAAAAGTGGCGATCGCAGGTACGGCTTCTGGCAAGTTGAATAGGGGGCCCAACAATATGGAAACGGTGATGGCAAAGATAGAAATAGCGATAATATTCAAAGAAGTGTCTTTCATAATCGGGAATTGGTAACTGGGAATTGCTAATGGGGAATTTGTAATAGGGAATTGGTAATGGGAATGGGTTTTAGAGGTAAACTCAGGTACGATCGCGCGATCGGTTTGGCAGCGTCGGGTCGATCGCAGCAGCCGGGACTTCCGACAAAAACACCACCTTCCAGTTTGACTGAAAATTGTCCCTCCGAAGCCACCGATATTAAAAAGATATTAAAATAAATCAAAGTCCAGTAAAAGTGTTAGTGGAATCCTTCATGTCAGTTTTGGCAGCGATCGCAGTTTTAGGTATCTTGATTGTCGTTCACGAACTCGGCCACTTCTTGGCGGCGAGACTTCAACACATCCACGTCAACCGCTTCTCCATCGGTTTCGGGCCAATCCTCTGGAAGTACCAAGGCCCGGAAACTGAATACGCCCTCCGCGCGTTTCCCCTGGGAGGTTTCGTGGGTTTCCCGGACGACGATCCCGACAGTACAATTCCCCCAAATGACCCGAATTTGCTCAAAAATCGCCCCGTGCTCGATCGGGCGATCGTCATTAGCGCAGGGGTAGTTGCCAACTTAATTTTTGCTTATTTCCTGCTGGTGGTGCAATTGAGCACTGTCGGCGCTGCAGAAATCAACTACCTACCGGGAGTTAAAGTCCCGGAAGTCGCTGCGGAAGTCAGTTCGGCCGCCAAACAAGCGGGAATTCGATCGGGCGACGTTGTTCTGTCTGTTGACGGCAAGGAATTGGGCGCTTCCGGCGAAGCAGTCAAATTATTGGTCGCAGCAATCCAAGATCATCCCAACCAACCCCTAGCGTTGGAAATTCAGCGCCAAGAACAAAAATTTCTGGTGACAGTAACTCCTGAAGAGTCGCCCGACGGCAAAGGTCGCATTGGCGTGCAACTAACTTCTAACGGCACTGTGGTGCGGCAGAGGGCCGGATTTGTAGAGGCGTTTAGCAAGGCCGCCAAAGAATTTGAGCGGATTGTGGTGCTGACGGTTCAAGGCTTCGGGCAGTTACTTAGCAATTTCAGCCAGACTGCCGACAAGTTGTCCGGGCCTGTGGCGATTGTGGCGATTGGTGCAGGGATTGCCAAATCGGATGCTGCGAGTTTGTTTCAGTATGCGGTGTTAATTAGCGTCAATTTGGCTGTGATTAATATCTTGCCTTTACCTGCTTTGGACGGCGGTCAGCTAGCTTTTCTTTTAATCGAAGGACTGCGGGGCAAGCCTCTGCCGAACCGCATTCAGGAAAATGTCATGCAGACAGGTTTGGTGTTGTTGCTGGGTTTGGGAGTTTTCTTGATTATTCGCGATACTGCTAATTTGGCTGGGTTTGATTTGCGAAATTTCATGCAATAGTAAATGAAGGAAGAAGGAAGAAGGAAGTTCGGCAACGGATTCTGTAACGGATGTAACGGATTTCAGGAAGAAGGAAGAAGGAAGATTTATGTCTAGTTTTTCGTTTTCCTATTTTCCTATTTTTCCCTCTCTTTTTTTCCTACGCAAGCGAGGCAGAGCCTCTGGTTATGGGTTCCCCGGTCGTGCCTGGGAACCATTTAAAAACAAATAACAAATGACTAATGACTACTGATTACTGACTAATGACTAATGACTACTGACTAATGACTAAAAAGTTAAGTTTAAAACAACGATCGCTAGAAATTTTGATTCGCCTCAAACGCCTCTATCCAGAAGCTCCTTGTACTCTCAACTACGAAACTCCCGTGCAGTTGCTGGTGGCGACGATTCTCTCGGCTCAGTGTACGGACGAGCGAGTAAATTTGGTAACGCCGGCTTTGTTTGAGCGTTTTCCCGATGCGGTGGCTTTGGCAAATGCTGATATAGAAGAATTGGAAAATCTCGTGCGATCGACTGGTTTCTACCGCAATAAGTCTAAAAACATTAAAGGTGCTTGTCAGGCGATCGTCAATAAATTTAACAATCAAGTGCCGCAGCGGATGGAACTGCTGCTAGAATTGCCCGGAGTTGCCCGCAAAACGGCTAATGTCGTTCTCGCCCACGCTTTTGGTATTAATATGGGCGTGACGGTAGACACTCACGTCAAACGTTTGACTCAGCGGTTGGGATTGACCGAACATACCGATCCTATAAGGATCGAGCGGGATTTGATGATATTGTTGCCGCAGCCGGATTGGGAAAATTGGTCGATTCGGTTGGTTTATCACGGCAGGGCAGTTTGTAATGCGAGAAATCCGGCTTGCAATATTTGCGAACTGGCAGATTTGTGTCCTTCTGCTAATAGTTTGGTCTTGCACCAAGGTTAAGTACAGGCAAGATGCCTGTACCACAAAAAAAATGAGTTATTGCAGATTTTTACCCTTCTGCTAATAATTAGGTGTTGCACAAATGCTAAGTACAGGCAAGATGCCTGTACCACAAAAGTGTTAATTTATTGTGGAACAGGCATCTTGCCTGTTGCTAAAAGTGTTAATTTATTGTGGAACAGGCATCTTGCCTGTTGCTAAAAGTGTTAATTTATTGTGGAATAGGCATCTTGCCTGTTGCTAAAAGTGTTAATTTATTGTGAAACAGGCATCTTGCCTGTTGCTAAAAGTGTTAATTTATTGTGGAACAGGCATCTTGCCTGTTGCTAAAAGTGTTAAGTTATTGTGGAACAGGCATCTTGCCTGTTGCTAAAAGTGTTAATTTATTGTGAAACAGGCATCTTGCCTGTTGCTAAAAGTGTAGAGTTATTGTGGAACAGGCATCTTGCCTGTTGCTAAAAGTGTAGAGTTATTGTGGAACAGGCATCTTGCCTGTTGCTAAAAATGTAGAGTTATTGTGGAACAGGCATCTTGCCTGTTGCTAAAAATCTTGTTGACAAAAGAAATAATTCAAATAAAAGCGATCCGAAATCACCAAAATATAGTAAAATAGTAGATTGTGATTAATCTAAGGATATCAACAGATTATGGCTAAGAAGAGCATGGTCGAGCGCGAGAAAAAGCGCCAGAGACTCGTAGACAAGTACGCCGACAAGCGGGAAGACCTGAAAGACCAGTTTGACCAAGCTAACAATCAGATGGACAAAATGGCGATTCACCGCCAACTACAACAGCTACCCCGCAGCAGTTCGCGGACTCGCTTGCGGAACCGCTGCTGGGCAACTGGACGGCCCAGAGGTTACTATCGTGACTTCGGACTGTCTCGCAACATGATGCGAGAAATGGCTCACGAAGGTCTTTTGCCCGGTGTTGTGAAGTCTAGCTGGTAGCAGGAAGAAAGAAGGCACGACACGGATGATGACACGGATATACGGATGATGTTTTTCTGAAATTGTCGTGTTTCTGGAGATTTATTCTAAAGAAAAAGGAAGAAGGAAGAAGGAAAAAAACTTATAAATAATCGGCAAGATTATGTTTGGGGTTGATTCTTGTTTCAGACTTATGAGTTAAATTTTCCTCCTTCTTGCTTCACTGGCCACAGCATTTATCGATGCCGAGACTTTCGAGTAACAAGTCGCTGACGGCGTTGGCGATCGCAAATTCGCCGTAGAAGCTTTTAGAAAAATCATAGGCCTGCATTTCGGTGACGATCGCAATTACGAGGCTGCCCACGTCATTTTCGCCTTCCATGCGCTGGCGGACATAGATTTGGGCAGCTCTTTTAGCTATTTGCTGGTTGGCTGCTTCTGGGATAAACTCGGAGTCTAGCCATGCCAGCAGCGTTTGTTGGAGCCATTGGCCTTCTTGTTCGGGGTTTTTGGCGGGCGGTAAGGTAATAGGTTCAATGGTTTCAGACATAATTATTCCTAATTGCTAATGTTGACTTTGAAAAGTTAACTGAGAAATGACAACTGATAAATATATGCAATATGATATACCGACAATTATACAAGGATACGCGCAAGGCTATTTCTTGATGGCAAATGACGGCGAGGAAAGTTTGGGGTGGTATTCCAGCCGACAGCGGGCGCTGATTCCCCTGGATGAAAGATTTACCTATCCGAAATCCCTGCGTCGCCAAATCAATCAAAATCGATTTTCGGTGGCTGTGAACCGCGATTTTGGGGCGGTGGTTGAGGGTTGTGCCGATCGCGAAACGACTTGGATTTCTAAGGAGCTCAAGAAGATTTACTGGGGTTTGTATGAGGCCGGTTGGGCTTACAGCTTCGAGACTTGGTGCGGGGACGAATTGGCGGGCGGTATTCTCGGATTGTCGATCGGCGGTGCGTTTATTGGGGAGTCGATGTTTTACCGAATTCCCGAAGGTTCTAAGGTGGCGATGGTGAAGTTGGTGGAGAGATTGCGCGATCGATCTTATCTACTTTTCGACGCTCAAATGAACAACCCGCACTTGGAAAGATTCGGAGCTTATACTGTTAAGGAAAAACTGTACAACACTCTTTTGCAAGCAGCTTTGAAGCGCCGCTGCACGCTATTTTGAATATGTCATGCGGGAAAATGCAGTGCCGTTTCCGACCCCAGTAGCTGCTTCAAACAATAGTATAATTCAGCTCAGATACTTCTCGGAGACAACCACAATGCAAGTCACAACCGAAGAAATTATTTATCCATCCAGCGACGGTCAGCCGATGGCAGATAGCACAATTCAATACAAATTAATTGTCACAATCAAAGAAGGTTGCGAATCGCTGTTTAAGAATGACCCAAACGTTTTTGTAGCAGCCGATTTACTCTGGTATCCGGTTGAGGGCAGACCCGATATTTCTCAAGCACCTGATACGATGGTGGTGTTTGGCAGACCAAAGGGCGAGCGGCCTTCTTACATACAATATCGAGAGGACAATATTGCTCCTCAAGTCGTCTTTGAGATTCGCTCCCATAACGACCGCCAAACCAAAATGAATAAGAAACTTTCATTTTACCAGCGTCATGGAGTTGAGGAGTATTACGTTTACGATCCCGAAAGAAATGAATTAGAAGGCTGGCAAAGAATTGAGGGAATCTTAGAAGTAATTGAACCGATGGAGGGATGGATAAGTCCAAGATTGGGTGTGCGATTTGAGTTGGTAGAAGATAGGTTGGAAATTTATAGACCTGATGGCGAACAGTTTCTTTCCTATGCGGAATTAGAAGAACAGCGGGGATTATATCGCCAGCGTTTACAACAAGAATCTCAAAGAGCCGAACAAGAATCTCAAAGAGCCGAACGTTTAGCCGCCAAACTGCGGGAAATGAACATCGATCCAGATAGCATTTAAGCCGGAATAAATGCTAAGAAACCCGATTTCTCAAACAAATCGGGTTTCTGAGGATTGCGGTTATTTATTCTTTTAGTCCAGGACTAATCAAGACAAAAGAAACCGGGTTTTTTGCGGTTTTGCAGACGGTAACGCGTCTTCTCAGGTAAAAACCCGGTTTCTGACCGCCCGTGCGTAAGGCTTATTCTTTTCAGGGCGAACCGGGATATTTGGTCGATCGCCCCCCAGCTCAAATTACCTATACTACAATATATAATACAGATATTCGAGCCAAAATCCTTGGCGCTCAGAAAAATCAGAATCGAAGCCCCTTGAATGTGTAAAAATACTGAAGCAAACATTACTAAAGCCTACACGGAGCAATTGTTGTGGATTCCAGATATAACCCCCAATCCATAGAAGAAAAATGGCAGCAGACATGGGCTGAGCAAAACTTAGACCAGATGCCAGAAGATACCCAAAAGCCTAAATTTTATGCCTTATCCATGTTCCCCTACCCGTCGGGAAACCTGCACATGGGCCACGTCCGCAACTACACAATTATTGATGTAATTGCCAGACTCAAGCGAATGCAAGGTTATCGGGTATTGAATCCGATGGGATGGGACGCTTTTGGTTTACCCGCAGAAAATGCCGCCATCGAGCGCGGAATTCCCCCGGCAAAATGGACGTATGAAAATATTGCCCAAATGAAAGGCTTATTTCGCCGTCTCGGCATCTCCTTTGATTGGACAAAAGAAGTTACAACTTGTTCTCCCGATTATTATCGGTGGACTCAATGGATTTTCTTACAATTTTTAGAAGCAGGATTAGCATATCAAAAAGAAGCGGCAGTTAATTGGGACCCCATAGATCAAACAGTCTTAGCAAACGAACAAGTAGATAACGAAGGTCGTTCCTGGCGTTCCGGTGCCAAAGTCGAGCGCAAATTATTGCGGCAGTGGTTCCTCAAAATTACCGATTACGCCGAACAGTTATTAAACGACTTAGACAAATTGCCAGATTGGCCAGAAAGAGTCAAATTAATGCAAGCCAACTGGATCGGCAAATCAGTCGGCGCTTACTTAGAATTTCCGATTGTCGGCATGGATGAAAAAATCGCCGTTTTCACCACACGTCCCGATACAGTTTACGGCGTCAGTTACGTTGTTTTAGCGCCGGAACATCCACTAACTCAGCGCGTGACAACCGCAGACAGAAAAGCGGCCGTAGAAACCTTCATCAAAGAAGTCGCCGCCCAAAGCGAGATCGATCGCACAGCCGAAGACAAACCAAAGCGTGGCATCCCCACAGGCGGCAAAGCAATCAATCCTTTCAACGGCGAAGAAATTCCCATTTGGATAGCCGATTATGTGCTGTACGAATACGGCACCGGCGCAGTCATGGGAGTACCAGCCCACGACACGCGAGATTTCAAATTTGCCAATCAATATCAACTGCCAATTAAAGTAGTAATTGTGGATGATGATGAGCTGCCATTGACCGAAGCTTACACCGAACCAGGAATTATGATTAATTCCGAAAGCTTCAACGGCATGGATTCAATTAAAGGCAAAGCAGCGATTATTCACCATGCCGAAAATTCCGGTTATGGCAAAGCCCGCATCCAATACCGATTGAGAGATTGGTTAATTTCTAGACAGCGTTATTGGGGCGCTCCAATTCCCGTAATTCACTGTCCCACCTGCGGAACAGTCCCCGTACCCGCATCGGATTTGCCAGTATTGTTGCCGGAAAATGTACAATTTACTGGCAAAGGTTCGCCCTTGGCAAAGATGGAAGAATGGGTAAACGTTCCTTGTCCGAGTTGCGGCACTGCGGCGAAGCGGGAAACAGATACGATGGATACTTTTATCGATTCTTCGTGGTATTTCTTGCGCTATCCCGATGCTCAAAATCAAGAGCAAATCTTCGATACTGCGAAGACAAATGATTGGATGCCAGTAGACCAATATGTCGGCGGCATCGAACACGCAATCTTGCACTTGCTGTATTCGCGGTTCTTTACCAAGGTTTTGCGCGATCGGGGTTTGATCAATTGTGACGAACCATTTAAACGCCTGTTAACTCAGGGCATGGTGCAAGCAATGGCCTATAAAAATCCTGTTACTGGCAAATACTTTCCCCCAGCAGATATAGACCCCGCAAATCCCAAAGATCCTCAAACTGGCGAAGCTTTGGAAGTCTTCTACGAGAAGATGTCCAAATCAAAATATAATGGCGTTGACCCCTTGCAAGTTATGGGCAAATATGGGGTAGATACGGCGCGGATGTTTATTTTATTCAAAGCGCCGCCAGAGAAGGATTTGGAGTGGGACGACGCTGATGTGGAAGGGCAATTTCGCTTTTTAAATCGCGTTTGGCGCGTGGTTACAGAGTTTGGTTCACCCCCCCCTGCCCCCCCTTGCCAAGGGGGGGAGAAAGAGGTTTTAAGTAAACCTGAGAAGGATTTGCGGCGGGCGATTCACACTGCAATTAAGGAAGTGAGCGAAGATTTGGAGGGCGATTATCAGTTCAATACTGCTGTTTCGGAAATGATGAAACTCAGCAATGCTTTGAATGATGCTAAATGTAAAGATTCGCCAATTTATGCAGAAGGAATTAACACTTTGATTCGCTTGTTAGCGCCTTTTGCGCCGCATATTGCTGATGAATTGTGGCACAATACTGGTAACAGTGAATCGGTGCATACGCAAACTTGGCCGACTGTCGATCCATCTGCATTAGTTACCGATGAAATTACGCTGGTAATTCAAGTTATGGGCAAGACTCGCGGCACAATTCAAGTGCCTTCAGGTGCGGATAAAGCTGCTTTGGAAAAGTTTGCTCGCGAGTCGGAATTGGCTAAGCGTCACCTGGAAGGTAAGGAGATTAAAAAGGTAATTGTGGTGCCTGGAAAGTTGGTGAATTTCGTGGTAGCTTGAGTGTAAAAGTCGCTACCTGTAGGCAACGTATCGTTTCTAGACAAACACAACCTAATCCCCTTTAAACACTATCGGGCAACTATTATTTACTGTAAGAGTAGACAAGTTGCCCTTTTTTTACTAGCTTTAAGGGAATTTTAGGATTGTTTAGCGGCTCGTTTCTTAGCCTCACCTTTTCTTCCCATTCTTTAAATTTAGGTTCCAGCATTTCCGGTGTAAGTTTATAAATCTCTTTGAGAGTTATGCCTTCATACAGTCCAATATACCAAGCTTCTACTCTGCGATACTTGTTAAGTATAATTTCATTCAAATGATGGTGAGTAGTGACCCCACCGCTTCTATTGAGAGCAATATTTATTGTTTTAAGTTCGTATTCTTTTCCTTCAGCATCAATAGCATCGTTTCCTTCACGTCCAGGTGATATCCGCAACCCTAAAAGGATTAATAACTGTAAAGTCTTTCCCCCGTTATCTTGAAAAATATCCGCAATACCATATTCACTAGCCAGATTTTGCAATTCTTGGATGCTTTTCATAGCATTTTCTAGCCGTTTAGCATCTGAAATGCGTTCTGCTTCCGTGGTAACAGCCTCTTCAACAGGCTCTACAACTGACGGAGAAACTGGTTCAGCTATTAGGGTGCTAATGAGAGCTGTACTCTCGCCGCTTTGGCTAAAACTGATTAAATAAGTAGCGGGTACATCGAGGGGAGCATGTCACTTTTGCAATAAGTATTTATACTTGTGCAGTTTTTGGCGGTCTACCAATTAAGCCATTTAAGTA